>DATNBD010000217.1:0-8845 GCA_035572155.1 Rhodoferax sp.
GTCATCCCCGCGCGGCCTGCCCTCGACTTCGATCGGGGGGCGGGGATCCATCCCGGCGTTGTGGATTCCCGCCTGCGCGGGAATGACCGCTTCTTGCGGGGGAATGACAGTTTCTTGTGCGGGAATGACAGTTTCTTGTGCGAGAGCAGTGGCTCCTTGCCAAGGAACGGTGGCTCTTAGAAGCTCTGATTTTTGTAGCGCGAGCTGCAGCGCCACGAGTTCGCGCGGGCGCACCTGGCGCAGCGCGATGCGGGCCGTGATGCGCTCGACATCGCTGGTGCCCTTGAGCTGCTCGCGCAGTCGCTGCCAGGGGCCGGCGCCGTCGCTGCCGCGCAGGGCCGTGATGGCGTCCAGCCGCTGGCGCGCCTGCTCGCGGTCGCGCCGCGGCTCCTGCAGCCAGTTTTTGAGCAGGCGGCTACCCATGCCGGTCATACAGGTGTCGAGCAGCGAGAATAGCGTGGGGGCCGTCTCGCCGCGCAGGGTTTGCGTGAGCTCCAGATTGCGCCGGGTACTCAGCGGCAGGTCCACGGTGTCGTCGTCGCGCTCGACCTTGAGGCTTTGCACATGCGAGAGTGCGCGGCCTTGCGTGTGCTCGCAGTAGCCCAACAGCGCGCCGGCCGCCGCATGGGCCTGCGCCAGCGCCGCGGCATCCCAGGCGGCCAGGCTGGCGACCTGGAGTTGCTCCTGCAGCTTGCGCTGGCCCAGCGCCGCGTCGAACTGCCACTCGGGGCGCCGCGTCAGCGAGAGTGCGGAGCCATTGCTGGATGCCTGGCGAAGGTCCTTGAGCCGTTGCTCGAAGCCGGCCGTCACGTCGGCGCTGAACAGCAGCTCGCTCGGGGCGATGCGCGCGACCCAGGCGTCGACCTCGTCGGGGGCGCATTGCGCCAGGTGCAGCTCGCCCTGCGTCACGCTGAGCCAGGCCAGGCCGCAGCTGCCCCGCGCGCCCTGGTGCAGCGCCAGCAGAATCGATTCGGTCTTGTCGCTCAGCAGTTCGCTGTCGGTCAGCGTGCCGGGGGTGACCACGCGCACCACCTTGCGCTCCAGCGGCCCCTTCGGGCTGCGCCCTGCGTCTGGCCCCTTGCCCGTGACCTCGCCGACCTGCTCGCAAATCGCCACCGATTCGCCGTGCCGGATGAGCCGCGCGAGGTAGCTTTCCATGGCGTGGAACGGCACGCCTGCCATCACCACCGGCTCGCCGGCCGACTGACCGCGCTTTGTGAGCGTGATGTCGAGCAGTCGCGCGGCCTTTTCGGCATCGGCAAAAAACACCTCGTAGAAGTCGCCCATGCGGTAGAACACCAGGGTGTCGGGGAAGTCCGCCTTGATGCGCAGGTACTGCTGCATCATGGGGGTGTGCGCACCGAAGTCCTGGGCCTCGCTCTCGGTGATGGGTGTTTTTTCTTTGTTCATCGACAAGTTGCGCATTCTCTCTATTCGTCCGTGTCGGCCCGCCGAATCCGCGGGAATCCGGGCGCGTCGAAGCCTGCGTTTGCGGTGCATCTCCGATCCCGGGGTCAAGTATGCCCCCAGGCCTCCGGGGCTTCATCGATGGGTGCAGCGCGCATCCGGCCCTCCTGGTGTCCTTCGCCCGCGGCATACCACAGTGGTACATTGACCGGCGCGACACGCTTGCAGCGAGGCAGGCGGAACGGTTGACCCGGCGGAGACAGCCGCTGCCGCGCACAGGCCTTAGGCTTGCGGCGGCGGCTCAGCATAAGTATCGGCGTATGACAACAATGCACAGACTGATATGAGAGATCAGGCGCTATTCGACAAGATAGACCTCCATTTGATAAGGGTCTTGTACACCGTGCTGACTGAACGCAACGTCTCGCGAGCTGCCATCCGGCTGGGCATGTCCCAGCCCGCGGTGAGCGCGGTGCTCAAGCGCCTGCGTGAGCTGGCCGGCGACCCGCTGCTGGTGCGCTCGGGCGCCGCCATGGTGCCGACCGACGCCGGCCTGCGCATGATCGAGCCCAGCGCCGGCATCCTGCGCGCGGCCGAGGTGCTGTTCACCGAGGCGCGCGGGTTCGAGCCGCAGACGGCGCGCACCACCTTCCGGGTGGCCGCGAGCGATTACCTGGATCCGTTCTTCCTGCCGCAGCTGGTGGCGCAGATCAAGGCGCAGGCGCCGCTTTGCCACATCGAAATCCACCCGCTGTCGGCCGAATCCGACTACCACGGGCATCTGGCGCAGGGCGAGGTGGATGTGGTGGTCGGCAACTGGCTGCAGGCGCCGGACGACCTGCACATGGGCCGGCTGTTCGCGGACGAGGTGGTGTGCCTGGTCAGCAAGGATCATCCGGCGGTGCGCCGTCCCTGGGACGCCGCGAGCTGGCTCGCGTCCGAACATATTGCGCCCACGCCGCTGCATCCGGGTGCGCGCGGCGTGATCGACGACCACCTGGGCTCGCTCGGCCTGCAGCGCAACATCACGGCGCGCTGCCCGCATTTCGGCCTGTTTCCCGCCATGGTGGCGTCCAGCCTGCTGGTGCTGACCACCGGGCGCCAGTTCTGCGAGCGCTTCACCGAACGGCTGCCGGTGAAGGTGCTGCGCTGCCCGATCGAGTTCCCGCAACTGGTGTACTACCAGCTCTGGCACGAACGAACGCATGCCTCATCCTCGGCCAAATGGCTGCGCGAGCGGGTCCGGTCGGTGGTCGATGCACTACAAAAGAAATAGCTAACTCATGATATGGTGAAACGGCTTGAAGCCCAATCAATGATAAATACACAAGAGACAATCGGCACCATGACCCCTCCCAGACTCCAGTTGGCGCACATTACCAAGCGCTATCCGTCGGTGGTCGCGAACAGCGATGTGTCGCTCACCGTGCAGGCCGGCGAAACGCACGCCGTGCTCGGCGAGAACGGCGCTGGCAAGTCCACGCTGATGAAGATCATCTACGGCGCCGTCAAGCCCGACGAAGGTTCGGTCATGTTCAATGGCCAGCCGGCGCATATCCGCAATCCGCAGGAGGCGCGCGCTTTAGGCATCAGCATGGTGTTCCAGCATTTCAGCCTGTTCGACACGCTGACCGTGGCCGAGAACGTCTGGCTGGGGCTGGCCAAGAGCCTCACGCTGGCCGAGGTCACGCGGCGCATCGCCGCGAAGGCCGCCGATTACGGGGTGGAGGTCGATCCGCTGCGACCGGTGCATACGCTCAGCGTGGGCGAGATGCAGCGCGTGGAGATCATCCGGGCCCTGTTGACCGATCCCAAGCTGCTGATCCTGGACGAGCCCACCTCGGTGCTGACGCCACAGGCGGTGGAGCGGCTGTTCGTGGTGCTCAAGAAGATTGCCGCCGAGGGCTGCAGCATCCTGTATATCAGCCACAAGCTGCACGAAATCCGCGAGCTCTGCAGCGCCTGCACGGTGTTGCGCGGCGGCAAGGTCACCGGCGT
The DNA here is from genome assembly GCA_035572155.1 of Rhodoferax sp. GTDB lineage: Bacteria > Pseudomonadota > Gammaproteobacteria > Burkholderiales > Burkholderiaceae_C > Rhodoferax_A. The sequence goes on from DATNBD010000217.1 coordinate 3,406, forward strand.
CTGCGATCCGCGCCAGGAAGACAACGCGTCGCTCAGCCGCCTGATGATCGGCGCCGAGCCGCCCGCCCTCCGGCACCGCGAGGTGAAGACGGGCGCCACGGTGCTCGCGGTGCAGGAGCTGTCGCTGCCGTCGCAAAGCCAGTTCGGTGTCGATCTGCATGCGGTTTCGCTGGACGTGCGCGCGGGCGAGGTGGTGGGCATTGCCGGCGTGTCCGGCAATGGCCAGGCGGAGTTGCTGTATGCGCTGTCGGGCGAGGACACCCGCGCCGCGCCGCCGATGATCCAGATCGGCGGGCAAAGCGCTGGCCGGCTGGGCCCGGGCCGGCGCCGCGCGCTGGGCGTGCATTTCGTGCCGGAGGAGCGGCTGGGGCGCGGCGCTGTGCCCACGCTGGGGCTGGCGCGCAACCTGCTGCTGACGCGCCGCAATGCCGTTGGCAACGTCTGGTGGAAACGGGGCTGGATCAATGTGCGCGCGCTGCAGGTGCAGGCCAACGACATCATCCGGCGCTTCAACGTGAAGGCGGGCGGGCCGAATGCCGAGGCGAAGTCGCTGTCGGGCGGTAATTTGCAGAAATTCATCGTGGGACGCGAGATCGACGCGAACCCGAAGCTGCTGATCCTCTCGCAGCCGACCTGGGGCGTCGATGTCGGCGCCTCCGCCCAAATCCGGGGCGAAATACTGGCGCTGCGCGATGCGGGCTGCGCCGTGCTGGTGGTCAGCGAGGAGCTCGACGAGCTGTTCGAGATCAGCGACCGGCTGTACGTGATCGCGAAGGGGCGGCTCTCGCCCTCGGTTCCGCGCGTGCAGGCCACCGTGGCCCAGGTCGGAGAGTGGATGAGCGGGCTGTGGAACGACATGGCCCGGACGGAGGTGCGCCATGCTCAGGCTTGAAGCGCGCCCGCAGGCGTCGAAATTCTGGAGCTATGGCTCGCCGCTGCTGGCGGTGCTGATCACCGTGATCATCGGCGCCATCCTGTTCGTGGCGCTCGGCAAGGACCCGGTCAAGGGCATGCTGATGTTCTTCTGGGAGCCCATCAGCTCGTCCTATGCGCTCGGGGAACTGATGGTCAAGTCGACCCCGCTGTTGTTGATTGCGCTGGGCCTGGCGGTCTGCTTTCGCACCAACGTCTGGAACATCGGCGCCGAGGGCCAGTACGTGATCGGTGCCGTGGCGGCAGGCTGGGTGGCGTTGCAGGCGGACCAGAACACCAGCCGCTGGATCGTCGTTGCCATCATGCTGGCGGGGGTGCTGGGCGGCATGGTCTGGGCCGCGATCACGGCGTTTCTGCGCGATCGCTTCAACGCGAACGAAATCCTGACCAGCCTGATGCTGGTCTACGTGGCCGAACTGATCCTCAATTACCTGGTGTTCGGACCGCTCAAGGACCCCGAGGGCTACAACTTCCCGCAGTCCAAGACGTTCGACGCGGTCACCCAGATTCCGCGGCTGATGCACGGCTCGCGCGTGAGCATCGGGTTGCTGATCGCGCTGGCGGCGGTGGCGGTGCTGTGGATCTTCATGTACCGCACGCGCGCCGGATTTGCCCAGCAGGTGGGCGGCCTGGCGCCCGCCGCCGCGCGCTACGCGGGCTTCTCGTCGCGCCAGGCGCTGTGGGCTGCGCTGCTCATTTCGGGTGGCACGGCGGGCCTGGCGGGCGCGCTGGAGGTGGCCGGCCCGATCGGCCAGCTCACCCCCTACATACCGGTGGGGTACGGTTTCGCGGCCATCATCGTGGCCTTCGTGGGGCGGTTGCATCCCGTGGGCATTGTGTTCTCGTCGATCCTGATGAGCATGTTCTATATCGGCGGGGAACTGGCGCAGTCGCGGCTGGGCCTGCCCAAGGCGCTGACCGATGTATTCCAGGGGTTGCTGCTGTTCACGCTGCTGGGCTGCGACACGCTGATCGCCTACCGGCTCAAGTTCACGCATGCGCGCAAAGAGGGAGTGAGCTGATGGAATCCTACGCGCTGCTTCTCGCCTCCACACTCAATGCGGGGACCGTGCTCGCCATTGCCTCACTCGGGCTGCTGATCAACGAAAAGGCCGGCATCGTCAACCTCGGGGCCGAAGGGCTGATGTTGTGCTCCGCACTGGCGGGCTTCGTGGCGGTGGTGCACACCGGCAGCGACTGGGTCGGTTTTATCGCCGGCATGGGCGCGGGAGCCTTCCTGGCCGCTATTTTCGGCGTGCTGGTGATCTGGCTCAATACCAACCAGTACGCGACCGGGCTGGCGCTCACGCTGTTCGGGGCCGGCCTGTCGTCCTTCGCGGGGGCCGGCTCGGTGCAGTCCACGCTGCCGGAGCGGCACCACTTCGTGGTCCCGCTGCTGGGCAACATTCCACTGGTCGGCCCGGCGCTGTTTCGCCAGCATCCGCTGGTGTATGTGACCATCGCGCTGGCTTTTGGCCTGATCTGGTTCCTGTACCGCACGCGCGCCGGGCTGGTGCTGCGCAGCGTGGGCGAATCGCCCGAGTCGGCGCACGCGCTGGGCTATCCGGTGCGGCGCATCCGGCTCATGGCGGTGGTGGCCGGTGGTGCGCTGTGCGGCTTGTCGGGCGCGTATCTCTCGCTGGTGTACACGCCGCTGTGGGTTCCGGGCATGGTGGCCGGCAAAGGCTGGATCGCGTTGGCGCTCACCACCTTCGCCACGTGGCGGCCGGCCCGCGTGTTGCTGGGCGCCTACCTGTTCGGCGGCGTCACCATGCTGCAGTTCTACCTGCAGAGCAAGGGCGTGGCGGTGCCCAGCCAGTTCCTGGGAATGACGCCGTACCTGGCGACCATCGTGGTGCTGGCGCTGATTTCGCGCAACCCGGCGTGGATCCGCATCAACATGCCGGCCTCGCTCGGAAAACCTTTCTACCCCGGTTCATAATCGAAACCCTTTTTGTTGCTCCCTTGTTCCATCAACCACCATGAAAGAGACTGACATGACTACTGAGATTGACCTGGAAAAGCGCTCCATGCTGAAACTGGCGGCCCTGTCGGCCATTGCGGGCGCGGCCGGCCCCGCGCTGGCCATGGCGCCCGCCAAAACGCCCTTGAAGGTCGCGTATGCCTATGTCGGCCCGGTGGGCGACGGCGGCTACAGCTACCAGCACGACCAGGGCCGCCAGGCGGTCCAGAAGAAGTTCGGCGACAAGGTGATCACCAGCTTCGTCGAGAACGTGCCCGAGGGATCGGATGCCGAGCGCGTGTTCCGCGACATGGCGAACCAGGGCAACAAGATCATCTTTGCCACGTCGTTCGGCTACATGGACGCGATCGTCAAGGTCGCCAGGGACTTTCCCGACGTCGTGTTCGAGCACGCCACGGGCTACAAGACGGCGGCCAACCTGAGCACCTACGACTGCCGCACCTATGAGGGTGCGTACATGGCGGGCGTGATCGCCGGCAAGATGACCAAGACCGGGGTGATCGGCGTGGTCGGCTCGGTGCCGATCCCCGAGGTGCTGCGCAACATCGACAGCTTCACGCTGGGCGCGCAGTCCACCCACCCGGCCGTCAAGACCAAGGTGGTGTGGGTGAACGACTGGCACAACCCCCCCAAGGAAACCGAGGCTGCGACCGCCCTGATCAATGGCGGCGCCGACGTGCTGTTCCAGAACACCGACTCTCCCGCGGTGCTCAAGACCGCCGAGCAAATGGGCAAGCGCGCGTTCGGCTGGGATTCGGACATGACCAAGTACGGCCCCAAGGCGAGCCTGGGCTCGGCCGTCGAGGACTGGGCGCCGTACTACATCCAGACGGTGCAGGCGGTGCTCGACGGCACCTGGCACTCCACCGCCACCTGGTGGGGTGTGAAGGAGGACGCGATCGACATGGTGTCGATCGCCGCCGACGTGCCGGCCGAGACCAAGGCCCAGATCGCCAAGATCAAGAGCGGCCTGAAGGATGGCTCTTTCAACATCTGGAAGGGTCCGGTCTCGGACAACGCGGGCAAGCTGGTGCTGGCCAAGGGCGCGACGGCCGATGACAAGTTCCTGCGCGGCATCACGTTCTACGTCAAGGGCGTGGAAGGCAAGGTGCCGGGCGGCCACTGATTCGTCGTTACGACACACCGGGGGCCGTCGCGAGGCGGCCCCTTTTTTTTATTTGAAGCCATGAACGCCACCATTCGACCCGTACCCGCCGACCGGCTGCCGGAACTGCTGCGGCGCATGCCCAAGGCCGAGCTGCACATCCACATTGAAGGCTCGCTGGAGCCCGAGCTGATCTTCGCGCTGGCGCGGCGCAACGGCGTGGCCATCCCTTATGCGGGCGTGGATGACCTGCGCCGCGCCTACGCCTTCACCAACCTGCAAAGCTTTCTGGACATCTATTACGCTGGCGCCAGCGTGCTGCTGAATGAGCAGGACTTTTACGACATGGCCCATGCCTACCTTGCGCGGGCCGCTATGGATAATGTAGTGCACGCGGAAATCTTCTTTGATCCGCAGACGCACACGGCGCGCGGCGTGCCGATGGCTACCGTGGTCAACGGGCTGCACCGCGCGTGCCTCGACGCCGGGCCGAAGCTGGGCGTGAGCGCCACGCTCATCCTGTGCTTCCTGCGCCACCTGAGCGAGCAGGAGGCTTTCGAGACGCTGGAGCAGGCGCTGCCGTACCGTGACAAGTTCATTGGCGTGGGGCTCGATTCGAGCGAGCTCGGCCATCCGCCCGAAAAATTCGCGCGCGTGTTCGCGCGCTGCCGCGAGCTGGGCTTCCACCTCGTTGCGCATGCGGGCGAGGAAGGTCCGCCCGAGTACGTGTGGAGCGCGCTGGACGTCCTGAAGGTCGAACGCGTGGACCACGGCGTGCAGAGCGCACAAGACCCGGCACTGATGCGGCGCCTCGCGCAGGACCGCATCCCGCTCACCGTGTGCCCGCTGTCGAACCTCAAGCTGTGCGTGTTTCCCGACCTCGCGCAGCACAACCTCGGCGCGCTGCTGGACGCGGGCCTGGTCGCCACCGTAAATTCGGACGACCCGGCCTACTTCGGCGGCTACCTGAACCAGAACTTTACGCAGACCTTCGCGGCCACCGGCCTCACGGCGCAGCACGCGCATACGCTGGCCTGCAACAGCTTCGAGGCGAGCTTCATCGAACCCGGCATGAAGCGCCGCTATCTGGACCGGGTCGCTGAGGTGTTCGCCACGTTTGAATGATTCTTTGTCATTCCCCTAAATATTTTTATCATTTCCGTAAATACTTTTGTCATTTCCGTAAATATTTTTGTCATTCCCGCGCAGGCGGGAATCCAGACGGAATCGGCACGTTGCCATGGATTCCCGCCTGCGCGGGAATGACCGAGAAGGGACGGGAATGACAGCGCAGGAATGACGGGGCGGCGCGGTAAAATACGCCCGCACCAGCCCGCCGCCCCGGCGGGTTTTGCGTTTGTTCATCCCGGGGCCATGTAGAGGACCACCATGTACAAAAACCTCGCAGCCGTGCTCGC
>DATNBD010000218.1:0-22090 GCA_035572155.1 Rhodoferax sp.
ACGGCCGATGTGGCCCGGCGCAGCGCTGCGGCGCTGGAGCACTGGCTGGCCGAGCACCACGCAGAGACCGCGGCGCTGATCGTCGAACCACTAGTGCAGTGCGCGGCCGGCATGGCGATGCACGACGCCGAGTACCTGCGCTTGGCGCGCGCGCTGTGCGATCGTTATGAGGTGCACCTGGTAGTGGACGAAATCGCCACCGGGTTCGGGCGCACCGGCTCGATGTTCGCGCACCAGCAGGCCGGCATCCGGCCTGACCTCATCTGCCTGTCCAAGGGGCTGACCGGCGGCACCCTGCCGCTGTCGGCCGTGCTGACCACCGACGCGGTCTACGAAGCCTTTTACGACAACCAGGTGGCGCGCGGCTTCCTGCATTCGCACTCGTACACCGGTAACCCGCTGGCCTGCCGCGCCGCGCTGGCCACACTGGAGATTTTCGAGCAGCAGGACACACTGGCACGCAACGCGGTGCTGGCGCGTACGCTCGATGAAGCGCTCGCACCGCTGACGAGTCATGCCCGCGTCCGCCATGCGCGTCACCTTGGCATGATCTGGGCCTGGGATGTGGAAACGGCCCTGCCCGATTTCGCGAGCCGGTACCACCACCATGCAATGGCGCGCGGCCTGCTGCTGCGCCCGATTGGCCGCACGATCTACGCCATGCCACCCTATGTACTGGATGCCGAGGCCGTGCAATGCCTCGCGCAAGGCGCGCTGGCAGCGCTCGAAGCCACTCTGGCTGAAGAAACTCCTGTTCCATGATCTCGTACTTCGTCACCGGCACCGACACCGGCGTCGGCAAGACTTTCGTATCGGCGGCGCTGCTGCACACCTTGGCGGCGCGCCACCCGCGCGTGGTCGGCATGAAACCCGTCGCCGCGGGCGTGGTTCGCCACGGCGATGGCTGGGCCAGCGAGGACGCGCTGGCGCTGCGCGCGGCCTCGACCTGCGAAGTACCGACCGAGCTGGACAACCCCACCCTGCTGCCCGACCCGCTGTCGCCGCACATCGCCGCCGAACGCGCCGGTGTACGCATCGACATCGACCATCTGGTGTCCTGCTACCGCGAGCTTGCGCGCCGCGCCGATGCCGTGGTGGTGGAAGGCGCAGGCGGTTTTCATGTCCCGCTGTCGGACAGCAGCACCGGCGCCGATCTCGCGCAGGCGCTGGCCCTGCCCGTGGTGCTGGTGGTGGGCCTGCGCCTGGGCTGCCTGAACCACGCCCTGCTGACGGCGCAGGCCATCCGCGCGCGCGGCCTCACATTGGCCGGCTGGGTGGCCAACCGCATCGACCCTGCCATGCAGGCCCCGCAAGAGAACATCGCCTGGCTGCAGCGGCAACTCGCCGCACCGCTGCTGGCCGACATCGCCTACCAGGACGCCCCCGACCCGCGCGCCATTGCCATCCACCTGCCATGAGCCTGAACACCAACCCATCCTGGATCGACGAATTCCCGGCGCGCATCGCCGAGCTGGACCGCGCCCACCTGCGTCGCCGGCGCCGCGTGGTCGTGCCCGAAAGCGGGGCGCGCCTGCAAGTCGACGGCCAGGTGATGCTGGCGTTTTGCAGCAACGACTACCTGGGCCTGGCCGGCCACCCCGCGCTGATAGAGGCCGCCTGTGCCGGCGCCCGCGAGTTCGGCGTCGGCTCCGGCGCTTCGCCCCTGGTCAGTGGCCACAGCGCGGCCAACGAGGCACTCGAGCAGGCGCTGGCCCGCTTTACCGAACTGCCGCGCGCCCTGTATTTCTACGCCGGCTACGCCACCAACATCGGCATCGTGCCGGCGCTGGTCGGCGAAGGCGACGCGCTGTTCTCCGATGCGCTCAACCACGCCTGCCTGATCGACGGCGCCCGTTTGTCGCGCGCGCACATCCACCGCTACGCGCACGCCGACCTGGGCGCTCTGGACGCGGCACTCGGCCAAAGCCCGGCGCGGCGCAAGCTCGTGATCAGCGACGCCGTGTTCAGCATGGATGGCGACATAGCCGACATTCCCGCGCTGCTGGCGCTGTGCGAGCGGCACGACGCGTTGCTGTTGCTCGACGATGCGCACGGCTTCGGCGTGCTGGGGCCGCAGGGCCGCGGCAGCCTCGCGCAGGCCGGCCTGACCGGGGCCCGGGCCTCGCGCCGCGTGCTCTATATGGCCACGCTGGGCAAGGCTGCCGGTGTGGCGGGCGCCTTTGTGGCCGGCGACGACGTGCTGGTCGAATGGTTGCTGCAAAAAACCCGCAGCTACATCTTTGCCACGGCCGCGCCGCCGCTGTTGGCCAGCGCCCTAAGCGCGAGCCTGCGTCTGATCGAAACCGAACAATGGCGCCGCGATCACCTGACCCGGTTGATCGCACGGCTGCGCGACGGCCTGCAACCGATCCTGCGCGGCACGTCCTGGCACCTCGGCGACTCCACCACCGCCATCCAGGCGCTGGTGATCGGCCCCAACGATGAAGCCCTGGCCGTGATGGACGGCCTGCGCGAGCGCGGCCTGTGGGTGCCGGCGATCCGCCCGCCCACCGTGCCCGAGGGCACAGCCCGGCTGCGCATTGCACTGTCGGCCGCGCACAGCGAGGCCGACGTGGATCGCCTGGTCCAGGCACTGGCCGAGCTGGCACCGAAATCGCAGTCTGAGCGCCCGTCCGCACCGCTCGAACCCACCCTGGCCTGAGAGAAAACCCGCTATTTAACTGGAGACCACCATGTCCGCCACCCTTGAACAACCCGTCACCCTGCACCGCCCGCCGCGCGCCCCGGCTGATTCCGTCACGCCTGCTGCTGCGCCCCGCTGGAGCGTGGAGGACGTGCAAGCCCTGTTCGAGCTGCCGTTCCCGGAGTTGCTGCACCGCGCACAGACGATTCACCGCGCAAACTTCGACCCGACCCTGGTCGAGTTCGCGACGCTGTTGTCGGTCAAGACCGGCGGCTGCCCCGAAGACTGCAACTACTGCCCGCAGGCGGCCCGTTACGCCACCGGCGTGGAAGCCTTCAAACTGATGGAGCCGGCTGAGGTGCTTCTCGCCGCGCAGCGCGCCAAGGACGCCGGCGCCACGCGCTTTTGCATGGGCGCGGCCTGGCGCGCGCCGAAAGACCGCGACATCGAAAAAGTCGCCGAGCTGGTGGCCACCGTGAAGGCGCTGGGCCTGGAGACCTGCGCCACGCTGGGCATGCTGGAAGACGGCCATGCCGAGACGCTGCGCGATGCGGGCCTGGACTACTACAACCACAACCTCGACAGCGCGCCCGACTTCTACGGCGACATCATCAGCACGCGTGACTACCAGGACCGCCTCGACACCCTGGGCCGCGTGCGCGGCGCAGGCGTGAAGGTCTGCTGCGGCGGCATTGTGGGCATGGGCGAATCGCACACCCAGCGCGCCGGCCTGATCGCTCAGCTTGCGAATCTCGAGCCCTACCCCGAGTCGGTGCCCATCAACCACCTGGTGCGCGTGCAGGGCACGCCGCTGGCCGAGCAGGCGCCGCTCGACCCATTCGAGTTTGTGCGCACGATCGCGGTGGCGCGCATCACCATGCCGCTGGCGCGCGTGCGCCTGTCGGCCGGGCGCCAGCAGATGGGCGACGCCATCCAGGCCCTGTGCTTCCTGGCCGGCGCCAATTCCATTTTCTACGGCGACAAGCTGCTGACCACCGGCAATCCCGACACCCAGGCCGACCTGGATCTGCTGCAGCGCCTGGGCCTGAAGCAGGGCCAGCCCGTGCCCGTGAACCCGCAGGGCGCGGTGTAAGCACCGCCGGGCCGGGGCTACCCGCTCAGCGCAGCAGCGCGGCGCTGCAGGAACCGCCGCACCGCGGGGTCACGCTCCAGACCGATCGCGCGCTGGTAGGCGTCCAGCGCCTGCGTGCAGGCGCCGCTGCGCGCCAGCAATTCGGCGCGCGCAGCCCAATAAGGCTGGTAGTCGGCCAGGCGCGCGTCGCCCGCCAGCGCCTCCAGCGCTCCCAGACCTGCATCGGTCCCTTGCGTTTCCGCCAGCGCCACCGCCCGGTTGAGCGCGGCCACGGGCGAGCCCGTCAACGCCTGCAGCGCTTCATAGATCTGCGCGATCGCAGCCCAGTCCGCGCCACCCGTCGATCGCCGCGCGCAATGAGCCGATTGCACGGCGGCTTCGAGCTGGTAACGGCCCGGCGCCCGCAGTTGGCTGGCCCGGCGCAGCAGCGCCTCGGCCTCGCCGATCATGACGCTGTCCCATTGCGCGGTGTCCTGCAACGCCAGCGGCACGTACTCGCCCCGGGCATCGCGCCGCGCCGCACGGCGCGCATGCGCGTGCAGCATCAGCGCGAGCAGGCCCAGCGCTTCGGGCTGTTCGGGCAGCAGCGCCGCCACCAAACGTCCCAGCCAGATCGCCTCCTCGGCCAGGTTGCGGCGGCGCGGGTCCGCGCCCTCGGCGTCGGACCAGCCTTCGGCATAGGCGGCATAGATCGCCTCCAGCACCGCATCCAGCCGCTCGGGCAGGTGCGCCAGTTCGGGCACCTGAAAGCCAATGCCGGCCTGCCGGATCTTGGCCTTGGCCCGCACCAGGCGCTGGCCCATGGTGGCAGGCGCAACCAGAAAGGCCGAGGCAATCGTGGCCGCGTCGAAGCCCAGCACTGTCTGCAGCATCAGCGGGGCGCGAGCCGCCGGCTCGATGCCGGGGTGCGCGCAGGCGAACAGCAGCTCCAGCCGCCGATCTGGCAGGCTCGTCTCGGCCGTCTCGGGCTCGGCCAATTCGGCCAACCACCCAAAGTAGCCGGCGGCGGCCTCGTCGTGCCGGCGCAGCCGGGCCGCATCGACCATCTTGCGCCGCGCCACGGTCAGCAGCCAGGCCTCGGGATTGCCCGGCACCCCACGCGCCGGCCAGTCGGCCAGCGCCGCGGCAAAGGCTTCCGAGAGCGCGTCCTCGGCGCCGGCTACGTCGCGCGTGCGCGCGGCCAGGAAGGCAACCAGCTTGCCGTAGCTGCGGCGCGCCGCGGCCTCGGCCGCGCGGGAAGCTTCGAGACTATCCTGCGGCACTGCGCGCTCAGCTCTCGCCCATGGCCCAGATCGGCCGCACCTCGACCGTGCCGTAGCTGGCGCCGGGGCAACGCGCGGCCCAGGACAGGGCAGCGTCGAGATCGGGCACGTCGATCAGGTAGTAGCCGCCGAGTTGCTCGCGTGTCTCGATGAACGGCCCATTGAGCACCTCGGTCTTGCCACCGCGCACGCGCACGGTGGTGCTGGCATCGGCGGTGCGCAGGCGGTTGCCGCCGCGCGCCACGCCGGCCGTCTGCAAGGCCTGCGTGTAAGCGCCGTAGGCCGCCAGGGCCGCCCCGCGTTCGGCCTCGCGCAGAGCCTGCAGCCCGGCGGGATCGGCGTGGATAAGCAACATGTATTCCATGGAAAACTCCTTCTGTTGTCAGACGGCGCACCATGCACCGTCTTGACAATGTCGCTCGGCGCGCGCCGATTTCGACATGCCCCAGGAGAGAATCTACGCCGCTCCGATGCGGGGCACCAGCGCGCCGGCGTCGTGCCCGCCCTTAAGCGCCGCGGTGAAGGCCAGCATGCGGTCGATCGGCAGGCGGGCACGCAGGCCCAGCGCCGGATCGACATGCACTTCATTGCTGCCGCGCTCCAGCACGTCGGCCAGGCCGGCCAGGCCGTTCATCGCCATCCACGGGCAGTGCGCGCAACTCTTGCAGGTGGCGCTGTTGCCCGCGGTGGGGGCCTCGATGAAGGTCTTGCCGGGGTTGAGCGTGCGCAGCTTGTGCATCATGCCGTTGTCGGTGGCCACGATGAACTCCATGGCATCCATCTCGCGCGCGGCCTTGAGGATGGCCGAGGTCGAGCCCACGGCATCGGCCAGCGCGATCACCTCGGCCGGCGACTCGGGGTGCACCAGCACCCTGGCCTTCGGATGTTCCTGCATGAGGGCTTCCAACTCGAAGGCCTTGAACTCGTCGTGCACAATGCAGGCGCCGTTCCAGAACACCATGTCGGCGCCGGTTTCGCGCTGGATGTAGCTGCCCAGGTGCTTGTCGGGCGCCCACAGGATCTTGTGGCCCGCGTCCTTGAGCGCGCGCACGATGTCCAGCGCGCAGCTCGAGGTGACCAGCCAGTCGGAGCGCGCCTTCACGGCGGCGCTGGTGTTGGCATAGACCACCACGGTGCGGTCCGGATGCTGGTCGCAGAACGCGCTGAATTCGTCAACCGGGCAGCCCAGATCCAGCGAACAGGTCGCGTCCAGATCGGGCATCAGCACGCGCTTTTCGGGCGAGAGAATCTTGGCCGTCTCGCCCATGAAGCGCACGCCCGATACCACCAGCGTCTGCGCCGCGTGGTCGCGCCCGAAGCGCGCCATCTCGAGCGAATCGCTGACGATGCCGCCGGTTTCCTCGGCCAGGTCCTGCAGATCCGGATGCACGTAGTAGTGCGACACCATCACGGCATTGCGCTCGCGCAGCAGGCGGCGGATTTTGTCCTTCAGCGCGGCGCGCTCCACCGGGCCGGGTTCCACCGGAACACGGGCCCAGGCGTGCCGCGTCTCGCACGCGGGTTGCTCGTATTCGACATCGATGATCGGCATGGCGACACCCATCACAACTCCTGCAATCGCATGGAAAAGTCGGTGGCCTTCACATCCTTGGTCAAGGCCCCGACCGAGATGCGGTCCACCCCGGTTTCGGCCAGCGAGCGCAGGCCGTCCAGCGTGACGCCACCCGAAATCTCGAGGACCGCGCGTCCCGCATTGATGCGCACGGCCTCGCGCAATGTCGGCAAATCCATGTTGTCGAGCAGCACCATTTTCGCACCGGCATCCAGGGCCTCCCCGAGCTGCGCCAGCGTCTCGACCTCGATTTCGACGAAGCTGGCCTGCGCAGCGACGCGCGCGGCCGCCGCAAGCACCGGTTTGACGCCGCCCGCCGCCGCGATATGGTTTTCCTTGATCAGCACCGCGTCATAAAGGCCGATCCGGTGATTCGTGCCGCCGCCCGTGCGCACCGCGTATTTTTGCGCCAGCCGCAGGCCCGGCAGGGTCTTGCGCGTGTCCACGATCTGCGCTCGGGTGCCGCGCACGGCGTCCACGTAATGCGCCGTCTTGGTCGCCACGGCGCTGAGCAGTTGCAGAAAATTGAGGCAGCTCCGCTCCGCGGTCAGCAAGCCGCGCGCCGGGCCTTCGACCTCCAGCACGACCTGCCCCGCGCTGCAGCGCTGGCCCTCCGCGACATGCCAGCGGCTTTGCAGCTGCGGCTGCACCTGCCGCAGCGTGGCATCGACCCAGGGGGCGCCGCAGATCACCGCGGCCTCGCGCGCGGTCACGCGCGCCCGCACGCGGCGCCCGTCCGGCACCAGGCCTGCGGTGAGGTCGCCGCCGCCCACGTCTTCCGCCACGGCGCGGGCCGCATCGGCGCGGGCCAGTTCAGCCACCTGGGCGGGGGAAAAGTCAAAAATGCTTGCCATGGCGGCAGCATAGCGGCATCCGGGAAGTGGCGCTGCGGCGGGCCTATAGGCAGGGCATGGCCGGCTACAGATGTTCGTGCCGGGGTTCACGTCCCATCAGGGCCGCCACCGCGTCACCCGGCGCGAGCTGCCCGGCCAACAGGGCATCCACCGCCTGCGAGATCGGCATCTCCACGCCCAGCAGCGCGGCGCGCTGAACCACCGTGCGCGCGCAATACACCCCCTCGGCCACGTGGCCCAGCGAATCTGCCGCTTGCCGTGGCGTCATGCCCTGCGCCAGCAGCAACCCGACCTTGCGATTTCGGCTCAGGTCGCCGGTGGCAGTCAGCACCAGATCGCCCAGACCGGACAGCCCCATGAAGGTGTCGGCCCGCGCACCGAGCGCCAGCCCCAAGCGCGTCATCTCCGCCAGGCCGCGGGTGATGAGGGCGGCGCGCGCGTTCAGCCCCAGGCCCAAGCCGTCGCACAGGCCGGTGGCGATCGCCAGCACGTTCTTGACCGCGCCGCCGACTTCCACGCCCGTGACATCGTCATTCGCATACACGCGCAGGCTCGGGCCGTGCAAGGCTTCGACCAGCGCGGCGCACACCGAGGCGTGCTCGCTGGCGGCCACCAGCGCGGTCGGGCGGCCTTGCGCCACCTCCAGCGCGAAGCTCGGGCCGCTCAGCACACCCGCCATCAAATCAGGGGCTTCCTGTTCCCTGACCTCATGGGCCAACAGCCCAAATGATAGGGATCGGGCGGCTTCGAAGCCCTTGCACAGCCAGGCCACGGGCGCGGCGCAGGCCTTGAGGCTGCCGAGCAGGCCACGCAAGCCCGACATGGGCGTGGCGACGATGATCAGATCCTGCCCCGCCACCACGGTGAACACCGGCCCCGCGCGCACCTGCAGCGGTGCCGGCAGCGCAACGCCCGGCAGGTAGCGGGTGTTCACGTGCTGCACCTGCAACTGGGCGGCCTGCGCGGCGTCGCGCGCCCACAACGTGACCTGGTGCCGCACCGCCGCGTTCTGGCACGCGCTGATGGCCAGCGCCGTGCCCCAGGAGCCTGCGCCCAATACTACAATTTTCATAGCCAACTATGTATATTGGATACGGGCTACAGGTTGAATTTTCTTAAATTTTACTGGGTAGCGATGGCCGGCGCCGGCGCGGCGCCGTTGCCTTGGGCCTGCTGCTGCTCGTACATGGCCTGGAAGTTGATCTCCGACAGATGCACCGGCGGAAAGCCGGCGCGCTGGATCAGATCGGCCACGTTGCCGCGCAGGTAGGGATACACGATTTGCGGACACGCGATGCCCAGGATCGGTCCGGTCTGCTCGACCGGCAGGTTGCGCAATTCGAAGATGCCGGCCTGCTTGGCCTCGACCAGGAACATCGTCTTGTCCTTGATCCGGGTTTGCACGGTGGCCGTCACCGTCACCTCGAACATGCCGTCGCTCACGGGAGCGGTATTCACGCCCAGCTGGATATCCACGGTGGGCTGGTCCGGCTCCAGCAGGATGGCGGGCGAGTTGGGCTGCTCCAGCGAGGCCTCCTTCAGGTACACGCGCTGGATCTGGAATACGGGGTCTTGGTCGGCCATGGGTTTCTTTCAGGTCAAAAAAGTCAAGCCCACCGGGGGCGTTCTTCCCGGCGGGCGCTGAGGGTACGGATTACCGGCGCAATTATCTCAGGTGGGCCACTCGCCTCACGCCGCATTGAGCAGCGGCGTCAGGCCGCCTTGGCCGTCCAGCGCCATCAGCTCGTCGCAGCCGCCCACATGGGTCTGCCCGATGAAGATTTGCGGCACGGTGCGCCGCCCGGTGATATCCATCATGACCCGGCGCTGCTCGGGGTTCTCGTCCACGCGGATTTCCTCGATCCGCGCCACGCCCCTGGAATGAAGAATCTGTTTGGCGCGAATGCAGTAGGGGCAAACGGCCGTGGTGTACATCTTGACGGATTGCATGTGCCGGCTTTCAAGCTTTCAGGTGTTCTGTACCGGCAGGTTAGCGTCTTTCCACGCTTTCAGCCCGCCGGCCAGCGCTTGGGCCTGCTCGTAGCCCAGTTTCTTCGCCGCCGCGATGGCCCGGCCCGAGCGCGCGCCAGTGGCGCACACCAGGATCAGGGGCAAGGTCTTGTTCTTCACGGTTTCGGTCAGCTTCTTTTCGAACTCGCCGAACGGGACGTTTTTGGCGCCGCCGATGTGGCCCGCGGCGAATTCCGCCGGTTCGCTCACATCCACCACCACAGCACGCTCGCGGTTGATCAATTGCACCGCCGTCGCCGGATCCAGGCGCCCGCCGCCTCCAGAGCGTTTGAGCACCGGCCACAGCAGCATGCCGCCGGAGGCCAGGGCCACGCACAGCAGCATCCAGTTGTCGATAATAAATTTCACTTGAGTCCTTGTTGGTCGCCAGCAGTTTGGCCCGTGATTTTAGAATGTAGGGCTGCGCACCGGAATTTGCACCGAATTGACAAGGGCCCCATGTACAAGCTGGTACTCGTTCGCCATGGCGAATCCACCTGGAATCTTGAAAACCGCTTCACCGGCTGGACTGACGTCGACCTCACCGAAACCGGCATAGCGCAGGCCAAGGCAGCGGGCCGTCTGCTGCGCGCCGAGGGCTACGAGTTCGACCTCACCCACACCAGCGTGCTCAAGCGTGCCACCCGCACGCTCTGGCACTGCCTGGACGAGTTGGATCGCACCTGGCTGCCGGTGGTGCACAGCTGGCGCCTGAACGAGCGCCATTACGGCGCGTTGCAGGGCCTGAACAAGGCGGACACCGCCGCAAAGTACGGCGACGCGCAGGTGCTGGCCTGGCGGCGCAGCTACGACACCCCGCCGCCGCCGCTGGACGCCGGCGATGCACGCAGCGAGCGCGGCGACCCGCGCTACGCCAAACTCAAGCCCGGTCAGGTGCCGCTGACCGAATGCCTGAAGGACACGGTGGCCCGCGTGATGCCGTTCTGGGAAGAGGCGATGGCGCCTGCCATCAAGGCCGGCAAACGCATTCTCGTGGTGGCGCACGGCAACTCGATCCGCGCGCTGGTGAAGTATCTCGATGGCATCTCCGATGCCGACATCGTCGGGCTGAACATTCCCAACGGAATTCCGCTGGTTTATGAGCTGGGTGCCGACCTGAAACCGATCCGGCACCACTATCTGGGAGACGCCGATGCGGTGGCCCGGGCCGCTGCCGCGGTGGCCTCGCAAGGTAAAGCCACAGTAAAGGTTTGAGACCCTTGCCACCAAGGCGCCAGCGGCCCGGAACCGTTACAGTCAGCGGTATTCCAAGGTGTATATTGGCCTCGTCAAGTTACCATTTTTTCTATGCGTCACAAACTGAAGATTGCAAGCTGGATTTCCGTGGGTCTGCTGGCCGGGGCGTTGACCACGATCTCACTTCAGACACTCGCCCGGGGCGCGCTGGCACCACTTCCGCTGGAGCAATTGCAGCAGCTGGCTTCCGTATTCGGCCTGATCAAGACCGACTATGTCGATCCGGTGGACGAGAAGAAACTCATCTCCGATGCCATCTCAGGCATGGTTTCGGGGCTGGACCCGCACTCGGAATATTTCGACAAGGCGGCGTTCAAGGAATTCCGTGAAGGCACGACCGGCAAGTTTGTCGGCGTCGGCATCGAAATCACCCAGGAAGATGGCCTGGTCAAGGTGGTGTCGCCGATCGAAGGCTCGCCTGCCTACAAGGCCGGGATCAAGCCGAACGACCTGATCACGAAGATTGACGATACCGCGGTCAAGGGTTTGACGCTCACCGAGGCCGTGAAAAAAATGCGGGGCCAGCCCGGGACGACGGTGACCCTCACGATCCTGCGCAAGAGCGAGAACCGCAGCTTTCCCGTCACCCTGACACGGCAGGAAATCCAGACCCATTCGGTTCGCAGCAAGCTGATCGAGCCCGGCTATGCCTGGATTCGCATTAGCCAGTTCCAGGACGACACGGTCACTGAATTCGTGCTCAAGGCGGAGGAGATCTACAAACGGGATCCCAACCTGAAAGGTCTGGTGCTGGATTTGCGCAACGACCCCGGCGGCCTGCTGGACTCGGCCGTGGCCGTTTCGGCCGCTTTTCTGCCTCGCGACGCCACCGTGGTCTCCACCAAGGGCCAATTGCCGGACAGCAATGTCACCTACAAGGCCGCGCCGGAGTTCTATCAGCGCAGCGGCGGCCCCGATCCGCTGCAGGACCTGCCCGCCGCGATGAAAACCGTGCCGCTGGTGGTGCTGGTCAACGAGGGAACCGCTTCCGCCAGTGAAATCGTGTCGGGCGCCCTGCAGGATCACAAGCGGGGCATCATCATGGGGCATCAGACCTTCGGCAAGGGCTCTGTGCAGACCGTGCTCCCGCTCGGGCCGGACACCGGACTGAAACTCACGACGGCCCGCTACTACACCCCCAGCGGCCGCTCCATTCAGGCCAAGGGCATCGTGCCCGATGTGATGGTCGACGAGACGGCCAAGGGCAATCTGCTCGGGGCTCTGACACCCCGCGAAGCCGATCTGCCCAATCACCTCGCCAATGGCCAAGGTTCCTCGGCCAAGGACCAGGCTCTGGTCGAGGCCCGCAAGGAAGCGCGCAGGGAGCTTGACCTTGAGACGCTGAACCCGAAGACGATACCCAAATTGCCCGAATTCGGCAGCGCGCAGGACTTCCAGCTGGAGCAGGCGCTGAACCAGCTCAAGGGGCTGCCGGTCGTGGTCAGCAAGGCCACGATCGAGCGCAAGGAAGCGAAGAAAGAGAATTGACCGACGACCAACTGTTGCGCTACTCGCGCCACATCCTGCTCGACGAAATCGGCATCGAGGGGCAGGAGCGGCTGCTTGCCGCGCACGCACTGATCATCGGTGCGGGCGGCCTGGGCTCCCCCGTGGCGCTGTATCTTGCGTCGGCCGGCATCGGCCGCATCACGCTCGTAGATGACGACACGGTGGATTTGACCAATCTGCAGCGGCAGATCGCGCATGCCACGGCACGCATTGGCACGGCCAAAGTGGATTCGGCGATGCAGTCCATGGCGGCGATCAACCCGGCCGTGGCCGTGACCCCCGTGCGGGCGCGGGCCGATGCGGCGCTGCTGTCCGGGCTGGTGGCGCAGGCCGATGTCGTGCTCGACTGCTGCGACAATTTCGCGACCCGCCATGCCGTGAACGCCGCGTGCGTCCGGCACCGCAAGCCCTTGGTGTCGGGGGCCGCGATCCGGTTCGACGGTCAGGTCGCGGTATACGACCCACGCGACGCGCAATCGCCGTGTTATGCCTGCATCTTCCCGCCGGACGCGAATTTCGAAGAGGCACGCTGTGCCACCATGGGCGTGTTTGCACCGCTGGTCGGCATCATCGGCGCCGTGCAGGCCGCCGAGGCGCTGAAACTGCTGAGCCACGCGGGCCGGCCGATCACCGGCCGCTTGCTGATGCTGGATGCGCGCTCGATGGAATGGAACGAGATGCGGGTGTCGCGCAACGCCGCATGCAGCGTTTGCAGCGGCACCCACGCCGGCGCATCCGGCTCGTAGGCGGCGTCCTACAGACGCCCGACGCCATGGCTGGCATCCGTGCCCCCGCCTGCACGGTATATTTCCAGACGACCATAAGACTCTCCATGCGCCTGTTGCCCCGAACTCCCGAATGAACCCCACCGTGTCGTCCAGAACCTATATCGTCGAGGACAACGCGACCATCCGGGAAAATCTGGTGGCGACACTGGAGGAACTGGCTGGCATCCAAGCCGTGGGATTTTCCGAGACCGAGGACGACGGCAGCGATTGGCTGACCCAAAACGACCAGGCGTGGGATCTCGCCATCGTAGATCTGTTCCTGCGCCAGGGCAGTGGCCTTCGCGTGCTGGAGGCCTGTCGCGATCGTCGCCCGAGCCAGAAGGTTGTCGTTCTGACGAATTACGCCACACGTGATATTCGCAAGCGCTGCGCGCAGTTGGGTGTCGACGCGGTTTTTGACAAGTCCAACGAAATCGACGCACTGATCCAGTTTTGTATCGACCTGGGCCCGCCATCCAATACGCCGGTCAGTCAATAAGCTTGTTTTTCAGTGCGTAGTAGGTCAGGTCGCTGTTGGACGAGAGATTCATTTTTTCCATGAGCCGGGTGCGGTAAGTGCTCACCGTCTTGACACTCAAGGACAGCGTTTTGGCAATGTCTCCCGCCGTTTCGCCTTTGGCAAGTTTCAGGAATACCTGAAACTCGCGCTCCGACAGTTGCTCGTGCGGGGCGACCTCGCTGTTCTGGTTGAGTTGCTGGGCCAGCAATTCCGCCACCGAAGGCGAGATATAGCGCCGGCCGAGCGCAATCGTTCGCAGGGCATGCACGATTTCCATCGGATCGCACTGCTTGTTCAGGTAGCCGCTGGCCCCCTGACGAATCAGATTCACGGCGTAATGCTCCTCGGGATAGCCGCTCAGTATCAACACACCGATGTCCGGCGCTTTGGCGCGAATCATCGCCAGGGCATCCAGGCCGCTCTGACCGGGCATAGCAAGATCCAGAACCAGCACGTCCATTTCGGTCGTGCGCACCAAGTCAATGGCCTCGCGCCCGCTGGCTGCCTCGCCCACCACGCGCAGGTCCACTTGTTCGGCGAAGAACTGCCGCAGCCCCGTTCGCACGATGACATGGTCGTCGACAATCCCGATTCTGATCATCCCGGTATCCTTCGGCAAGCTTGCCGTTTCTGATTATTCACGATTTGTGCGATGCATTCACAGGAGAGTCGCATGCAATGGTTTGCAATGCCGAAGGTAACGGTCAGCCTGGTCCTGGCGGTTCTGGCGGCCTGTCTTCTGGTGGGCATCAACGAGGCGGGTTACAAGCGGTCTGTCGCGGCCATGCACGACATGGCGAAAGCGCAGAGCGCGCGCACCGACCTCGGCACCCTTCTCAAAATCATGCTCGATGCGGAAACGGGGCAGCGCGGCTATCTGCTGACGGGTAATGCCGATTACCTCGCGCCCTATGACTCGGCCGTGAACGCGGTACACCAGACCCTGGAGCAGCTGCGTGAAGGCTATGCCGAAAATCCTGACGATCTCCTTGAATTCGACAAACTGGCGAAAGACGTGGCAGGCAAGATATCGGCCATGGCCGTCACGGTCCGCCTGCGCGAGCAGGGGAAGGAAGACGGCTGGAAAGCCGTGCTGCTCACCGACGTGGGCAAGGAACAAATGGACGCCATCCGCAACCAGATCGACAAACTGATCGGGCGCAGCACACGCGAGGTGGAGATCAACCAGGCGCAGATTCTGCAAGCCCTGCAGTTGTCGCGCATCGGCATCGCGCTGATCGCCCTGACCGGATTGCTCGCGTTCTACATGTATCTGCGGCAGAGCAATGCGCTACGGCTGTCGGGACAGAGGGAGCAAGAATCGCTGAAGAAGGAGCGCGACCAGCTCGGGCGACAGGTGCGTGAGAGAACCGAGAGCCTGGCCGCGCTGGCCACCCACCTACAGCAGGTGCGCGAGGAAGAGCGCGGCCATCTGGCCAGGGAATTGCACGACGAACTCGGCTCGCTGCTGACCGCAGCCAAGCTGGACGTGGCAAGACTCAAGTCGAGACACGGCAACGCATCCCCGGACACGGCGGAGCGCCTGCAACACCTGAACGACACGCTCAATGGCGGCATCGCACTGTCGCGCCGCATCGTCGAAGATCTGCGCCCGTCGTCGCTGGCGCACCTGGGGCTGGCGGCCGCGCTTGAAATCCTGGCACAAGAATTCGGCGAGCGGGCCCGCGTGGACATCGGCACGGATCTCGAGCCGGTTGAGCTGGACGATTCGGCGCAACTCACCATCTACCGGTTGGTGCAGGAGTCGCTGACCAATATTGGCAAATATGCAAACGCGCGCAAGGTCGCCGTCAGACTGCAAAACTTCGACAGCTACATCAACGTGGAAGTCAGGGACGATGGCCAGGGATTCGACGCGACCCGCACGCCCCGCTCCAGCCACGGACTGAGCGGCATGAAGCACCGGGTGGAGGCAACGGGCGGCCGCCTCACGGTCACCTCCCGCGCCGGCGAGGGGAGCTGCATCTCTGCCTTCATCCCCAAGGACTCCGGCAAGGCCTGACTGCATGTCCGGCACAGGCACCGGCCTGTGTGTCGGCGCGCTCCTACAACCCCGCGCCGCAAAAACTGACAACGGCGCAGGACGCCTGCTGATGAACAGCGGCGGGCTCCGGCCCCAAGCTTGCTATGACCGGTGCGGCGATCGCGATTTTCATCGCTGCACCTCTCAGGACGTCGTCGAAACGGCGGGTAAATCTGCCATGTTCGGCTTCGAGTCGAAAGCCATCCGCCCTATTGGAAGAAACCATCATGAAATACGCCCGCGCCATCGCATTTGCAGCTCTCACCGGCATCGTGGCCATCACCACGGGTTGTGCCGTCTCGCGCGGCCAGGAAACCATGGGTTCCTACGTGGACGATGCGTCCATCACCACACAGGTCAAGGCCAAATTTGTCGGAGATCACAATGTGGACGCCACCGCCATCCATGTCAATACATTGAACGGCACGGTTCAACTGTCCGGTTTCGCCAAGTCTGCAGAGGAAAAGGACCGCGCCGTGAGCGATGCGCGCAGCGTCAATGGGGTGAGGAACGTGCATAACAGCATCCTCGTGC
This sequence comes from Rhodoferax sp., assembly GCA_035572155.1. GTDB lineage: Bacteria > Pseudomonadota > Gammaproteobacteria > Burkholderiales > Burkholderiaceae_C > Rhodoferax_A. The sequence continues at coordinate 16,068 of DATNBD010000218.1, forward strand.
GGCCATGATACGGTGGCTGCTGAAGTCGTCACCCGCGGCCGAATTCGGTCGCATGGGGATCGGCATTCATCAATTCACGACGCATGCGTGTGCCGTGCCGGCGGTCGGCCCTGGGCAGGTCGGCGCGCTCGACCATCTCGCCGGCCCGCAGCTGCAGGCGAATCAATATTTTGTCCAGCGCCTCGATCTCCAGCCTGCTCAGCGCGGACAGCAGTTGCTGGTTGATCCCGGTAACAAGCGGGAATATGGCCGCATAGAGCGCCCGGCCTTCATCCGTCAGTGCCAGTGAAATCTGTCGCCGGTCACCCGGCCGCGCATTGCGCCGCACCAGCTTCTTCGCGACCAAGGTGGTGAGCGCCCTGGAGGTGCGCGCCCGATCCAGCTGGGCGCGCTGCGCGAGCTGCGACGAAAACACCCCCTCCTCGCGGGCCAGCAGGGCCAGCACCCGCCACTCACGCCGGGTGATGCCGAATTGCCCCTCGCATAAACGCACCACCAGGCTGCCCGAAACCGCCAGGACCCGGCTCATGCGGTACAGCAAAAGGCCATCCAGGCTTGCAGGGTTAGCCAACGATTCGCGATCCGACATTCGGGTTACCCCCAAGAATGATTGATTAGATCAATTGATTGTGTCGTGGTTACAGTGTCCGTGTAAATGCGCCGGCGCGCGCCATCCTGGCCGTGGCTGACCAGTCGTCATGAAATATCCCCCGAATACTTCCCACCCACGAAAGGTCACATCATGTCCACCCTCGCCCGGTTGACCCGGCGCCAATCGATTGCCGCCGCCGGCGGCGCCGTACTGCTGATGAAAATGGGCCTGGACACCGTGCCAGCGCTCGCGCAAGGTACATATCCGGCGAAGACAGTGACCTTCATCAACTGTTGGCCCCCTGGCGGCCCCTCCGACATCCTGGCTCGTTCGATCGCCAGCGTGCTGGACACCAGTCTCAAGCAGTCCTTCGTCGTGGAAAACAAGCCCGGGGCTGCCGGCAACATCGGGACCGACTATGTGGCCAAGAGCCATCCGGACGGGTACACCGTGCTGTTCGGCATCGGCACCACCGTCACCGTCAATCCGCATCTCTACAAGCGCATGCCGTTCAAGCCCGGCGACCTCAAGCCGGTGACGATTCTGGCCACATCGGGTCTGCTGGTGGGCGTGAATCCGTCCACGGGAATCAAGTCCATGAGCCAACTCATCGCACAGGCGAAAACAAAACCGCTGAACTTCAGCTCCGGAGGCAACGGCAGCCCGGGCCATCTGGAGGTGGCGCTGATCAACGAATTGACCAGAACGAAGATCAATCACATTCCCTACAAGGGCAATTCACCGGCCGTCAGCGCCGTCGTCTCGGGAGAGGTCGATGGCGGTGTGCTGGCGACTCCGGGGATGCTGCCCTTCGTCAAGGCCGGAAAGATAACCGCCCTGGCCGTGACCAGCCGGCAGCGTTCCAAGCTGGCCCCCGACATCCCCACCGTGGCGGAACTCGGATATCCAGCCCTGCAGCAGGAGGTGCTGTATCTGGCGATGGTGCCGGCAACGACACCCGAGCCGGTGGTGCAGGTGCTGCAGCATGCCTTTGCCGACGCACTCGCACGCCCCGACGTGCAAAAGCGCATGGACATTCTGGACCTTCAGCTCGACGGCGCCACGGGCGCAGCCGCCGAGAAGCGACTGACGGCAGATTCGGATCGTTTCGGCCATATCATCCAGACCACCAGCATGAAAGTCGACTGAATACGGAAAGCAGGGCCTGGTGAAACAACCCAATATCATCTTCATCGTGGCTGATGATCTCGGCTACGCTGATCTCGGCTGCTATGGCGGGCGTGATGCCGTGTTTGGCCCCGTCTCGCCCGTGCTCGATGGCCTCGCCGCAAAGGGCCTCAAGTTCACGCAGGGCTACGCCAACTCGCCGGTGTGCTCGCCGACACGCTTCGCGCTGATGACGGCGCGCTACCAGTACCGTCTGCGCGGCGCGGCAGAGGAGCCGATCAACAGCAAGAGCCGCGGCAGCGCCACGCTGGGCTTGCCGCCGGAACACCCCACGCTCCCCTCGCTGCTGCGCGACGCCGGCTACCGCACCGCGCTGATCGGCAAATGGCACCTGGGCTATCTGCCGAACTTCGGCCCGCTGCGCTCGGGCTACGAAGAATTCTTCGGACCGACATCGGGCGGCGTCGATTACTTCACCCATTGCGATTCCACCGGCCAACACGACCTGAATTTCGGTGAGCAGGAGCAGCGCCATGAGGGCTATCTGACCGACCTGCTCTCGCACCGTGCAGTCGACTACGTGAATCGCATGGCGCTGCAACCCGCGCCTTTCTTCCTCAGCCTGCACTACACCGCGCCGCACTGGCCGTGGGAGACGCGCGACGACGCGAGCAAGGCGCCGGCCATCAAGGACAATCTGTTCGACCTGGCGGGCGGGAACATCCATATTTACCGGCGCATGATCCATCACATGGACGAGGGCATCGGCTGGCTCATGGCCGCGCTCGAAAAGCATGGCATCGCCCGCAACACGCTGGTGGTGTTCACCAGTGACAACGGCGGCGAACGTTTCTCCGACAACTGGCCGCTGGTGGGCGGCAAGATGGACCTGACCGAGGGCGGCATCCGCGTGCCATGGGTCGCCCATTGGCCGGAAATGGTCAAGCCAGGCGGCGAAAGCACCCAGCACTGCATGACCATGGACTGGTCGGTCACGCTGCTGGACGCGGCCGGTGCGGCGACGCATCCGGATTATCCGCCGGACGGCGTATCGCTGCTGCCGGTGCTGCGCGATGCATCACACCATTTTCACCGGCCGCTGCACTGGCGCATGAACCACCGCGGCCAGCGCGCGCTGCGCGACGGGGACTGGAAATACCTCATGGTGGACGGAAACGAATACCTGTTCAACATTCCAGCCGACGAGCGTGAACGCGCGAACCACGCGCGGCTCGAACCGGCGCGCCTGGACGCGATGCGCGCGGCCTGGCAGGCGTGGGACGCCACCATGCCCGCCATTCCCGCCGGCGCAACGGTCAGCCTGGGCTATTCCTATCAGGACATGCCGCAGCGCTGAAGGCTCTGTGGTGCCGCGGTGCTCAAGTCAGGAACAGCAGCACCAGCCCCAACGCTGCTGGAGCCGCCTGAACGAGCAGGACCTTTCGGCTCACCGTGGCCGCACCGTACAGTCCGGCGATCAGCACGCAGGCGAGAAAGAATACCTTCACGCTCATACCGGCATCGCCCAGCACCAGACCCCAGACGAGACCCGCCACCAGAAAGCCGTTGTAAAGCCCCTGATTGGCCGCGAGGGTCTTGGAAGCGGTGGCGAACTCCGGTGTCTGGCCGAAGGCGCGCAGCCCCGCAGGCTTGTCCCAAAGGAACATCTCCAGCACAAGAAAGTAGAAATGCAGCAGGGCGACGAGCCCCACGACGACATTCGCAGCGATCAGCACGGCGTGTTCTCCTTGAATTTCATGCTTTATAGCAGCTGCCCGGTACGCTAGGCTCCGTGCTGACGATCCAACCTTCCAGCGGATCGATATCCGCGGGCAACCCATGGCATGGCGCGCCCTGGGCATGCCGGGTCTGCGCCCAGGCGGCCTGCAGCAGGCACAGTGTGGCATCCAGGCAATCGCCACTCGCATCATCGGCCAGCGCATCGCGCTGGGCATGGGTCAGTTTCAGACGCAGGCCCAGCCGGGTCTGGCCATGCTCCAGCGCGGTGATCAGGTCTTTGCGCGCAATCAGCCGCTCGGGCGTCTGTTTCGCGGCGCTGTCGCTCTTGTAGCTGCGCCGGCCCAGGATTTCGCGTGCCAGCAGCCCGGGGTAACCCTCCAGCGCCACCCTCGCACGGTCACCCTCGTGCAGTCCGGGCAAATGCACACCGGCGCCCAGCAGCAGCGGCATGCCCGCATGCAGCATGAAGGCCACCGGCGGATTGACCCATTTCATGGACGGGCTCGAACCGGCGGGCCCGTCGGTCTTGCGATGCGCGAACTTGGCGCCGACGGGACGCGCATCGCAATACGCGGCGAATGTCGCCCGGATCGTGTCGCGGCTTAGACTGGCATAGTGATTGATGCAGGCATTCCACTGCATCGGCCAGCGCAGATGTTCGACCAGCGGGCGCGGCAGGCCGAACGGAAAGTCGAACGCGCCCGTCCACGCGCGGGGCTCGCGCAGCCATTGCCCAAAGCCGTCCAGGGATTCAAGTCGCTCCAATTTCAATAGCGCAACGCGCATACCTGACAAGGATCCCAGGGCCAAAACAATGGATTTCCGGCGCGTGGGGCTGCTGCTGAAGTCGCAACCCACGAGCAGCGGTGCACCGGGTCCGGGCTCGGGCACCGACGGGCCTCTCACAGGAAGCGGGCGCCGACCAGCCGCGCAATCGGCAGACCCCGCCGAGCGCACGCGCGAGAGGGCGCGCGCGGCGCCATCAGGTCCTGCCGCAGATGGAGGCCGTGGCCATCAACTCCTCGAGCAAGGCCAGTGACACGCGGCCCGACACCGCATAGGGGTCGAGCTCGGGCTTCTCCGAATACTTCATCAGAATATTCGTGTTGATCTTGGAGAGATTGACCTGGCCCATGGTCCACCCGCCGAATCGGCGTTCGGAAATTTCCTCATAGCTCAGCAGCACCACGTCCTTGTGCCGCGGATCCTTCTGGATGTGGCCATACAGGTCATTCACCGGAACCCGCCCGCCCTCGATGGCCTGAAGAAAAACGCCGCCACCGTAGCACAGGATGCCCGTGATGCCCGAGACCGGGTTGTACTGGCGCGACTGCGTCAAAATCGAATCGATCGCGGCCGGGCTCGGGTCCACGGCGCGGCTGGCATAAAGCAAACGTACGAGCATGGCATCAATCCTTTTGCGGAATCAGGGATAAGAATTCACGGCGCAGGTTCGGGTCTTTCAAAAACGCGCCGCGCATGACCGAGTTGATCATCTTGCTGTCCATGTCCTTCACGCCGCGCCAGGCCATGCAATAGTGGCTCGCCTGCATGACGATGGCCAGGCCGTCGGGCTGGGTCGTGCTCTGGATCAGGTCGGCGAGCTGCACCACCGCCTCCTCCTGAATTTGCGGACGCCCCATGATCCATTCGGCCAGCCGCGCATACTTGGACAAGCCGATCACGTTGGTGTGTTCGTTCGGCATCACGCCAATCCAGATTTTTCCGATGACCGGACAGAAGTGATGCGAACAGGCGCTGCGCACGGTAATGGGCCCGACGATCATCAGTTCGTTCAGGTGCTCGACATTCGGGAATTCCGTGATCGACGGCGCCTGCACGTAACGGCCATTGAAAACCTCGCGCAGGTACATCTTCGCCACGCGCCGGGCGGTGTTGTTCGTGTTGTGGTCTCCGTCCGTGTCGATGACCATGCTTTCGAGCACACCCTTGAGCTTGCCCTCGACCTCGTCGAGCAGCTGGTCGAGTTCGCCCGGCTTGATGAAATCGGCGATGTTGTCGTTCGAATGAAAGCGCCTGCGCGCAGCCACCAGCCGCTCGCGTATCTTCACGGAGACCGGCGTGCCCTCATCTTGTTCGGCTGAACTCATGGTGTCTGGTGTTTTCAATAACATGAAAACATGTTACCAGCGATTCATGATGCATGGTAAATGCCGCAACCCCATACGCATTCTATTCAGTTCGCTATCACTTCAGGAGTCAGTGGTTTTCAGTAGCGGTAGCCGGTGAGAAACAGCGCCGCCCGCATCAAGCCAAAGGCCACGCGGTCGCGCAGCCGCTGGCGCCACGGCCTGGCGGCATATTGCGCCGCATCCACGCGCCGACCGCCCTCGGTCATGGCGCGGATGAGCCGGCCGCGCAGTTCACCGGCAAGGCCCGCATCATTCACCACCACGTTCGCCTCGCGCGCCAGCAACAGGCTCAACGGGTCCAGGTTGGATGAACCGACTGTCGTCCAGTGGCCGTCCACCACCGCTACCTTCGCGTGCAGAAAGCTCGCCGCATACTCGTAGATCTCCACCCCGCTGCCGAGCAGCGCGCC
>DATNBD010000219.1:0-5993 GCA_035572155.1 Rhodoferax sp.
GGCTCAGCGCAATCAGCCCGCCCTGTGCCAGCAACAGTGCGCCGACCATGTCGTCACCCGGATGGGCGACGCTGGCAACCAGCACGCCAAGCGCATAGCACCAGACATTGGCAACGGTATAGCCCAGCCAGGTCCCGCCCAGTGCACTCTTGCCGCCGCGGCCGTGCCGCGCATAGTCGGCTACCAGCGGCAACCACGACACCGGCATCGCAATCACCAGATCCAGCGCCGACAGCATGCCCATGCTGCCATCGCCGGAGCGTGCCCAGAATGCAGCGACACCACTTGTGTGCAGCTTGCCGGCAAATTGCCACGTCAGCCACACCAGCGAAGCGATTACCAGCGGCAACCCGTAGCTCGCGACAAAACGGCGCACCAGCGTGAGCATGGAGCCGGCCATCAAGGCCGTTAGCAAGCCGCCCCACAGCAGCGTGGTGACCAGCCAGCCGAAGTCACCATGAGTTTCGAGCCCCAGCGTGTGTTGACTGATGGCCAGCGTGCCGTCGCGCATGATGACGAGTTCGAACGTGGTCCAGCCGATCAGCTGCACGACGTTGAGCAGCACCGGCAGCCGGGCAAACAGGCTGCCGTAGGTGACGTGCATCAACCCGGCGCTGGACAGGCCGCTGTCGCAGCCGATCTTGGCGGTCCAGGCGAGCAGCCCCGACCCCACCACGGAGCCCAGCACGATGGCCAGCATCGCGTCGCGCGTGCCCACGGCAGGCACCAGATAGGCGCCGACCTGAATGACGAGCAGGCCGACGCCCAGGCTGAACCAGAGCGAGGCGTGCTCTGGCCAGTGAAACACCCGATCCGTTGATGCGACGGGCGTCAGAGCGAGGTTGCCGGGGGCGGAGAGCGATGTGGCGTTGTCATTCATGATTTCGGACTTGTGCAAGATGGAGGAAATTGCGCCTGTGTCGGTACGGCCGCTTTGCTCACAACCGTCGTATCGGCCGCTTGCGCCAGACCAGCCGGTAGTAGCCGGCCTGCAGCAGCAGCATCGCGATGAACGCCGCCGGGTAGCCCACCCAGATTCCTTCCAGGCCGATCAGGTGGCTCAGGCCCCAGGCGACCGGAACCTCGACCGCGAGAATGCAGAAGATCGAGATGCCGGTGGGTACCAGCACTGTACCGCTCGCACGCATCAGGCCCGAGAGCACGGCCGCCATGCCGTAGACGATCAAGCTCCACAGCATGATGTGCAGCAGGGTCTGCGTGATGTCGACCACCGGCGCGCTGGTGATGAACAGGCCGATGAGCGTGCGCGAGAACAGATAGGCCAGCAGCACCAGGCCCCCCGTCAGCACCAGGTTCATCAGGATGCCGGTGCGCGCGATCGCCCCCAGCGAGCTGGTGCGCCCCGCGCCGATCGCCTGCGCGCCGAGGATGGACGCGGTGATTGCGATCGACATCGCCGGAAACTGCACGTAGGACATGACCTGGTTTACCGCGCCGTAAGCGGCGGTCGCGTCCGAGCCGAAGCGGTTCACCAGGAACAGCACAGCGACTTCGGCGAGCGACATCGTGATCACTTGCATCGCGGTCGGCAAGCCGATGCGCAGCACGCGCGCCAGGATCGCGCGGTCGATCTTCATGTGGCGCAGGAACACCGCGTCGGGCGCGAGCGGGTGATTGCGCCGCAGCATGTGCCAGGCGAGCCAGGCGAGACCTACCGCATACGAGGCGACGGCGGCCCAGGCGCCGCTGGCCACGCCCATTTGCGGCAACCCGCCCCAGCCGCGGATCAGCGCCGGCGTCAGCACGAGCCCGATCGCAGTCGAAACCGCGAGCGTGATCAGCGGGCTCACGGTGTCGCTGACGCCGCGCAGCATCGAGGTGACGAGCAGAAACACGAAGATGCCGGGTGCCGCGATCAACATGATGCGCGCGTACGCGGTAGTCTGCGGCAGGATGTCGGCGGGCGTGTGCAGCAGGCGCAGCATCGGACCGGTCAGCGCGCCGCCGAACACAGCCACCAGCAGCCCGATGATCAGCCCCACGGTCAGCGTGGTGCCGGCAATGGCCTTGACCCGCTCGCGCTCGCGCGCCCCCCAGGCTTGGCCGATCAGCACCGAGGCACCGGCGCCCAGGCCGACCATGAACGAGATGAAGAAGAACAGGATCGGAAAGAACGCCGAGACCGCTGCCATCGCGTGCACGCCGAGCATCTGGCCGAGGTAGACGTTGTTGATCGTGCCGGACAGGGCCTGCAGGATGTTGGCCAGCATCATGGGCCCGAGGAAGACCAGGAACGCCTTCCACAGTCGGGGGCGCAGCGCCGGGATCGCGGCGGCAGTGCTCATCGGGCGGTCCCTTCTGCGGTTGGTTCCGGCTCGAAGGCGGCTCGCGCCAGTTTTTGCGCATGCTGGCGTACGTCGGCCGGCCATGCTTGTACCTGTTCTGCAAAACGCTGGGCGTCACCGGCGAACAGGGCGCGCGTGGCTTCCTCGAAACCGATCTGGTGACCGGCAATAGCCACCATGAAGCGGTATGCGACCTCCTGTGCCTGACGCTTGCGGTCCTTGCCGCCGTGGCTACGCCGCGCTTCCTCCACCAGCTTGCGCAGTGCCACGGACGCTCCGCCCGGCTGGCATGCCAGCCAATCCCAGTGACGGGGCAGCAAGGTGACCTCACGCGCCACCACCCCCAGCCGCGGGCGCCCCGGGCCGCGGTGCGCATCGGTGAGCGCGGGGCAGGCGGAATCGGCGTTGGCCGTTTGCTCCGTGATCTGTTCAAGACGCCGTGTCGCGTCGGCCGCCGTGCCGCGCAAGTCGAGCTCGATCAACGCGCTGGTACGGTCGTCGAACACCAGTATCGGCTCCCGAGTCCCTTGATCGGCTAATTTTTTGACCGCCAGCGCGACCGATCCCAACTTGCCCGAAGCGAGCAAGCGGCTGCCCATGAAGGCCGTGCAGGGGGTGGCTATCCATTTACTCATTCTTGTTTCTCTTGAAATTCAAGAGCGAATAATACCCGGGTTTAAATGATTTTCAGAATTACCCGGGTAAAAATAAGTAAAGACGAAGAGCGTGCGAGTGTTAATCACGAAAAAGCCCGCGCAAAGGCGGGCCAGAGCGATGCGCGGAGCCGGCTTGTTCAGTCGAATACCGGTGTCTCCACGCCCAGCACCTTGTGCAGCTTGGGGCTGGTGGTGGTGTATTGCAGGTGAACCTTCTTGTCCGGGAAGATGAACGGCGCAGCCGCGAACGCAGCCAGCGCGCATTCGTGAAACCCGCTCAGGATCAGTTTTTTCTTGCCAGGGTAGATATTGATGTCGCCCACCGCGAAGATGCCCGGGACGCTGGTGGAAAATTTTTCAGTATCGACCTTGAGCTGCTTGCGCTCGATGTCCAGGCCCCATTCGGCGATGGGCCCCAGCTTCGGGGAGAGGCCAAAGAACACCATCAGCACATCCAGCGGCACCACGCGCGTCACGCCATCGGCGCCGGTGACCTTCGCGCCCGTGAGCTTGCCGTTCTTTTCTTCATAGCCGGTGACCTGGCCGATGATGAACTGCATCTCGTAGGCGCTGCACAGCTCGTGCATCTTCGCGACGCTGGCGGGCGCCGCCTTGAAGCCATCGCGGCGATGGATCAGGATCACGCTCTCGGCCTTGTGCGGCCCGTCCTTGACAAAGTTCAGCGCCCAGTCCAGCGCGGAGTCGCCGCCGCCCACGATCACCAAATTCTTGCCTGCAAAATCGGCCGGGTTCTTGACCCGATAGTGCAACTGCGACTCGTGAAACCGGTCTAGCCCGTCAACCTTGAGCAGGCGCGGCTGAAACGCGCCGACGCCGGCGGCAATGAAGAGGGTCTTGGTCAGGAAGCGCGTGCCCCTGGAGGTTTCGACATAGAAGCGGCCGTCCTCCTGCTTGTCCACCACGGTCACTTCCTGCCCGAAGTGGAAGGTGGCGCCAAAGGGCTCGATCTGCTTGAGCAGCGAATCGGTGAGTTCCTGGCCGGTGCACACCGGCACGGCGGGAATGTCGTAGATGGGCTTGTCGGGGTAGAGCTCGACGCACTGGCCGCCGGGATGGGCCAGCGAGTCGATCACATGGGCCTTGATTTCGAGCAGGCCGAGCTCGAACACCTGGAACAGGCCGACCGGCCCCGCGCCGACGATCACGGCATCGGTTTCAATCGGGCCATCGTGGGCCTGGGCGGTGTTGATCACTTCTTGGTTCAGTTGCGGTTCCATAATTCTTTCGCCGGATGCACGGCGAGCCAGGCGCATCAGCGCACCAGCTCGGCGATTTTGTCGGTCTTGTCTTTCCAGTCTTCCGCGTCGCCCAGCGCCGGTTTGCGTTTGGTGATGCTCTTCCAGCCCGGCGCGTGACTCAGCTCGACGTTGAGCTGGATGAAGGACATCTGGTCGGCAGGGAGGTCTTCCTCGGCATAAATCGCGTTCACCGGGCATTCGGGAATGCAGACCGCGCAGTCGATGCACTCGTCCGGGTCGATGACCAGCATGTTCGGGCCTTCGCGGAAGCAGTCCACGGGGCAGACATCCACACAATCGGTGTATTTGCAGCGGATACAGGAATCGGTGACGACATGGGTCATGTTGTTGAAATCGGATCAGTCCGGAAAGAAAAGGGGTTAGCCCCTGATTTTATTGGGTTTTGCGCGATGTGGTGGAGCAAGCCGCGCCTACCGCACCAGCAGTGCCCCGGCGGTTTTGTGCGTTGCCGTGTCCACCAGCACCATGGAACCCATCGTGCGCGACTGCGCGTAGGGTCGCGTCGCGATCGGTTGCTGCAAGGCGAGTTCCACGTGGCCAATGGCGTTCGGCGCGAGTTCGCTGGCGTCTTCCTCGGCCAGCGTGTTCACATTGAGCCGGTGCACGATGCGCTTGACCCGGGCCTTGACCCAGCGATGTCCATGCAGGGCCCAATACACGCGGCCGGCCACCAGCGGCACGTCGTCCAGCCAGGCGACCGTGGCGCTCAGGCTGGACTGGCCTTCGTGCCCCGTTGCAACGGCGTCGTCGCTGTCCGGTGCATGCGCCAGCAGCCAGTCACCGCGCGAAACGTCGATTTCGCGGTCCAGCACGATGCCGGCACTGTGGCCAGCCAGAATGGCCTTGGGCTCGCGTGCGTGATCGAGCACCTGCGCCACCGTGGCGGACTGCCCGCCTGGCATCACGGTGATGCTTTGTCCCGCCTGCACGCCGCCTGCGGCGACGCGGCCCCAGAACACACGCCGGCCCTGGGCCGCGTCGGACGAAGGCGAGGACTTTTCCACCCACTGCACCGGAAACGCGAACGGCAGCGTCGGGTCGGCGCCGGTGCTGGGCAACTGCTCCAGAATTTCCAGCAGGCTCGCGCCGACATAGCCGCACCAGCCGGGGTGCTCGGCGCCAGCGCCGCGCTCCACCACGTTCCAGCCCTTGAGGGCGGAGATGGGAACAATGGCCTGCACCGTGATGCCGGCGGATTCTGCAAAGGCCCGTAGCGCCGCGTTGATATGGGAAAACGCCAAAGCCGGGTCGTCCACCGCGTCGAGCTTGTTCACCGCAAACACGATCGAGGGCACGCGCAGCAGATTCACCAGCAGCGAATGGCGCCGGGTCTGCACGAGCAGTTCCAGCGCGGGTTGGCGCCAGTCCAGTTTGGTGGCATCCACCAGCACCACGGCGGCGTCCGCGCTCGAGGCCGCCGTCACCATGTTGCGGGTGTACTGCTCGTGGCCGGGCGCGTCGCCGATGATGAATTTGCGCCGCTCGGTGGCAAAGTAGCGGTACGCCACGTCGATGGTGATGCCCTGTTCGCGCTCGGCCGACAGGCCGTCGGTGAGCAGCGCCAGGTCGGTCTCGCCACTGCGCTGCACGCCGGCCAGATGGTCCTGCAGCACCGCGCGGCTGTCCACCAGCAGGCGTCCGATCAAGGTGCTCTTGCCGTCATCGACCGACCCGCAGGTAATGAACTTCAGCGCGGATTCATGATCATTTTGGCCTGTAGCCCTTGTGTAGTCTTCCTGATCAGCTATCAA
>DATNBD010000220.1:0-16136 GCA_035572155.1 Rhodoferax sp.
ACCGGCTCGATATCCACCAGCCGCCGCTCGCCGATCCAGGGGAACAGGTCGCGCTCAAACTGGCGCAGGGATCGGTCGGCATGGGCGGGGCTCCAATGCGGGGCCTGCTTTTTGTACCACTCCGAAGCAACAACCCTGAAGGTGTCGCCCGCCGGGTTGCCGGCCTTGAGTTTTTCCACCTTGCGCGCCTGCACCGGATCGCGCCCCTCGGACTTTTGGAGTTTGGCCGTATCCCGCGCCTTGCGTGCGCCCGTCAGGCTCACGGCTGGATAGCTGCCCAGGGCAAGTTGCTTTTCGACCCCGGCGATGCGGTATTTCAGGAACCAGCGTTTCGACCCTGCCGCGCTGACTTGCAGGTACATCCCCCCGGAATCACTGAACCGAGCCTGCTTCTTGTTCGGTGGGCAAGTGGCGTTTCGGCATTGGGCGTCAGTCAGCATGGGGGTACAACTCCAAGGGGGTGGGGGTACAACGTCTTCGTCTGGGGTGGGGGTACAGCGCCTAAAAAACAGGCAAAATATCTATCTGTACCCCCGTTTGTACCCCCGCCTTGGCGTAGCTGTCAATATCGCGCCTTGTATGCCTCTGCAATACAAAGTGTTGATTTACCAATGAAAAAGGCCGCTAGGTGTATGTTCCTAGCGGCCTTTGTACAGGGTAGTGGTGGAGCTGGGGGGATTTGAACCCCCGTCCGCAAGCCTTCTTCGCGCAGATCTACATGTTTAGCGGTCTGATTTAAGTCTCGCCACCTGCATCGCGCAGTCGCACGCTATGCAGGCCGCCAGCATCCTATTGTCTCGCCTTGAACCAAGGTGCCCGGTCCAAGACCAGCCGATGTGAATAACCTTACAGCCTGGACACCTTGCGGCACCCTTGCCCAGCCCATCGACCTGCTGTTGTAAGGCTCACTGGTTATTAAGCAGCGAGTGCGAAACGTTCGTCGTTTGCAGTTACTTTGTTGAGTCGATTTTTACGAGCATTACTCAAGCTCGACATGCACCACAGCGATTCCGTACCCACGTCGAAACCAGTGCAGCCCCTCGCCCGCTATTTTAGGTCATCGCCGCCGATTGCAAGTTCTGCAGCAATGGCAACAGTTGCAGTGGGGAGGCAATCGTTGCGTGGGCTCCCCAATGGGCCGTGTCCGCCTGGCGCCCCAGATACCCATAATTGGCCGCCACGGTCCCCATGCCAGCCGCCAACCCTGCCATCACGTCGCGCTCATCATCACCCACATAAATACACTTTTCCGGGGCCAGCCCCAGGCGCCGGGCTGCTTCGAGCAGCGGCTCCGGGCATGGCTTGGGATGAGGCGTGGTATCGCCGCTGATCACGGTGCCCACGGTGGCAAACAGCGGCATGGAGCGGGTCAACGGAACCGTGAAACGGGCTGCCTTGTTGGTCACAACGCCCCAAGCCAGCTGGCGTGCCAGCAGAGATTGAATCAGCTCGGCCACGCCGTCAAAGACCACGGTGCGCTGTGTCATGCAGGCTTCATAGTTGGCAAAAAACTCCTCCCGCAGTGCCGGAAAGTCAGGATGCTCCGGGATCACGCCAAAGGCGACGCCAAGCATGCCTCGGGCACCTGCGCCTGCCATCGGTCGATATTGCGCCATCGCCAGCGATGCCAGGCCGCGGTCGGTTCTCATTTTGTCGGCGGCAGCGCCAAGGTCGGGAGCGCTGTCGATCAGCGTGCCGTCCAGATCAAACAACACGGCGTCTATGTCGGTAAACACGCGTCAAACCCCTGCCAACTTTTGTGTTGCAAACATGTAATTCACGCTGGTGTCGCTGCTCAGCCAGTAACGGCGTGTCAGCGGGTTGTATTCCATGCCGCGAATCGCTTTCAGATCCAATCCAGCCCGGCGGCAGAAACTTGCCAATTCTGCGGGACGGATCAGCTTGGCGTATTCATGCGTGCCCCGCGGCAGCAGATTCAGAACATATTCGGCGCCAACGATCGCAAACAGGAACGACTTCGGATTGCGATTAATGGTTGAGAAGAAGACCCATCCCTGTGGCTTGACCAGCGCCACGCACGCGGCCACCACGGAGGCGGGGTCTGGGACATGTTCGAGCATTTCCATGCAGGTCACGATGTCAAAACCACCCGGCTGCTCTTGTGCCAGCGTCTCCGCGCTGATTTCGCGGTACTGCACGTTGGGCGTGCACGCCTCGAGCGCATGCAGTTCCGCGACCTTCAGCGCCTTCGTCGCCAGGTCGATCCCCAGCACCTGCGCGCCTTTGCGGGCCATAGCGTCGGCCAGGATGCCGCCACCGCAGCCCACATCGAGCACTCTTTTCCCGTTCACGCGGGACAGGCGGTCGATCCAGTCCAGACGCAAGGGGTTGATCTGGTGCAGCGGACGGAACTCGCTTTCCAGATCCCACCAGTGATGCGCGAGTTCGGAAAATTTGGCCAGTTCGGCCGGGTCGGCATTCTCAACGTGATTCATGCGTCAATTGTCCTCGAACTCATGAAAAAGACCCCGCAAGCCTGGGCTTGCGGGGCCTTTTAAAAGAATCCTTAAGGATTACTGGGCGGCGGCGCGGGTACCGACCACTTCGATTTCCACGCGGCGATTCTTTGCGCGACCTTCAGCGGTCTTGTTGCTGGCGATCGGCTGGGACTTGCCCTTGCCTTCGGTGTAAACGCGGTTCTTCTCGATGCCCTTGGACACCAAATAAGCCTTGACGGCTTCAGCGCGGCGAACCGACAGCTTCTGGTTGTAGGCAACGCTGCCGATCGAATCGGTATGACCCACTGCGATGATCACTTCCAGCTTGACGTCCTGGATCTTCTGGACTAGGTCGTCCAGTTTGGCCTTGCCTTCGGGCTTCAGAACAGACTTGTCGAAGTCAAAGAATGCGTCTGCGGCGAAAGTGACCTTGGAGGACATGACAGGAGCCGGCGGCGCTGCGGCCGGCGCCACCACCGGGGCCGGAGCGGGAGCAGCGGCGGCGGCGGGCACAATCGCGCCATCGCAGTTGGCCGCGGCAGTCGCCGGGGTCCAGTTGGCATCACGCCAGCACAATTCGTTGGTACCGTTCTTCCAGACGAGTTCGTTGGTACCGTTACGCCAGTTATCGACAGTCTGGGCACCAGCGGCAGTGACAAGCGCTGCGGAGGCAATCAACATCGCCACTTTGTTCAATTTCTTCATGGTTCTCCTCTTGGGGAAAAAGCCGCAGCCGCGCTGCGAAACAGGACGTTTTGAGTGACCACCACCCGAAACGTTCTGACAATTGTGCCACACGTCCCCACGCGTTCTGGGGTAAATCAGGCCGCGCGCCGTAGGACAAAACCGCAATTAGACTGATGTGTTGCTGCTTCGCGACAGCTCCTTGCCCGTAAAATCGAACGCTACCAGTCCGAAATCCCCCATGACCTTGTTCGCCAAAGAAACCCTGCCCGTCAGCCTAGAAGAGGAGATGCGGCGCAGTTACCTTGACTACGCCATGAGCGTCATCGTGGGGCGTGCCTTGCCGGACGCGAGGGATGGACTCAAGCCGGTGCATCGGCGCGTTTTGTACGCGATGCACGAGCTGAGCAACGACTGGAATCGCCCCTACAAGAAGTCCGCGCGCATCGTTGGCGATGTCATTGGTAAATACCATCCGCACGGGGACCAGTCCGTGTACGACGCGATTGTCCGGATGGCGCAGGATTTTTCGATGCGCCACATGCTGGTGGACGGACAGGGCAACTTCGGATCCGTGGACGGGGACAACGCGGCGGCCATGCGCTATACCGAGATCCGGCTGGCGAAGATTGCCCAGGAGATGCTGGCGGATATCGACAAGGAAACGGTCGATTTTGGTCCCAACTACGATGGCAGCGAGAAGGAACCACTGGTTCTGCCGTCGCGGGTCCCCAACCTGTTGATCAATGGCTCCGGCGGCATCGCGGTGGGGATGGCCACCAACATTCCGCCGCACAACCTCAACGAAGTCGTCGACGCGTGCCTGCACCTGCTCAAGAATCCGCAAGCGGGCGTGGACGAGTTGATGGAGATCATTCCGGCACCGGACTTTCCCACGGCCGGCATCATTTACGGCATGAATGGTGTCAGGGAAGGATATCGTACCGGCCGCGGCAAGGTCGTGATGCGCGCCAAGTGCCACTTCGAAGACATCGACAAGGGACAACGCCAGTCGATCGTCGTGGACGAGCTGCCCTACCAGGTCAACAAGAAGACCCTTCAGGAGCGCATGGCTGAGCTGGTGCATGCGAAGAAGATCGAGGGTATCAGCCACATTCAGGACGAATCGGACAAGTCCGGCATGCGCCTGGTGATCGAGCTCAAACGCGGCGAAGTGCCCGAAGTGGTGCTCAACAACCTGTACAAGCAGACGCAGCTGCAGGACACCTTCGGCATCAACATGGTGGCGCTGGTGAACGGCCAGCCCAAGCTGTGCAACCTGAAGGATCTGATCGAGGTCTTCCTGGAGCATCGTCGCGAGGTCGTGACCCGTCGCACGGTGTTTACGCTGCGCAAGGCGCGCGAGCGCGGCCATGTGCTCGAAGGCCTGGCTGTGGCGCTGGCCAATATTGACGACTTCATCGCCATCATCCGCAATGCGCCGACACCGCCCGTGGCCAAGGTGGAACTGATGGCCCGGTCATGGGACAGCCAACTGGTGCGCGAGATGCTGACCCGTACCCGGGCCGACGGCGGCGTGGTGAATGCCGACGACTATCGCCCGGACGGTCTGGATAAGATCTGCGGCATGGGTGGCGACGGGTTGTACCGGCTCTCCGACACGCAGGCCCAGGAAATCCTGCAGATGCGCCTGCAACGCCTGACCGGCCTCGAGCAAGACAAGATCGTCACCGAGTACAAGGAGGTCATGGCAGAGATCGAGGATCTGCTCGACATCCTGGCCAGGCCGGAGCGTGTTTCGGCCATCATCGGCGACGAGCTGACTACCCTCAGGCAGGAATTTGGGCAGACCAAAATCGGCGTGCGCCGCAGTCTGGTGGAACACAGTTCGGTCGACCTGAGTACCGAAGACTTGATCACCCCGACGGACATGGTGGTCACGTTGTCGCACAGCGGCTATATCAAGAGCCAGCCACTGTCCGAATACCGCGCCCAGAAGCGTGGCGGTCGCGGCAAGCAGGCCACGGCCACCAAGGAAGACGACTGGATCGATCAGCTCTTCATTGCCAATACGCATGATTACATTCTTTGCTTTTCCAACCGGGGACGGTTGTACTGGCTCAAGGTGTGGGAAGTGCCGCAGGGCTCGCGTGGCTCGCGCGGGCGCCCCATCGTCAACATGTTCCCGTTGCAGGAAGGTGAAAAAATCACGGTGGTGTTGCCGCTCACGGGCGAAAAACGCAGTTTTCCGGCAAATCAGTTCGTGTTCATGGCCACGTCCATGGGCACGGTCAAGAAGACCGCGCTGGACGAATTCGGCAACCCGCGCAAAGCCGGCATCATTGCGGTGGACCTCGATCCGGGTGACTTTCTGATCGGGGCAGCGCTGACCGACGGCCAGCACGACGTCATGCTTTTCAGTGACGGCGGCAAGGCCGTGCGATTCGACGAAAACGACGTGCGCCCCATGGGACGGAATGCGCGCGGCGTGCGTGGCATGACACTCGACGATGGCCAGAGCGTCATCGCCATGCTGGTGGCCGAGGACGAACTGCAGAGCGTCCTGACCGCATCCGAGAATGGTTACGGCAAACGCACCAGCATCACCGAATACACGCGTCACGGGCGCGGCACCAAGGGCATGATTGCCATCCAGCAGACCGAACGCAACGGCAAGGTGGTAGCCGCCACACTGGTACGCGGCGATGACGAAATTATGCTCATTACCGACACGGGCGTGCTGGTGCGCACCCGTGTCGGTGAAATCAGGGAAATGGGGCGAGCCACCCAGGGCGTGACGCTGATCGGGCTCGATGAGGGCTCGAAACTCAGCGGCCTGCAACGCATCGTGGAGAACGATGTGAACGGCGACAGCGAACCCGACAGCGACGACACCTCATCATCCACAACGGAGAATCCTCAGTGAATTCAGTGAAAAACATCAAACTTGCACTCCTGCTCGCCGCATTGGTGACGAGTTCCCTGGCCATGGCGCAGGACGGCAAGGCGGCACTCGTCAAACAGTTCGTCCAGTTGCAGCGCCCCCAAATCGAGACGTTGGCGCGGTCGCTGGTGGAGCAATCGAGCGCGCCGATATCGCAGGCCGGTACACAGTACCTGCAGACCCAGGTTCCCCCGGAGAAGCGCGCGGCCGCCGCCAAGGCCGCTGACGTCGTTCTCAAAAGCTATTTTGATTCGGCTTTCCCCATTGTTCGCGACAAGGCCGTGCAGATAGCGCCGGCCGCCCTGGGACCGATCCTGGAGCAAAACTTCAGCGAAGATGAATTGCGCCAACTCGTGGCCTGGATCAATTCGCCGCTGGCCAAGAAATACGCAACCGTGGCGCCGCAAATGCAAAAGGCTCTCGGAGAAATGCTGGTGGCCCAGACGCGCGACACGATCGAACCCAAGCTGAGCCAGGTGGGCCCCGCGGTGGCCAAGGCGTTGGGCGCATCGCCTCCCGCTGCGGCCGCTCCGACCGGCAAGTGACCGTGCCTGCGAGTACGCGCCCGTACAACTTCTCCGCGGGACCCGCTGCCATTCCCGAGGAAGTTCTGCAGTTGGCGGCTGCCGAGATGCTGGACTGGCATGGCAGCGGCATGAGCGTAATGGAGATGAGCCATCGCGGCAAGGAATTCCTCTCCATCTACGAGCAGGCCGAAGCCGACCTGCGCGAGTTGCTGGCTGTCCCGGCGCATTTCAGGATTCTGTTTATGCAGGGCGGCGGCCTGGCTGAAAACGCAATCGTTCCGTTGAACCTGTCGCGCGGCGCCGGCGCCGACTTCGTGGTCACCGGCAGTTGGAGCCAGAAGTCACTGAATGAAGCGCAGAAGTACTGCCCGGCGAGAGTCGCCGCCAGCACGCAGGCGGATGGCTACACCACGCTGCCCGACCCGGCCAGTTGGCGGCTCGACCGCCATGCGGCCTACGTGCATATCTGCAGCAACGAGACCATTCACGGCGTCGAATTCCAGGTGTTGCCGGATCTGAAGACGTTCGGGTGCGATGCGCCGCTGGTGATCGATTTTTCCTCCCACGTAGCATCGCGCCCCGTGGACTGGAGCCGCGTCGGGCTGGCATTTGGCGGCGCACAGAAGAACCTCGGGCCGGCCGGCGTCACGCTGGTGGTGGTGCGCGAAGACCTGCTGGGACAGGCTCTGCCCGCCTGTCCCAGCGCGTTCGACTACAAAACCGTGGCGGACAACCGATCGATGTACAACACGCCGCCGACCTGGGCCATCTACATCGCCGGACTGACGTTCCAGTGGCTCAAGAAACAGGGCGGTACCCTGGCCATGGAGCAACGCAACATCGCCAAGGCGCGACTGCTCTACGACTTCATCGATCGGTCACAGTTCTACTTGAACAAGGTAGCTTCCAACTGCCGCTCGCGCATGAACGTGCCATTTTTCCTGCGCGACGAATCGCGCAACGAGACCTTCCTGGCCGGCGCCAAGGATCGTGGCCTGCTCCAGCTCAAAGGCCACAAGTCGGTCGGCGGCATGCGCGCCAGCATCTACAACGCGATGCCGATCGAGGGCGTGCAGGCGCTGGTGGACTACATGCAAGAATTCGAGAGATCGCAGAGCTGACCCATGGCCAAAACCCTCGCGCAACTGCGCATCCAGATCGATACCGCGGATCGCGAACTGCTGGTGCTGCTGAACCGCCGGGCCGAGCTTGCGAATGAAGTGGGTGCGATCAAGCGCGCCGAAGGCTCGCCCGTGTTCCGGCCGGAACGCGAAGCCGAGGTCATTCACGGCCTGCAGACCGTCAATCCCGGACCGCTCAAGGCGCGCAATGTGGCGAGCATCTGGCGCGAGATCATGTCGGCCTGCCGCGCGCTCGAGGCGCCACAACGGGTCGCCTACCTGGGCCCGGCGGGTACGTTCAGCGAGGAAGCGGCGCTGCGGTTTTTCGGCACCAGCATCGAGCACATTCCCTGCGGCAACTTTGACGAAGTGTTTCATGCGACCGCGGCGGGCACTGCCGATTTCGGCGTCGTCCCGGTGGAGAACTCGACGGAAGGCGTGGTCGCGCGGTCACTCGACCTGTTCCTGAACTCGCCGCTGCACATCGTGGGAGAAACCAGTCTGTTGGTGCGCCATAACCTGCTGCGCCAGAGCAATTCGCTCGAGGACATCGAGGTCGTGCTGGCGCACCCGCAGGCGCTGGCCCAGTGTCAGGACTGGCTGAGCACCCATTTGCCCCATGCCGAGCGGCGTGCCGTCTCCAGCAATGCCGAAGGCGCGCGGCTCGCCGCCACGCATCCGGCCTGGGCCGGCATCGCGAGTGAACGCGCCGGCAGCGAATTCGGCCTGCACATCGTCGCGCACGCGATCCAGGACGACGCCTTCAATCGAACCCGGTTCGCCGTGATCTGCCTGCCGCAGACGCTGCAGGCGCCGCAGGCGTCCGGCCAGGATTGCGTGAGTCTGATTGTGTCGGTGCCGAACCGGCCGGGCGCGGTACATGATTTGCTGGTACCGCTCAAGACCCATGGCGTTTCGATGACCCGCTTCGAGTCGCGGCCCGCGCGCTCGGGTCAGTGGGAGTATTACTTCTACGTGGACATCCAGGGCCACCCGTCGCAGCCCCATGTGGCTGCCGCATTGAAGGACCTGCAAGGCCTGTGCGCCTTCTACAAGGTGCTGGGCACCTATCCGGTGGGCGACTGAACATGACAAGGTACCGCTGATGTTTGAACAACTCGGACTGATCGGCTGTGGCCTGATGGGCGGCTCGTTCGCGCTGGCGCTCAAGCGCGCAGGGCTGGTCAAGCGGGTCGTCGGCTACAGCAAGTCGCCCTCCACCACCGAGCGCGCGCGCCAGCTGGGTGTGATCGATCTGGAAGCACCCTCGGCCCTGCTGGCCGTATCGGGCGCCGACATCGTGTTGCTGGCCGTGCCGGTGGCCGCCACCGAAACCACCCTCAAATCGATCAAGCACCTGATCACCCCGCAGACCCTGGTCATGGATGTGGGCTCGACCAAGCGCGACGTGGTCGATGCGGCGCGCCGGGTGCTGCGCGAGCAGGTGGGTTCGTTCGTGCCGGCGCACCCGATCACCGGCCGCGAAGTGTCTGGCGTGGAGCATGCCGACGCCGACCTTTACGCGGGCAAGCAGGTGATTCTGACCCCGATCGAGCGCACGCTGACGGCGCAATTGCAAAAGGCCACCGAGGTCTGGACCGCATTGGGTTGCCATGTGCAGAAGATGGCGCCCGAAGCGCACGACGCCGCGTTCGCCGCGGTCAGCCATCTGCCGCACCTGATCGCATTTGCGCTGATGAACGCCATTACCGGCCAGTCGGGCGGCCAGGAGTACCTGTCGCTGGCCGGCCCGGGGTTTCGCGACTTCACACGGATCGCGGCCAGCGACCCGCTCATGTGGCGCGACGTCATGATCGCGAACCGGGAAGAGCTGCTCGCGCAATCGCGAATCTTCCTGCATGCCCTGCAGTCCCTGGAAGCGCAGATCTCCAGCGGCAACGCCGAGGCGCTGGAGCATCAGATCGAGCAGGCCAGCCAGACGCGGGCCCATTGGCGCATGACGGCCGGCAAATCCGGCAAATAGATAGATGTTCGCGGCCGAATTCCTGGACATTCCGTCGCTGCAGACGGCCGCCGGCACCGTGGCCCTGCCCGGCTCCAAAAGCATCTCGAATCGCGTGCTGCTGCTGGCTGCCTTCAGCGCCGGCAGCACCACAGTGCACGACCTGCTCGATTCGGACGACACCCGCGTCATGCTGACGGCGCTGCGGCAACTCGGCTGCGGCATCCAGCAAAGCGCCGGCTCCCTGGTCATCGACGGCATGGGCGGCCAAGTCGGAAATGCGCAGGCCCGACTGTTCCTGGGCAACGCCGGCACCGCGATGCGCCCGCTGGCCGCCGCGCTCGCGCTGCTGGGCGGGGATTTCGAGCTCAGCGGCGTTGCGCGCATGCACGAGCGCCCGATCGGCGACCTGGTGGACGCCCTGCGCCGGCTGGGCTGCCACATCGACTATCTCGGCCGCGCGGGCTACCCGCCACTGCGCGTGGGCCGGCCCGTCTTGCAAATGGACACGCCGATCCAGGTGCGCGGCGACGTCTCCAGCCAGTTCCTGACGGCGCTGCTGATGGCGCTGCCGCTTGTAGCGACAAGCCGGGATCTGGTGATCGAGGTGGTGGGCGAGCTGATCTCCAAGCCCTACATCAAGATCACCCTGAATCTGCTTGCGCGCTTTGGCATCACCGTGCGGCGCGAGGGTTGGCAGCGCTTCACCATCGCGGCGGGCAGCCACTACCAGTCGCCGGGCACCATCCATATCGAGGGTGACGCCTCGTCTGCTAGTTACTTCATAGCGCTCGGCGCAATGACGGCGGGGACTTCCGGTCAAAAAGACATAAGAATTGAAGGCGTGGGAACGGATTCGATTCAGGGAGACATCCGTTTCGTGGAGGCGGCGCAGATGATGGGCGCGCGGGTTGCCAGCGGAGCGAACTGGCTCGAAGTTTCGCGCGGCGCGTGGCCGCTGCACGCGATCGACCTCGACTGCAACCACATCCCCGATGCCGCCATGACACTGGCCGTGATGGCCCTGTATGCCGACGGCCCGAGCGTGTTGCGCAACATTGCAAGCTGGCGCGTGAAGGAAACTGACCGGCTCGCCGCCATGGCCACGGAATTGCGCAAGCTCGGCGCAATGGTCGATGAAGGCGCCAACTTCCTGCGCATCACGCCGCCGCCCTCGCCCGCCCACTGGAAGGCCGCCAGCATCCATACCTACGACGACCACCGGATGGCCATGTGTTTCGCGCTCGCCGCGTTCAACCCGGCCGGCCTTCCGGTGCGCATTGAAGATCCGCAATGCGTAGCCAAAACCTTCCCGGACTATTTCGAGGCCCTGTTCTCGCTGGCGCATGCGTTCCCGGCTCGCATCCCGGTGATTTGCGTGGACGGGCCCACCGCCTCGGGCAAGGGCACGCTTGCGGCAGCACTGGCGCAGCGGCTCGGCTACCGCTATCTGGACTCCGGCGCGTTGTACCGCGTCACCGCGTTGGCTGCCGTGCGCGCGGGCCTGGCGCTGGATGCCGCGCACGAAACCGCCATTGCCGCGCTCGCGCAGCGCCTACCCGTGCACTTTGCCGACGACAAGATCTGGCTGGATGGCGCCGACGTCACCGACGCCATCCGCACGGAAGAGGCCGGGATGAACGCCTCCACCGTGTCGGCTCTGCCCGCGGTGCGCGTCGCCCTGCTGGCGCTGCAGCACGGGTTTCGCCAACTGCCCGGGCTGGTGGCGGACGGGCGCGACATGGGCACCGTGATCTTTCCCGACGCGCCGCTCAAGATCTACCTGACCGCCAGCGCCGGGCACCGTGCCGAGCGCCGTTATAAGCAGTTGATTTCAAAGGGTTTTCCGGCTATACTCGACAGTCTTCGGAGCGATCTGGAGGCGCGCGATGCCAGGGATTCGTCCCGCACCGCGGCGCCTCTCAAACCGGCCGAAGATGCCTTGCTGCTGGACAACTCGGACTTGACGGTTCAGGAATCGGTCGATCGGGTGTTGGGTTGGTGGCAGGGCAAGCAGCCGTTCGGGGCATCCTGAGCGGCAGTTTGGCCCATACGGCCCGCAGCGCGCCACCGCGGCGCACCGGTCGTCTGGTTTTTCAACTCAACCCGCGGCCTGCACGCTTGTCCGGCCGCAAAAAACTGGCACAGCCAGCCATAGAAACGATAGCAATCCCGCGCTCGTGAATCCTGCCTGTGTGCCTCTAAGGAAACTGAATGTCTGAATCTTTCGCCGCCCTGTTTGAAGAATCATTGCAACGCTCTGAAATGCGCATGGGCGAAGTGGTCACTGCCGAAGTCGTGCGCATCGAGCACAGCTTTGTCGTGGTCAACGCCGGCCTCAAGTCCGAAGCCTATGTGCCGATCGAGGAATTCAAGAGCGACAAGGGCGAACTCGAAGTCCAGGTGGGTGACTTCGTCTCGGTAGCCATCGACGCCATCGAAAACGGCTATGGCGACACCATCCTGTCGCGCGACAAGGCCAAGCGCCTGTCCTCCTGGATGGCGCTCGAAAAAGCCCTGGAATCCGGCGAGTTCGTCACCGGCACCACCAGCGGCAAGGTCAAGGGCGGCCTGACCGTGCTGGTCAATGGCATCCGCGCCTTCCTGCCCGGCTCGCTGATCGACACGCGTCCCATCAAGGACCTGTCTCCGTACGAAAACAAGACCCTGGAGTTCAAGGTCATCAAGCTCGACCGCAAGCGCAACAACGTCGTGTTGTCGCGCCGCGCCGTGGTGGAAGCCAGCATGGGTGAAGAACGCGCCAAGCTGATGGAAACCCTGAAGGAAGGCGCCGTGGTGCATGGCGTGGTCAAGAACATCACCGAGTACGGTGCGTTCGTGGACCTGGGCGGCATCGACGGCCTGCTGCACATCACCGACATGGCCTGGCGCCGTGTGCGCCACCCGAGCGAAGTGGTGACCGCCGGCCAGGAAATCACGGCCAAGATCCTCAAGTTCGACACCGAAAAGAACCGCGTCTCGCTGGGCCTCAAGCAAATGGGCGATGACCCCTGGATGGGCGTCAGCCGCCGCTACCCGCAAGGCACGCGCATGTTCGGCAAGATCACCAACATCGCCGACTACGGCGCGTTTGTGGAGCTCGAACCCGGCATCGAGGGCCTGGTCCACGTGTCCGAGATGGACTGGACCAACAAGAACGTGGCGCCCAGCAAGATCGTGTCGCTGGGCGACGAAGTCGAAGTCATGGTGCTCGAGATCGACGAAGACAAGCGCCGCATCAGCCTCGGCATGAAGCAGTGCAAGGCGAATCCCTGGCAGGAGTTCGCGCAGGAAACCAAGCGCGGCGATCGTGTCAAGGGTCCGATCAAGTCGATTACCGACTTCGGCGTGTTCGTGGGTCTGGCCGCCGGCATCGACGGCCTGGTGCATCTGTCCGACCTGTCCTGGAACGAGCCCGGCGAAGCCGCCGTGCGTAACTACAAGAAAGGCCAGGAAGTCGAGGCCATCGTGCTGGCCGTGGATGTGGACCGCGAACGCATCTCGCTGGGCATCAAGCAGCTCGACAGTGATCCGTTCACCACGTTCACCACCCTCAACGACAAGGGCCACACCGTGACCGGCAAGGTCAAGACGGTGGACCCGCGCGGTGCCGAGATCGATCTGGGCGACGACATCATCGGCTACCTGCGCTCCTCCGAGATCAGCCGCGACCGCGTGGAAGATGCGCGCAACGTGCTCAAGGAAGGCGACGAGGTCACGGCCGTGGTGATCAACGTGGATCGCAAGACGCGCAACATCCAGTTGTCCATCAAGGCCAAGGACATGGCCGACCAGCAGGAAGCCATGAGCAACCTGAGCCAGCAATCCGCGCGTGAAAACGCCGGCACGACCAGCCTGGGAGCGCTGCTGCGCGCCAAGCTGGACAACAACGAGTCCAAGTAACCTTGCGGGACAGACCACGCGGCGCATAGCGCTGCGTGCTCTGTCCCCAACTTGCTAGGCAAATGACCCGATCCGACCTCGTAGAAGAACTGGCTGCCCGTTTCGGTCAGCTCACGCACCGCGACGCCGAATATGCCGTCAAGACCATTCTCGACGCGATGAGCGACGCCTTGGTGCGCGGGCACCGCATCGAAATTCGCGGCTTCGGCAGCTTCTCGATCAACCGCCGCTCACCGCGCATGGGCCGCAACCCGCGCTCGGGCGAAAGCGTGGCCATTCCCGAAAAACGGGTGCCTCACTTCAAGCCGGGCAAGGCGTTGCGCGAAGCCGTGGACCAACGCACGCGCGAGCTCGAAGAGGCCGCCGCGGCCAGGCCGGGCGCCGCGAATCCGTCGGTAGAATCGCCTCGTCACTGAGGAAGATTCATGAAATACCTCATGTGGCTGCTCAAGGCAGCCATTTTTTTTACCTTGTTCGCGTTCGCGCTGAACAACCAGCAGGACACCACCGTCCACTTCTTCTTTGGTGCCCAGTGGCGAGCCCCCCTGGTGCTGGTGGTGCTGGCAGCCTTTGCGGCGGGTGTCGTGCTCGGCGTGCTTGGCATGGTGCCGCGCTGGTGGAAGCACCGCGCCAGCGCGAAGGCGGCCCGGCGCGCTGGCCTGCCAGCCAGCGGCTTTGCGAGTCCGGTCCGACCCAACGAACACGATGGACTTTGACCTGACCTGGGTTCTGCTGGGGCTGCCCGCTGCGTTCATCCTGGGATGGGCCGCGTCGCGGCTTGACCTGCGCCAGCTGCGCATGGAAAACCGGCAGGCACCCAAGGCCTATTTCAAGGGTTTGAATTTTCTGCTGAACGAGCAGCAGGACCAGGCCATCGATGCCTTCATCGAGGCCGTGCAAAACGACCCGGATACCTCCGAATTGCACTTCGCGCTGGGCAACCTGTTCCGGCGCCGCGGCGAGTACGAGCGCGCCGTGCGGGTGCACGAGCATCTGCTTTCGCGCGGCGACCTCGGCCGCGCCGACCGGGAACGCGCGCAGCACGCCCTGGCGCAGGACTTTCTGAAGGCGGGTTTGCTCGACCGCGCGGAACAGGCCCTGCGCCGGCTCGAAGGCACGCCGTTCGAGACCCAGGCTAGCCTGGCGTTGCTGGCGATCTTCGAGCGCTCCCGCGACTGGCCGCAGGCGGCCCGGATTGCGCAAAAACTCGAAGATGCCGGCCAGGGCAGCTTCAGCGCGCGCCAGGCCCATTACCTGTGCGAGCAGGCCGCCTCCGAAATTTCCCAAGGCAACAACGCCGCGGCGCAGCGGCTGCTGGAGCAGGCCATCGCGACCGCGCCGCAGGCGCCACGCCCGCGCATCGACCTGGCGGCCTTGCATCTGGGGGTCGGTGAAGCCGCCAGCGCGTTCGAGACCCTGCAGGCCTTGCTGGATGTGGCGCCCCGCTCGCTGCCGCTGGCGGCGCGTCTGCTGCGCGAAGCCGGGCTGGCGTGCGGGCGCGGCGCCCAAACCTTGACGCTCCTGAGAACCAGTTACGCCCACGATCCCGGCCTGGATGTGCTGGACGCCATCGTGGCGCTGAGCGCGGCCGAGGTGCCGGACGGTGAGACACAGGGCGGCCGCGACTGGTACGTCAAACATCTCGAGCAAGAGCCCTCGCTGGTCGCCGCCGCCAAATGGATGGCCGGCGAGAAACTGGAACACGAACAGTTCCACCCCCAGGTCCAGCGTGCGCTGGACCGCGCGGCGCAACCGCTGCTGCGCTATCGCTGCGCCGCGTGCGGCTTCGAGGCCACGCAGCATTTCTGGCAATGCCCCGGCTGCCAGGCATGGGACAGCTACCCCGCGCGCCGGATCGAAGAGCTCTAGCTAGGCATTCACCAGTGCGATCAGGTCGGTCACCCCGACATCCACACCCGCCTGCATGAGCAGGGTGGTCACCTGCCCGCGGTGGTGCGTCTGGTGGTTGAAGAAGTGCGTCAGCGCCTGCCACATCGGGTGCGCGCGCTGCACGCCTTTGGTGTTGCTGTAGCGCATGGTGCGCGTCGGGAAGTCGTCCGGCATTTCCAGCACCCAGGCTTCGATGGCCGCGTCTAGCCGCTCGCGCTGACCGCGCAGGTCGCCCCAGTCCTCGTGCAAGATCGTTTCGTAGCGCGCGCCTGCCGGCAATACGAGCAGGTCCGCAGGCAGCGCTGCAAATGCATGGCCCTGGGCCGCGAACCGGCCGAGCCACATCGTGTCGCCCCAGATCAGATGATTCAGCGTACCGTGGATGGAGCCGAAGAAGGCGCTGCGATCACGCTTACGCTCCTCGTCACTCAGTTTTTCGCAGGCATCGTACAGCCGCTCGTTGAACCAGCGGTTGTAGCGGGCCAGAAAGCGGTAGTTGTCACAAAAGGTCTGTTCCATGTCAATAATCCATTATTGATAGCAAACTATTGTTTCTCATCAAGGGCTAGAAGCCATTTTCTTTCATGACTCCGGTTCCGCGCCGCCTCCAACACAGCCGAACCCGCCGCCGCCCGGCGTGTGAATCTCGAACACATCCCCCGGTTGCACTTGCACCTGGCCGAT
>DATNBD010000221.1:0-13055 GCA_035572155.1 Rhodoferax sp.
TATGAATCGGCTGCGCTATGGGCAGGCCCACGGCATGCTGCACGAACGCAACGAACTCTGAATCGTCGAATCGCGCGTAAGCGTTGCGCGACTGCCAGTCGTCGGCGCCCGGAAGTTCGAGAAACATCTGGCGGGGCCGCATTTTCCCGAGCAATATTTGCAGCCGCTCAAAATTCTCCCGGGTGTTCAGCGCGTGGTGCAGCACGTTCAGCGCCAGCACGAGGTCGTGCTGCTGTGTCAGCAGCGGATTGTGAACGTCCGGCGACAGGATGTCGCCGACACGCACCTGCAGGCGCCGGGACTCGTTGCGAGCAAACTGGCCGGCGGCGCGGGCTACGTCCGGATGGATTTCAATTCCCACGCAGTCGAAACCGATCTTCTCGAAATAGTGGCAGAACAGGCCCAGATTGCAACCGACGTCGAGCACAGTGCCGCGCGGCACCCGCAGGTGTGCGAGCAGCGCTCCCATCCGGCTTTCGGCATCGCACGCGAGCGCGATGTCCTGCAGATCCGGATGCGTCGGTCGCTGACAGAGCAGGCTTGACCCGGTCGATTCGTCCTTGCTGCCTGCGAGATCAAACAACTGCTCGCGAAACTTCTGCCACTCCAGGTGTCGTACGCGCACCCGGACCGGGACGCGCGGCAGACCAAGAGCCTTTGCAATTGCCAGCCGATGCCGTCCGTCCTGGAACAGCAATTCCCCGGTCCGACCTATGTTGACCTCGATCAGGTCCGGGTACTGCCCAGTTGGGTCTTGCGCCTTGCCGACCTCGCGCGGCTCCAGCACGCCAAACCGCCGAACGCTGGCAATGAGCGCGTCTATGCGGTGGAATCTGCGCTCGACATCCGCCGTGGTCCGGCAGCCCCAAGGCATGTCCCCGGCCTGAGCTTGCTGGGCCACAAGTTGGTAAAAGTCGGTTCGATGCCAATCCTTGCCCTCCGTAATGCGGGCTTTGATGGTTCGGAACTCCGGAAGCTCCTCCAACGCAACGCCGCTACGGTCCCAGTCGCCGTCAGCAACCTGCACGCTAGAGCCGATCGCGAAGACCCGGTCGCGCGGGTTCGGTGGATGCCCTTCGTGGTGCAGATTAGTGTGCAGGCGGATACGTTCCGGCGAAACCCAAACGACCTGCCCTGGCGGCGGTAACCGCCATCCGGGGGAGGGCGGCACTAGCCGTTCCGCGCGATCGCGCTTTCCTTCCCGAAGGTTGTGATACAGCCGCAAAACCCGATACCCGATGCCGGGCGCGCGAGCGAGCATGTTCTCTGCAGAAACTTTGAGAGCGCTCGCCAGGGCACCTAACCGGGATTGGTGTAGTTGTTGACGTGCCCCAGTGCGACCCGAAGATCTCACCCAGAGTGCGCGCGCAAGGAATAGCGGATTGCCGATCACGTATCGCCGGAACAATCGGCGCGGCTCGGTCGCAAGGCGAAAAAGCCATTCCAGTCCTGTCCTGCGCATCCACAGCGGCGCGCGCGGAGTCTTGGCCGCGAGGAAGTCGATGATGGCGCCGCCGCAGACGATGAGGCAAGGGAACTCGAGGGCCGCACGCAGCGCCGCAGCGACTTCCTCCTGACGCGGCATGCCCATGCCGAGCACGATCAGCGCAGGTTTGCTCGCGCTGGCGAGTTCCACATAATCAGCGACGTCCAGGAAGCCGTGAGCGCAGACCAGCGGACTGTGCGGAGCCAGATCCGCGGTGACGGCTTGCACGCCGCGCTGAAGAAACGGCTCGCGGGTGCCAAACAGCGCAACACTGCGACCGTCGAATAATTGAATCAACCGCGGAATCAGATCGGTTCCGTTGAGGTTCCACCCCGGCGCGATGCCGAACAGCCTGAACAACGTGGACATGCCTGAGCCGTCGCGCAGGACGGAGTCTGCCGCATGCAGCGCGTCGTAAAACGAACCCGATGCCGCGATCGAGTTCATCGCGTGTGCGTTGGCGAACGCGAGAACCAAAGGCCGGCTCGGCCGGCTCAACCGCGCCAGCAGGCGGCGCTCCTGCTCCGCATCGTGCACGCGCTCTATCTGTGCAAGCAACGTGCGCCAGCGATGCTGCCAGATGGGGATGGTCAATGACATGGTCACGCCGCCGCACTTCAATGATTCATCGACGAGGGCTCGGGCCTCAATCGTGCGACTTTTGGATGGATTCTTCCAGGTGTTCGCGAATTATTTTTGTCGCCATGTTTTGGCTTTCCTGACTGGAGAGAGTGTGGTCCGCCCGTTCCATGACCACCATCCGGAAGTTCGGAGAATCACGCATGCGACCACCCATCTTTCCCAAATTGAATTCGATGAAGTCGCGCGCAGGATCCTGGTTGGCAACAATGATAAGCGTGTCCACCCCACCAGCAGCCAAACGCTTGAATTTGGTCAGTAGAGCGTTTTCGTCCAGAGTGGCCACCAGCAGTCGGCGAAAGGCGCGCCTGAGTTTGGTGACCGTCAGCATCATAAGATACCCCGCAAAGGGCCGGACGTTCACTTGTCCACGCAACAATCGCAAGTAGATGGTAGGGGTAAGTAGCGCGTTGCGATAAAAATAGGTGGATTTGGTTCCGCCGGGGACCGCCTCGAGATCGTCGTTTCCCGCATCGTCTTCATCGATTTTTCGTTCGAGGCGAAGCGAATTCAGAAGAATTTGTCCTTTCACACGCCGATCGACCTGCGCCGTCTGAAATGCGATAGAGGAGCC
Source organism: Rhodoferax sp. (assembly GCA_035572155.1). Taxonomy (GTDB): domain Bacteria; phylum Pseudomonadota; class Gammaproteobacteria; order Burkholderiales; family Burkholderiaceae_C; genus Rhodoferax_A. The sequence continues at coordinate 2,700 of DATNBD010000221.1, forward strand.
CGAACAGATGCCCATGACGATGAAATTACTGCATCCTCGAGCGGCCAGACAGTCCATCGCAGCCTGCACATCTGCCGTGTAATCGACTGCATACAAGCTGGATAAATTGCAGGCTGACAGACTTGCGTGTGAGCGGCTGTCGCCGATGCCGGTCACGTCGAGCCGCAATGCGCGATAACCCGATGCTGCCCAGGACCGAGCCATGTTGACGTAAACACGGCTCGGTCCGGTATGGCAATGCCCTCCAAGGTTAAGCATCAATATGGCGGTTTCCGAACGTCGATCCGGCGTTCCGGCGTCGGTCGGCTCCGCCAATATTCCAAACAACGATTGCGCAGGGCCGAACTGCAAGGGGACTTCCTGCACAGTATCGGAGATCGCATTGGCTGTCACGACACGAGGTCGTTCCACAGGGCTATCCGGCTGTGCATGGCCAATGACCGGAACTGCCAAGTGGTACCAGTCGACTATGCGATCGAGCGTGGCGTGCTCGATCACTGCGCAATGAGGACTGAGCATCATGCCGGCGTAGCCTGGCCAAGCAGCGTATGTGGTGTCCGCCCCCATTTCTCTGTATCTGGCGGGCAATGGCCCCTCACCAGCGGGCATGTCGTCCCGCCCGATTACCATGATGCGCTTTGCCGGCACGGAGGCCAGGCGCTGGCAGTCCATGGTGCTTAGGCCTTGCAGCGTTTCCGCGGTGTACAGATGGCCAAATGCTTCGATGTCGTCAGTTGAGAGGTTGCGTGCCTGTTCTGTGCGGCTGACGCTTGCTGCGCGCAGTTCGCGCGAAAATGTCCGCCCGGTAACGCAGGGAGCCCACATGACCAGGCTCTCAACGCCCCCGAGTTCGGACGCAGCATGCGCAGCGAGCGTTGCACCCATGCGCACGCCAAACAGCGAAATGCCCGATACCCCCGCCAACTGTTTCAACTTCTGGATGGCCAACAATGTACTGTCGATCCAGGCGCGCACGCGACCAGTGTCGGCATCGTTGCCGGCGGAGTCGCCCGTTCCGTGATAGTCGAAGCGCAGCACGTGGAACCCCGCATTGGCCAGTTTTTCCGCCAGCTGCGTATAGAGTTCGTAGGTGCAATTTGCCTCGTAGCCGATGGGGCGGCACAGCACGATGCCCTCCCCACGCCGGGGCGCGCTGGCTGAATGAAACCATCCAAAACACCAGGCGCCCACAGGCCCGAACACGACGGGGGTTGCGGCGGTTGCCGGCTGTCCTGTCAAGTCCAATGTTTCTTCCTCCCCACTATGACCGCTGGTCTTCATGTCCGTGTTTATCCTGGCATCTCAATTCGAGCACTTTGAGCCGAATTGATCGCATGCACAAAGCCCGCAAACGAATGCAGCCCCGATGCTCGCAGCGTGACGCGTGTCTCCGAGTGGGGTGCCATATGAAAGTACTCGTCCGACGGCTGAAAGCCGCGCACGTCGAAATGCACGGCCTGTGCCAGACGCTTCGTGCGCACGGTCAATTCTGCCGTGCGGTCATCTACCATCCTGGCCTGCGTGCTCAGGCCGACGTCTTGGCCCGATCGGATACCCTCGTCACCGGGAAAGAAAAATGTCTGGGCGAGTTGTTGTTCTCCGTGAAAGTCTCGTAGTGTGGCGACGATCGCGTGGCAAGACATCGGTCCGAACCGGTATGCATACGTCAGGTCCATAAAATGCTCGAACAGATCGAGGCTCGCCAGGGTCTGGGTGCTGTGCGCCGGCATGTCCAGATTTTTTTTGCCCGTGGCCACGAGCACGTCGCCATCACGCCACGCCGTCACTTCCAATTCCAGTTGCCGTGGCTCGGCGCGCTCGTTGATGACATGCACAAACAGGCCGTTCACGCCTTCGTCTGAGAGCAGAACGGTGAGCGGCTGCAGGGCCCGCCTGACGTAGTGATAGCAGGCTTTGGGCACGCCTGCGTCGTCAACCAATCCCCAGCCCGCGCCAGCCCACAGATCGCGCAAAAACAAAACGAGAGCACCGCGACACACCGAGGCGGGGCGGCGCCATTGCGCAAGGCTGGCTGCCATCACTTCGCCCGTGACAATGCGGCCCAGGGTCAGGTATTTTTCGTGGTCCGAATAGCGCAGCTTTTGTGGATTGATCTTGAAGAGTGATTCGAGATAATGGTCACGCACGTCGTCGAAATCCCAACCCGCGCCAAGATCACGCGGCGACCGTGCCTTCCATCCGGGGTGATGCACCCGCGTGGCGAGCCCGCCGGGTATCCGCTCCAGCGCGCCCGCCCCCGGAATATTCGCAAATGCGAGGCATTCGGTCGCGAATTTGAGCTCGGAACTGCGCGCGTCGTCGAGAGGGCGCAAATAGGCGCCAACCCCGTAGTAGGACGTGGTGCCCTGACTGGCTTGATGCGGGAACGAGCCGCCATGGGCGCTGGACGGCCAGTAAGGTAGATCCGGCATGATCTCGGCGCAGAGCCGGGCCAGTGTTTCATCAAACAGGGGCGACCGCCAGGCATCGCGTGGCGCGCCCCACATCGCAGCCTGCTGCTCAACCTCGCTGTTGCCGCACAGCAGGGTCACGCAAGCGTGTGGCCGTATGCGCCGGAGCTGCTGGCGCACTTCGAGCGAGACGGACTCCATGAACGCGGGGTCGTCGGCTGGGTAGTCCATGTTGGCGAACATCAGGTCTTGCCAGACCAGAACACCTAGCTCGTCGCAGGCGTCAAAGAAGTGCTGGTCTTCGTACACCATGGTTCCTGCGATGCGCAGCATGTTCATGCCGGCAACACGCGCCTGCACCACAGCCGCGTGGGTGTTGGCAACGTTGGCGCGCAAGGTCACGGGGTCGAGCGGGGCCCAGCAGGCGCCCCGGCAGAAAACGGGAACGCCGTTCACGCTGAGGGAGAAATTCCCATCCGTTGTATCCAGGGCAATGGTGCGAAACCCCACCCGACCCAGATCCACCGTGATGTCTCGTTCGGCGCCTGCCGGGCGAATCCGCAAGCTGGCGTGGTACAGGGCCGGTTCGCCGTGCGTATGAGGCCACCACAGTTCCACATCGTCGATCCGCAGTTCACCTGAAAAATAGTCCTTATCGGGAGAGTCGCTTGTCGGGCGTGCCAACGGATGCGTGCAGACGCGATTGCCGCGGGTGAGTTGCAGATGTACCGATTCGATTGCCGCCTCGGGGAGTGCCGGCAAAGTGCACTGAACGGTTCCTGTCGTGCCCTCGACCCGCGCGATGAGAGTCGGATTCGCGATGTCGATGGGGCCGCGCCGTTCCAGCCAGACATCACGCCAGGGGCCTACCACGGCCGCGGGCGGCGACCAGCCGGGCGTGCGCCCCAGCAGCGTTGTGCGAAACCAGCGCAATTGCTGGTGCTCCACCATCGGCGCGCGCCAGCGTGGTCGTTTGCGCCGCACCGCCAGCTGCCCATCCAGCGCGCTGAAGCGGATCAGCAACTCGTTGCCTATTGCCTTGAGGACCCCGCTGACGTCGACTTCGTGCGCCACGAACATGTTGGCGCTGGTCAGCAACTCGTTGCCGTTCAGCCAGACCTGGGCCAGCGTGGCCAGTCCGTCGAAGCCCAAAATGATGCGCTCCTGCCCAGTCGCAGGCAGCGCGTCGAATACCAGCCTGTACCACCAGTCCTCCGCGTCGAAGCGCCTGACGGGTCCGTCCAGAGACCACTGCTTCAACTCGCGCAGTGCGGCCGCGACGGACATCAGCTCGTGCAGAGGTAGCCAGGGGGCGCCTTCGGGCGGAGGGTGTGGCCCGGCATGGTCTGCCGGTGTGCGGCAGATGGACCAATTGGTCCGCAACAACCGGCGGTGATCTCGGCCGGCGCCAACCAGCGGGCCAGTCGGCACCATGATCAACCGGCCATCAGTTCGTTGAGCGCCGAGCGTATGGATTGAATGCTGGTGAACACGTTCCGTTTCAGCATGTGATCGGGGAACTCGACGTCGAACGCGCCCTCCAGCGCCAGCATCACATTCACGCTGGCGTGCGAGGTCATACCGGACTGGTACAGGTCGGCGCCTTTGTCGAGGGCATTGGAGTCGACATTCAGGCGTCCGTAATCGCGCAGGACCGCCCGGATTTGCGTTTCAGCCTGATCTGCAGTATCCATATATCCCTTGTGCTCTCATGAAAGTGAATCGAATTCCGGTGGGGTGTCGGCCTGTGCGAATACCACGCTGACCATGGCGCCCGCGTAGTCCCCATCGTGACTCATGCTCACCAGGACTTGAGCGACTCCCATGGCGCGAGCCAGTTGGGCCACACGGCCGTGCAGGACGATCTCGCAATCACCGTCGTGCAGTTTTCGAACCTCGATTTCGCGCCACCCGATACCGGCCTCGCTCAGCTTGAGCGCCTTGATGACCGCCTCCTTGGCTGCGAACCGTGCCGCCAGCCGCTGCGCGCACAAGCCCTCGCCAAGATGGGCATAGTTCAGTTCGCCGATGGTGAAAAATCGCTGCTTGAACGAATCGCCAAAATGGTTGATTGACTCCTCAATCCGACTTATTTGTACTAAATCGTAACCCAGCCTCCCGCCTGCCGACAGAGGCAAGGAACGATCCGAGGGCAGATCTTGGCTATACATGTGGTTTACATTTTAGAATTGACTTTGAGTCTGAGTCGGATTAGTCACGCAAAATTAGTCCGATGGGGCTAGTGACCGGCGGCGCTGTATCAATCGGTGTGTTCGGGCTCTACCATATGCGGTTACTGCTGCAGCACAGGCACGAGCATTCAGAGAGAGGACCAGGGGTATGGATTCACGCGTGGGGCGAGCCGATCAGAGCTTCGAGCTGTTGGTCAAGGCGGTTCGCCGCGTGGCCACGGAAGTCGCAGCGGGACACGCAGCCGATGTGGACAGCAAGGCCCGCTTCCCGAGCGAGACCGTCGCGGCCTTGCGCGACGCGGGTCTGTTATCAGCGGCCGTGCCACGGGAGTTGGGTGGCGCGGGCTGCAGCATGGCGGAGATGGCGCAACTGTGCTCCACTCTGGCGCAGGCCTGCGGCTCCAGTGGCATGGTGCTGGCCATGCATTACAGCCAGCTTGGCTGTATCGCGCGCCACGGCCTGGAAAGCGCATTTTTCCGGGCTTATCTGCGTGATCTGGTGCGGCATCAGTATTTGCTGGCGTCGATGACATCCGAGGTGGGAACCTATGGCGACACCCGCTCCAGTGTCTGCGCCGTCGAGCGTTCGAACGGGCGGTTTGTGCTGAACAAGGATGCCACCACGGGTTCCTACTGCCAGCATGCGGACGCGATCTTGGTGACCTGCCGTCGTGACAAGGAAGCGGCGGCAAGCGATCAGGTGCTGGTTCTTGTCAAGCGCGAGGACTACACCCTCAAGCAAACCACCAGCTGGGACACGCTGGGCATGCGTGGCACCTGCAGTCCGGGCTTTCGTCTGGAATCATCGGGCGCCGACGAGCAAATTGTGCCGGGCACTTTCGCCGACAGTTCGGCCCAGACCATGGTGCCTTACTCTCACATCCTGTGGGCATCCCTTTGGTGGGGAATTGCGGCCGATGCGGTGGGCAAGGCGGCCAATTTTGTGCGGGGCCAGGCGCGGCACAATCCCGGCGCGGTCCCTCCCACCGCCACCCGGTTGGCCGAAGTTTCCGCGCAACTGCAAGCCATGAAGCAGAACTGGCAGTCGGCGGCTCAGGATTTCGATGCGCTGGGCGAGGGCGAGTCTGGCCGGGAAGCGCTCTCCACCATCGGATGGGCATTGCGGTTGAATAACCTGAAAGTGTCCTGCTCGGAAGCCGTGCCGCAGATTGTTCATCGTGCGCTGCAGATCGTCGGCATTCTGGGATACAAGAATGACAGCCCATTCAGTCTCGGGCGCCAATACCGCGATTCGTTGTCGGCGTCACTGATGATCTCGAACGATCGAATCGCCGCGAAGAGCGCATCCATGTTGCTGGTTTTCAAGGATGCGCCATGACGATGATCTACGACATTGATTCCTTTTACGCCGGCCTGGTAGAGCATGGTTTGATCATTCCCACGGGGGTCAAGGGGGGGTACGGTCGAGGTGCCGTCTTCGAAGATATCCTGCGGCGCTTCGACGATCTGGTAGGCCGGATATCCGAACCCGATGGCGCCCAGGAAGTGTTGTTTCCACCTATCTTGCCGCGTGCCCTGCTGGACGAAGTCACCTACATGACCCGGTTCCCGCAACTGGCGGGGTCGGTGCACAGCTTCTTCGGAAATGAGGCCAAGGCACGGGAGTTGTCGGCCCGGGTCAATGACGGCGAGCGCTGGGAAGACCTTCTCGACATTACTGAAGTCATGCTCGCGCCGGCGGCCTGTTATCCGGTTTACCCGAGCTTCAGCGGCCTGTTGCCCATGGGGGGACGCTTGCTGACGTTGCTGGGGTGGGTGTATCGCCATGAGCCGTCGGATGAACCCACGCGGCTGCAATCGTTTCGCATGCGCGAATTCATTCGCATGGGACCACCCGATGATGTCGTGGCCTGGCGCGACGCGTGGTTGCAGCGTGGGCTGGACCTGCTGAAGGGATTGGGCTTGCCAGCGCAGAGCGATCTTGCGGCTGATCCATTTTTCGGGCGGGCCGGCAAAATGCTGGCGGCAAATCAGCTGGACCAGCGGCTGAAGTTTGAAATCCTGGTTCCGGTCATTTCGCTGGACAAGCCGACGGCGATTTGCTCGTTCAATTGGCATCAGGATTACTTCACCTCCAAATTCCGGATTCGCAATGCCGATGAATCCGTCGCGCATACTGCCTGCCTCGGTTTCGGCATGGAGCGCGTGACGCTGGCGCTCATCAAGGCGCACGGTTTTGATCCCGAGGGCTGGCCTGCCGACGTGCGCGCGCAGCTTTGGCCGTGAGCCGCATCGACGTCCTGCCCGGTCTGGCCGCGAACGGGTATCAGCGACACCGCCTGCACGGTGAGGAGGCCGTCTGGACTGAGAAAAACTGCTACGGAGATATCTGGATCGAACTGCTCCATGCGCTCGAGCTGGAACCGCTCGCGATGCTGCCATTTACCATTGCGGTGGATTTTGAGGACGATCAATGGACTTTCTTCAAACCGTCGCACGAGGAACTGTACGATCTGTATGGCGTCGATGTTCAGGAACTGACGGTTTGGCGGCCCTTGATCGACCATGCCGTCGAGCATTTGGGCGCCGGCAAATTCATCAGCACCGAGGCTGATGCATTCTGGCTGCCTGACACCGCGGGCACCGACTACCGTAACAAGCACACCAAGACCACGATCATGCTGGCCAGCCTGGATCTGCCGGCGCGCCAGCTGGGCTACTTTCACAACGCCGGTTACTTTGAACTTGGGGGTGAAGACTTCACCCGGCTGTTCCAGATAGGCATCGACCCGGACCCGGCGTTCCTGCCGCTGTTCGCTGAACTGGTCCGTATCGACAAGATGCGAAGGCGACCGCCGGCTGAGCTGGCGGCCCGCTCGTTCGAACTGCTCCGGCGCCACTTTGACCGGCGACCCAAAATCAACCCGTTGCGCCGGTTTGGTGATCGTTTTGCGCGGGATTTGCCCGAGCTCCAGGCCAGCGGCCTGCTTCACTACCACGCATGGGCCTTTGCGACCATTCGGCAAGCGGGTGCGGCCTTTGACCTGGCTGCGGCCAACCTGCGCTGGCAAGCGGGGTTCGGTCACGCTGATTTGACTGCCGCCGCTGACTGCTTCGATGTGATTGCCCAGGGCAACAAGGCCCTGATTCTCAAGGGCGCCCGCGCGGTCAACTCGGGCCGTCCGCTGGACGCAACGTCACTGTTTGCGGAGATGGAGCAGGCTTGGGACCACGGCATGAAGCTGTTGGCTGATTGCTTGGCCCAGCCGGGGCCATAGCGTAGCCGCTGCGTAATTCAAATCGTTCGAGTAGGGGTGCGCCGCGCATCGCGTACTCATCTGGAATTAAAAAGAGCAGCCTGGGTTGCTCTTTTCGCTTATGAAGGTGACGAGCCTTGACCCCGGCACTGACTCCACAGTTAGGGCTGCTTGGTTCCCCACCTGACCCGGTTGGCCGCTTTACCATGCGGGAAGGCCCGTCATTGTCGATTGTAGGCGATCGGTGCGCCGACCCGTGCGCCAATCACCCCTTCAACGGCAACATGCGTCGCAAGGTGTTGTCGCGCTGGATGTAGTGGTGAAACAGCGCCGCCGCCGCGTGCAGGCCGATCAGAAAGTAGCCGATGGTGGCAATGGTCTCGTGGATGTTTCTGACTTGCTTCGCAAGCCCCTTGTCCTCGGACAGCAGCGCCGGCAGCGTCAGGCCAAAGAAGGGGATGGGCTTGCCCTGCGCGCTCAGGGTCAGCCAGCCCAGCAGCGGCATGCCGATCATGAACACGTAGAGCGCCACGTGCATGAGCGTTGCGGCGCGCGCCTGCCAGCGCGGCAGTGCGGGCTCGATGGGCGGCGCGGCGCTGCCCAGGCGCGCGATCAGACGCAGCCAGACCAGCACAAAAACCGTCAGGCCCAGCATGTAGTGCCAGGTCTTGAGGCCGTTGCGCGCAGCGCTGCCCTTGGGGAAAAAGTCGTGGATATCCATGCAGACATACACCGCGACGATCAGCGCCAGCATCAGCCAGTGCAGGGCGATGCTGGTGGCGCTGTAGCGCTTTTGGAGAGATTGAATCATCCCGGGTCCTTGGGTCGGTTTTCGACTTGCATCATCATAGGCAACGAATGTGAAGTCGCGACAAAGTTGGGCTGCGCGGCACCGTAGAATCAAAGCATGTCCTACCTCGTGCTCGCCCGCAAGTACCGCCCCAAGACGTTCACGGAACTGGTAGGGCAGGCGCATGTGGTGCAGGCGCTCACGAACGCGCTGACCACGCAGCGGCTGCATCATGCCTACCTGTTCACCGGCACGCGCGGCGTGGGCAAGACCACGGTATCGCGGATCCTGGCCAAGTCGCTCAACTGCCTGGGCCCGGACGGTAATGGCGGAATCACCGCCAGCCCTTGTGGCGTCTGCCAGGCGTGCACTGATATTGATAGCGGCCGGTTTGTCGACTACACCGAGCTCGACGCCGCCTCGAACCGCGGTGTGGACGAGGTGCAGACGCTCCTGGAGCAGGCCGTGTACAAGCCGGTGCAGGGCCGCTTCAAGGTCTTCATGATCGACGAGGTGCACATGCTCACCGGGCACGCGTTCAACGCGATGCTCAAGACGCTGGAGGAGCCGCCCGAATACCTCAAGTTCGTGCTGGCCACCACCGACCCGCAAAAGGTGCCGGTCACGGTGCTGTCGCGCTGCCTGCAGTTCAACCTGCGCCCGATGGCGCCCGAGACGATGCTGGAACATCTGGGCCATGTGCTGCAACAGGAGGGCGTGCCGGCCGACACGCCGGCGCTGCGCCTGCTCGCGCGCGCCGCGCGCGGCTCCATGCGCGATGCGCTGTCGCTCACCGACCAGGCAATTGCCTTTGGCAGCGGCAAGTTAGAAGAAGCCAGCGTGCGCCTGATGCTGGGCAGCGTGGACCGCAGCTATGTGCTGCGCCTGATCGAGGCGCTGGCGCAGGGCGACGGCAAAGCCGTGATGCAGACCTGCGAAGAATTGCGCATCCACGGCCTGAGCGCGGCCTCCACGCTGGAAGAGATGAGCATGTTGCTGCAGCGCATGGCGGTGATTCAAGCCGTGCCGGACTCGGTGGGCGATTCGGCCGACACGAGCGACCCGGACGCGCACGAGGCCGCCCGCCTGGCCGCGCTGATGGCGCCCGACGAGACGCAGCTGCTCTACAGCATGTGCCTGCACGGCCGCGCCGAGCTGGGCCTGGCGCCCGATGAATACGCCGCGCTGACCATGGTGCTGCTGCGGCTGCTGGCGTTCAAGCCGGGCGCGGTGTCGGCCAGGGCCGCGCCGACGCCTGGCGCAGGGGCTGAAAAAAAAACTCTGATTGATGCGCCCGCGAGGGCGCCGTCCGCGGCGCAGCCCGTGACCGGGGCGATCGTGCCGGGCGCGCCTATCGCGGCACCTGTCACGGAGCCTGATACGACGCCTGCCACGGCGCTCGCGCCCGTCCAGCCGCCCGGCTACGTGCTGCCCGTGGTGGTGCCGCCGATATCTGCATCAAAACCCGCTCAAGCCCTTGTTGCTCCTGCACAGTCAGCTACAAAAGTGGTAGCTATCCCCGTGCGCGTGCAGGCCGAGCCCGGCGAGCGCATGCAGCAGCGCCAGGAAGCCCATGCAAGCGCGCGTCCGGCATCGGCCAGCTTCACCGCCACGCCCGAGGGCGACTTCTGGCACGCCACCGTGCAGCAATTGATCGCGGACGAGGCCATTGCGGCGCTGGTGCGCGAGCTGGCCCTGCAGTCGCAGCTGGTGGCGCGCGACGGCGACCACTGGATGCTGCGCGT
>DATNBD010000222.1:0-15551 GCA_035572155.1 Rhodoferax sp.
ACCTGCGCGGTCCCTGTCAGCGCGCCGCGGTAGTAACCGCCAAGCGTGTAGCTGATCCGGGTGTCGGCCGGCCACGCGTCCAGATCGTTCGTGCTGCTGGCGGGCGCCTTGGCCGTGTCGTCCAGCGGTGTGATGCTGCTGCCGGGCGGTGCGGATACGGCGGTGCCGGGCACCGACGCCGACGCAAGTGGTGCGCTCGCCGCTGCGTCGGGGGCGGACGCAACGGGCTGCGGCGCCGGCGCGGCAGCTGCATGGGGTGTTTTTTCGATAACTATTGATTTTGTAGCTGAACGTTCTTTGTTGGCAGGGGCTACAGCCACTTTTTGCTTGGGAAAAGGTGGCGGCTGCGGGGCCGTGGGCACGATTTCGCGCGTCAACATCGGCGCGGCCATGGGGTGCAGCACCGAAGGTTCCTGCCAGTGGCTCGCCAGCCAGGCCAGCACGGCCCAGTGCGCCAGCAGCACGGCCAGCGCCAGCACGGCAATGCGGCGGCCTAGTCTTGCGGTGCGAGCCACGGCTTGGCCAGGGCGGCGTCGCGCAGGGCCAGCCGCCACGTGGTGACGGCTGGCGGCAGGACCAAGGGCATGCGCAACAGGCGCTTGTCGCGCGCGACGATGACGGTCAGCTTGCGCGCGGAGCCGGCGTACAGCGGCAACTCGTCGAGCTTGCCTAGGCGCCAGCCGGCCGCCGCCCCGGTGCCGACTTCGATGCCCAACCATTCGTCGCCCGCGGCCAGGCCGGCGCGCTCGCCGGCGCCGCCGCGCAGCACGGTCTTGATCTGGATGCCGTTGCTCTCGCTCACGCGCAGGCCCAGCCGCTGCGCCAGTTGGGCCGGCTCGTCGAGCACGGCCACGCCGTGGCGCTCCAGCAAGTCCTGCAACGGCAAGTCCCGCGTGCCGTGCACCCACTGGGCAATCTCGCGGGAGAAGCTGCGCCCACCCAGTTCGTGCAGCACCGCGGCGAAGTCGGCCTCGGTCATGGGCCCGGCCTGGCAGCGCTGCCACAGCGAGCGCATCACATGGTCCAGCGTGGTTTTACCTTCTTGCCGCAGCGTCAGGTCGAAACACAGCGCCACCAGCGCGCCCTTGGTGTAGTAGCTGACCGTGGCGTTGGGCGTGTTCTCATCCTGCCGGTAGTACTTGACCCAGGCGTCGAAGCTGGCCTGCGCAACCGACTGCAGCTGGCGCCCCGGTGTCTGCTGCACCTGGTTGATGGTCTTGTTCAGCAGGCGCAGGTAGCCGGCGTCGTCGATCAGGCCGGCGCGGCGCAGCAGCAGGTCGTCGTAGTAGCTGGTGAAACCCTCGAAGAACCACAACAGCCGCGTGTAGTTTTCCCGCGTGTAGTCGTAGCGCGCGAACTCCGCGGGCCGCAGGCGCTTGACGTTCCAGGTGTGGAAGTATTCGTGGCTGATCAGGCCTTGCAGCGTGGTGTAGCCTTCCGGCTGCTTTTTCTCGCCCAGGCGCGGCAAATCGCGGCGGTTGCAGATCAGCGCCGTGCTGGTGCGGTGCTCGAGTCCGCCGTAGCCGTCGTCGACCGCGTTCAGCATGAACAGGTAATGCTCGTGCGGCGCGCGGGCTCGCGTTCTGCCGCCCGCGGGTCCATGCCAGAGGCGGATTTCGGCCTCGCAGATTTTTTGCGCGTCCGCGAGCAGCCGCTCCAGGTCGAACGAGGTCGGCGCGCCGGCCACCACAAAGCGGTGCGGCACGCCATGCGCCGTGAAGGTTCCGCTGCGAAACGCGCCCATTTCCACCGGACAGTCCACCAATTCGTCGTAACTGGACGCCAGATACAGGCCGAACCCTTTTTTATTGGTCTTTTGCGCTTTTGCCGATGTGGCAATTGACCAGTGCGCTATTTCTTTTGAAGCAACCAGTTCCAGACCATGCGGCCGGTCGCCCTGCCCTTCGACCCGCAGGCACAGGCTGGTGCCGTTGAAAAAGCCGCGCGCGGTATCCAGCCACGCGGTGCGCACCGAAGGGTCCAGCGCGTACACCTCGTAGCTCAGCTCCAGGGGCAGCGTCGGCACGCAGTCGATTTGCCAGCTGCATTTGTCCAGTTGATGCGCCGACACGGTCTTGCCGCGCTGGCGTGCCCGCAGGTTCTGCAGGCTTTTCGAGAACTCGCGCACCAGATAACTGCCGGGTATCCAGACCGGCAGGCTCACGCGCTGTTCGGCGGCCGGTTCGGCAATGGTGAGGGTGACGCGGTACAGATGGGCGTTCAGGTCCGCCACTTCCACACGATAGTGCAGGGGCGGGGTCATCGGGTGCGGCTTCAAGTGGCTGCTGGCGCCGTCTATTTGGCGGACGCCAGCAGCTTCTCGACTTGTTGCGTGTCGATGTAGCCGGGCACGCGCGCGCCGTTCGCGAAGAACAGCGTGGGCGTGCCCGTGATCGCGTGTTCCTGCGCGAACGCCAGGTTGCGTGCGATGGCGGAGGTGTCGCAACTGGCCGCCGGCGGCGCGATGTCGCGCACCATCAGGTCCTGCCAGGCCTTCGCGCGGTCCTTGGCGCACCATACATTTCTGGATTTCTCCGGCGAATCGTGTCCCAAGATGGGGATCAGGAACATGTGGATCGTGACGTTGTCGACACCCTGCAGGTCGCGCTCGAAGTGCTTGCAATAGGGACAGTTGGGGTCCTCGAAGACCGCCATCTGCCGTTTGCCGTTGCCGCGCACGATCGTGAACGCGTCCGCCACCGGCAGCTTGACGAAATCCACGGCGGTCAGCTTCGCGATGCGCTCCTCGGTCAGGTTGCGGCGCGCGCGCGTATCGATCAGCGATCCCTGGATCAGGAAATTGCCCGACGCGTCCGTGTACAGGATGTCCGAGCCGCTCACCCGCAACTCGTACAGGCCCGGCATCGGGGTCTTGCTGATCTCGTCGATCTTGGGCATTTGCGGCACCCGTTCGGCCAGGTTCTTGCGAATCACGGCTTCCTGCGCGCCCGCGCCCAGGCAACTCGACAAGGCGGCCAGCGCCAGCAGCGCGGGCAGCAGGGTTCTGAATAATTTCATGCTCACGATTCCGGTTGTTTTGAATGGCTGATGCGACCGTGCACGGTCAGCGCAGCCCCATCGCCTGGCGGGCCAGCCAGGTCTTGAGCGGTCCGCTGTGATCGAACCCGTTCATGCCCCAGTTGCGCAATCTCTGCAGCAGCCCCGCGGACGGCGCGAACAACTGCTGCAGGCCATCCGTGGCCAGCCCCATGGAAATCACGTCCGCCTTGCGCGCGCGCTCGTAGCGGCGCAGCAGCCGCAGGTCGCCCACGCCGCGCCAGGGCGCGCGCTCGCGCAACACCTGGGCCAGCTCCGCGGCATCGGCCAGGCCCAGGTTCAGCCCTTGCCCCGCCAGCGGATGCACGGTGTGGGCGGCGTCGCCCGCCAGTGCCCATCCGTGGCCGGCGCGCTGGCCCACCCAGCGATTCGCGCGGGCCAGCTGCAACGGCCACGCGGCGCGCTCGCTGACCAGTTCCAGCGCGCCCAGGGCCTCGTGGCTGGCGGCGCCCAGCTGCCGCGCGAATTCTTCCGGCTCCAGGGCCAACAGCGGCGCCGTGCGCTCTTGCGGAACCGACCACACCACGGCCACCGCGTTGCCCAACTCGCCACCCATCGGCAAGAAAGCCAGAACTTCATTGTGGGCAAACCACTGGCGCGCGATCTGTGCATGCGGCTTCTCGCAGCTCAGCCGGGCGGCAATGGCCTGCTGCGGGTACGGGGTCACGTCAAAGTCGACGCCGAACTGCGCGCGCGCATGGCTGGCCCGGCCTTCGCAGATCACGGTCAGCGCGGCGCCGGTCGGCGCGTCCACCACCTCGACCAGCGGCTGGTAGCGCACGGCCTCCTGTAGCCGGGCTTCCAGCGCTGGCACGTCCACGATCCAGGCCAAGGCCGGCGCACCCGCCAGGGCGGCGCTGAAGTCGACCTCGCCGCCATCGTCGCCCAGTACCTGCATGCCCAGCACGGCCGTGGCAAAGGCGTCGTCCGGCCAGCTGCGCAGCGATTCGAGCAGCGTGCGTGCCGCGCTGTTGAGCGCATAGGCACGCACGTCGGCGCCCGCCCCGCCCGCCGGCGCAGGCTCGGCCACCAGTGCCACGCGCAGCCCGTCGCGTGCCAGCAGCAGGGCCAGCGTGCGGCCGACCACGCCGGCGCCGCGGATGCACACATCGAAAGGTTGAGCCATGGCCGCAATTGTAGGAGGGCAGGCACAATCGGCCCTTTACGCAAGGGAATGCCCTGTGACCTCTTCCAGCCCCGATGTAACGGGCCGCATCGAGCGGCTGTTTGTCTATCCCATCAAGTCATGTGCGGGCGTCGAGGTGCAGCAGGCGCTGCTGCAAGAGACCGGGCTGGAGTGGGACCGCGCCTGGATGGTGGTGGACGAGGCGGGCGAGTTCGTGACGCAGCGCGTGCTGCCGCGAATGGCGCTGATTCGCCCGCAGCTCAGGAGCAGCGAGATGGTGTTGCGCGCGCCCGGCATGCTGGCGCTGCATGTGTCGTTCGATGCAGTGGACCAGTCCGCGCGCGTGCGTGTCTGGAAGGACGAGGTGCCCGCCTGGGACATGGGCACGCTGGCGGCGCAGTGGTTCAGCGACTTTCTGGGGCAAAAACTGCGGCTCGTGCGTTTCGACCCCGACGTGCGGCGCTTGTCCAGCCTGGAATGGACCGGCGGCGTGGAAGCGCCGGTGCAGTTCGGTGACGCCTTTGCCTTGCTCGTGATCAGCCAGGCGGCGCTGGACGACCTGAACACCCGGCTGCAGACGGCCCGGCACGCGCCGGTCGGCATGGAGCGCTTTCGCCCCAACCTCGTGCTGTCCGGCATTGATGCGCACGACGAGGATCGCGTGGATACATTCGATGTCGCCACCGGCGCGGATTCGATTCGGCTCAAACCCGTCAAGCCCTGCGTGCGCTGCCCGATTCCGAACATCGATCCTCAAAGCGGCGTCCCCAGCCCCGAAGTCGGCGACACGCTGCAGGCATATCGGCAGGACGCGCGCATGAACGGCGGCATCACCTTTGGCATGAATGCCATCGTGCTGGCCGGCGCCGGGCAGGTGCTGCGCGTCGGCCAGAGCGTTGCGGCGGACTACGTCTTCGACGCGCCGGCCTGATGCGCGCGCCGCCAGCGCTACCGGCGTGCCTTACACTGGGCACCCTGTTTTCTGAGGTTCGCCATGAGTCTGAAGTGCGGCATCGTCGGCCTGCCCAATGTCGGTAAATCCACCCTTTTCAACGCTCTGACCAAGGCGCATGTCGCTGCCGAGAACTACCCGTTCTGCACCATTGAACCCAGCGTCGGCGTGGTCGAGGTGCCGGACCCGCGGCTCGCGCAGTTGGCCGCGATCGCCAAGCCGGAGCGCATCGTGCCGGCGATCGTCGAGTTCGTTGACATCGCCGGCCTCGTCGCCGGCGCGAGCAAGGGCGAGGGCCTGGGCAACCAGTTCCTCGCGCACATCCGCGAGACCGACGCGATCGTCAACGTGGTGCGCTGCTTCGAAGACGACAACGTGATCCACGTCGCTGGCCGGGTCGACCCGGTCGCCGACATAGAGGTGATCCAGACCGAGCTGTGCCTCGCGGATCTGGCCACCGTCGACAAGACACTCGCGCGCAGCGTGAAGGCGGCCAAGAGCGGCAACGACAAGGAAGCCGCGGCGCTGGTCAAAGTGCTGACGGAGGTGCAGGCCGCGTTGAACGAGGGTAGGCCGGCGCGCACGCTCACCCTCTCCGACGAGCAGCAGGCGCTGCTCAAACCGCTGTGCCTGATCACTGCCAAGCCGGCAATGTTCGTCGCCAACGTCGCCGAGGACGGGTTCGAGAACAACCCGCTGCTGGACCGCCTGCGCGAGGTGGCCGAGCGCCAGGGTGCGCCGGTGGTCGCGATCTGCGCGAAGGTCGAGGCCGAGCTCGCCGACATGAGCGACGAAGACCGCGCGCTGTTCCTGAACGAACTGGGCGAGCACGAGCCGGGACTGAACCGCCTGATCCGCGCCGGCTTCAAGCTGCTGGGCCTGCAGACCTACTTCACCGCTGGCCCGAAGGAAGTGCGCGCCTGGACCATCCACGTCGGCGACACCGGCCCGCGGGCCGCCGGCGTGATCCACACCGACTTCGAGCGCGGCTATATCCGCGCCCAGACCATCGCGTTCGACGACTTCATCCGCTACCAGGGCGAGCAGGGCGCGAAGGACGCCGGCAAGATGCGCGCCGAAGGCAAGGACTACGTGGTCAAGGACGGGGACGTGATGAACTTCCTGTTCAGTTCCTGATATTGACAGGGAATGAGGTTGTAGCCGTTTCTTGGTGCCTATTGATAGCTATTTATTTGATAGCAACTGGAGACTCTCGTCAAAATGTGGGCTGCCCCGGAAACACCCAGATCAGCGCCGCCGTCATCACGACGTAGCGCAGGAACTTGCCCACTGCCATCCAGGCCACGCAGGGCCAGAACGGCAGCCTGAGCCAGCCGGCCACGGCGCACAGCGGGTCGCCGATGCCGGGCAGCCAGGACAGCAGGCAGGCCACTGGGCCCAGTTTTTCGAGCCAGTCCAGGGCTTTCAGATGCGTGCGGGAGTGCCGGTATTTGTCCAGCATCTGGTGCGCGCCGTAACCCATCCACCAGTCCAGCGCGCCGCCCAGCGTATTGCCCAGCGTGGCCACCAGCACGGTGGGCCAGTACAGGTCGGGGTTGAGCTTGACCAGGCCGAACACCACGGGCTCGGAGCCCAGCGGGATCAGCGTGGCGGAGACGAATGACACCAGGAAAACCGTGCTCAGGCCGAGTTGCGGCAGCGCCAGCAGTGTGAGCAGTTGTTCGATCCAGGTGGGCATGAATGCCACGAAGTATAGGCAGCGCGGCGCGCGCGATTTTCAGGGGCGAATTGGCGGGCGACTACAATGGCAACCCCCTGTTTGGTGCCTCTTTTTTCCGACGTATCTGCTCTCGATCTGCCATGAATATCGGTCCCTTCACCCTGGCGAACAATGTGTTCGCCGCCCCGATGGCGGGTGTGACGGACCGGCCGTTCCGCCGGCTTTGCAAACGACTCGGCGCGGGCTACGCAGTGAGCGAGATGGTGACGTCGCGCCGCGATCTGTGGCACACGCTCAAGACCTCGCGCCGCGCCGATCACGCGGGCGAACCGGGCCCGATCGCCGTGCAGATTGCCGGCACCGATGCGCCCATGATGGCCGAGGCCGCGCAGTACAACATTGAGCGCGGCGCGCAGATCATCGACATCAACATGGGCTGCCCGGCCAAGAAGGTCTGCAACAAGTGGGCCGGCTCGGCGCTGATGCAAGACGAGGCGCTGGCGCTGTCTATCGTGCAGGCCGTGGTGACCGTGTGCGCGCCGCGCGGCGTGCCGGTCACGCTCAAGATGCGCACCGGCTGGTCCCAGTCCCACAAGAACGCGGTGGTTTTGGCGCGCGCCTTCGAGGGCGCCGGCGTGCAGATGCTCACGGTGCATGGCCGCACGCGCGAGCAGGGCTACAAGGGCCAGGCCGAATACCAGACCATCGCCGAGGTGAAGGCCGCTGTGCGCATTCCGGTGGTGGCCAACGGCGACATCACCTCGCCCGAGAAGGCGCGCGCCGTGCTCGCCTACACGGGGGCCGATGCGATCATGATCGGTCGCGCAGCGCAGGGACGGCCGTGGATATTTCGCGAGATCGCGCATTTCTTCGCGACCGGCGAGCGGTTGGCGCCGCCGCTGGTGGCCGAGGCGCGGCGCCTGCTGCTCGAACATTTGCAGGACCATTACGCGCTGTATGGTGAATTCAGCGGCGTGCGCACTGCGCGCAAGCACATCGGCTGGTACGTGCGCGCGCTGCCCGGTGGCGAAGCCTTTCGCGCCCGCATGAATCTGCTGGAGTGCTGCGAGGAGCAAGCGGCGGCGGTGGCCGACTATTTTGACGAGCTGGGGTCGCGCGGCGACCGGCTGCCGCGTGGCGGGCCTGGCGTGTTGACGGCAAACGCGGGCGAGGAACAAGAGCAATCGGGGGGACAACGGCATGAGCAAGAAGCACATTGAAGAGTGTGTGCGCGCCAGTCTGGAGAGTTACTTCAGGGATCTGCGCGGCACCGAGCCGGGCGGCATGTACGAGATGATGGTCAAGGTGGTGGAGCGCCCGCTGCTCGAAGTGGTGATGACCCAGGCCGATCACAACCAGTCGCGGGCCGCCGAATGGCTGGGACTGAACCGCAACACGCTGCGCAAGAAGCTCGTGGAACACAAATTGATCAAATGAACGCACTGATCTCCGTCTCGGACAAAACCGGCATAGTCGAATTCGCGCAGGCCCTGCATGCGCTGGGCATCAAGCTGATCTCCACCGGTGGCACCGCCAGACTGCTGGCGGAGCGCGGCCTGCCCGTGACCGAAGTCGCCGAACTGACCGGCTTTCCCGAGATGCTGGACGGACGCGTGAAGACGTTGCACCCGAACGTGCACGGCGCCCTGCTGGCGCGGCGCGACGTGCCTGAGCATATGGCCGCGCTCGCACAGCACCAGATCGACACCATCGACCTGCTGGTGGTGAATCTGTACCCGTTCGAGGCCACGGTGGCCAAGGTCGGCTGCACGCTGGAGGACGCGATCGAGAACATCGACATCGGTGGTCCGGCCATGGTGCGCTCGGGCGCGAAGAACTGGAAGGACGTCGCGGTGCTGACCGACGCCGCGCAGTACGCCGGCGTGCTGGACGAGCTCAAGGCGCATGGCAGCGTCAGCGAGAAGACGAAGTTCGCGCTGTCGGTGGCCGCCTTCAATCGCGTGAGCAATTACGACGCGGCCATCAGCGATTATTTGTCTGCTATTGATTTCGAAGCTGAAAGCGCAGATTCCACGCCAATCAGATCGCTTTTCCCTTCGCAAAGCAACGGCCGTTTCGTGAAACTGCAGGACCTGCGCTATGGCGAGAATCCGCATCAGCAGGCCGCGTTCTACCGCGACCTGTATCCGGCGCCGGGCTCGCTCGTGACGGCGCGGCAACTGCAGGGCAAGGAACTCAGCTACAACAATATTGCCGATGCCGACGCGGCCTGGGAATGCGTGAAGAGCTTTGACGCGCCCGCCTGTGTCATCGTCAAGCATGCCAACCCTTGCGGCGTGGCGCTCGGCCGGGACTCGGCCGAGGCCTATGGCAAGGCCTTCAAGACCGACCCGACCTCGGCCTTCGGCGGCATCATCGCCTTCAATCGTCCGGTGGATCTGGCCACGGCCCAGGCCATCAGCAAGCAGTTCGTCGAGGTGCTCATGGCACCGGGCTATACGCCCGAGGCGCTGGAACTCTTCCAGGCCACGCGCAACCGGCAGAACGTGCGCCTGTTGGAGATCGCGCTGCCGCCGGGTGGCGCGACCGACTGGGACAACGGCTGCAATGCGGTGGATGTCAAGCGCATTGGCTCGGGCCTGCTCATGCAGACCGCTGACAACCACGTGCTGTCACGCAGCGACCTCAAGGTGGTGAGCAAGCTGCAGCCGACGCCGCAGCAGATCGAGGATCTGCTGTTCGCCTGGAAGGTTGCGAAGTACGTCAAGAGCAACGCCATCGTGTTCTGCAAGGACGGTATGACCATGGGCGTGGGTGCGGGCCAGATGAGCCGGCTCGATTCGGCGCGCATCGCCAGCATCAAGGCGCAGCACGCCGGGCTGTCGTTGCAGGGCACGGCGGTCGCGAGCGACGCCTTCTTCCCGTTCCGCGACGGGCTCGACGTGGTGGTGGACGCCGGCGCGACCTGCGTGATCCAGCCCGGCGGCTCGATGCGCGATCAGGAAGTGATAGCCGCTGCCGACGAGCGCGGCGTAGCCATGGTGTTCAGCGGCGTGCGCCACTTCCGGCACTAGCGACAAGTGTCTGCGGGCGGATGAGCACGGTGTCGGACCGCGCGCATGCCGTGCTCGCGTTTTCCTATCCGGGACCGCTTGCTCCGCACTGCCGGATCCGGTGCGCCGGCACGCAGGGTGTCATCGAAAAAACTGATGATCGTATAACGAAATTTAGCGTTTGCCGTGATCCGCCGCGCGGTCGATACTGCGCCCCATCTGCCACGGTGCGACCCGGTACAGGCAGCAAATCGCAGGAGATACAAGTGTCCGTCGTCCACTCCCGAGCATCGACAATTGTTGGGCGAGCCTCGCTCACCAAAGCCAGTGAAGTGCGCGGGGAGATCCGCACCGGCCGCTGGCGCGACCATACCAGCGGCCTGGCGCCGCTCAATGTGCAGGGCAATGTGGTGATCCTGCCGGCCAACCTGGCGTCCGATTTCCTGCGCTTTTGCCAACGCAACCCCAAGCCGTGCCCGCTGCTGGCCGTGTCCGAGCCTGGCGACCCGATGTTGCCGACCCTGGGCGCTGACATCGACATCCGCAGCGACGTGCCGCGCTATCGTGTCTGGCGCGACGGGGAACTGGCCGACGAGCCGGCGGATATCGCTGCGTTGTGGCAGAGCGACCTGGTGACTTTCGTGCTCGGTTGCTCGTTCTCGTTCGAGCATGCGCTGATCGAGGCCGGCATCGAGCTGCGCCACGTGCGCCAGGGAAAGAACGTGGCCATGTACCGCACGAATATCCCGACCGCTCCGGCCGGGCCGTTTCACGGTCCGCTGGTGGTGTCGATGCGCCCCATGAAGGCCGCCGATGCGATTCGCGCGGTGCAGGTCACTTCGCGCGTGTCGGCGGTGCACGGTGCGCCGGTGCACCTGGGCAATCCCGCGCTGATCGGCATCACCGACATCGCTCGTCCCGATTTCGGCGACCCGGTGGCCATAGAGCCCGACGAGCTGCCGGTGTTCTGGGCCTGTGGCGTGACGCCGCAGGCCGTCGTGATGGCGGCGCGTCCGGGGTTTTGCATCACGCATGCGCCGGGGTACATGCTCATCACGGATTGGCTCAACCGTGATCTTCCGTTCACCTGATGCCCCGGACCGTCACGTGGGCGGGGGGCTTCGAGAGCCGGCATTTCCAATTTTTACAGGAGACTCAGAATGAAAAAGCTGTTTGCAATCTTGATCTGGTGCCTTGGGATCGTGCTGATGCCCAACGCGTCGGCCCAGGACAAGGTCATCAAGATCGGCGCCATCTATCCGCTCAGCGGTGCGCTCGCCTCCACCGGCATTCAATTGAAACATGCCATCGAGCTCGGTGAGGACATCGTCAACCAGGATCATCCGGAACTGAAGGGGATACCGCTGGCGGCCGGCGCCGGCCTGTCCCGTCTGGGAGGCGCCAAAATTCAGGTCATTTTTGCCGATTCGCAGGGCAACCCCAGCGTGGGGCAGGCCGAAGCACAGCGCTTGATCGATCATGAGCATGTGGTCGCGCTGATCGGCGCCTACCAGTCGGACGTCACCAAGACCACCAGCCGAATCGCCGAGCAGCGCGAAATTCCGTACATGAACCCGGAGTCCAGCAGCCCCCAGCTGACGGAGCAGGGCTACAAATGGTTCTTTCGCACCACGCCGAACGATGAGACCTTCATTCACAACATGATGGAATTTCTGGACGGCGTGAAAACCTTGCCGACCAAGAAAATTGCCGTGGTTTACGAAAATACGGATTTTGGCGTCAACACCGACAAAGCGGTCCGGAAATTCGCCGCGCAGTCGGGCCGCACGGTGGTTGCCGATATCGCCTATTCGGCGGGCTCGCCATCTCTGAACGCGGAAACGCAGAAGCTGGCTGCGGCGAAGCCGGACGTCGCGATTTTTGCCAGCTACACGTCCGACGCCATGCTGTTCGTGCGCACCATGCGCCAGATGAAATACGCGCCGCCGATTTTCCTGGCGAACGACGCAGGCTTCATCGATCCGCGCTTCATCTCCGAGGTGGGCCCGCAGGTACAGGGTGTGCTGACGCGCGACGTGTGGTCGAACGATCTGTACACCATCAAGCCGGTGATCAAGCAGCTCAACGACATGTTCAAACCGTTATCGGGCGGCAACGATCTGAATGGCAACAGTGCGCGGTCGCTGCAAGGCATCCTGACGCTGGCCGACGCCATCAACCGGGCCGGCTCCACCAACCCTGATGCCATTCGCAAGGCGCTGGCGGCGACCGACCTGACTGCGGATCAGATCATCATGCCATGGGCGGGCGTCAAGTTCGACAGCAAGGGACAGAATCTGGAAGGGCAGGGGCTGATTCTTCAGTTGATCGGAAAGGACTACCAAACCGTGTGGCCCACGCGCTACAAGAAGATGGAAAACCTGCCCGCGCTGCCGTTTGCCTGGAAGTGACCGGCTCTGACGCACGCCCAACCGCGCCAGCAAGGAGAGCAAAGTGTTCGAGGCACTCGCCACGGGTTTACTCAACGGTTTGATCTATGCCCTGATTGCGGTCGGTCTGGCATTGATCTGGGGAATTACCGACGTGATCAATTTCGCGCACGGCGAGTTCCTGATGCTGGGCATGTACGCGGCCTACTGGCTGTTCACCCTCGGGCATCTTGATCCGACACTCTCGGCGCCACTGGTGGCCTGTGCGCTGGGGTTCGTCGGGTTTCTTTCCTACGCGCTGATCATCCGGCCGTTGCAACGCGCGCCGGCGATGATCGTGATTCTGGCGACCTTTGGCCTGGGGCTGGTGTTGCGTCAGCTGGCCTTCATCTTTTTTTCGCCGGACTACCGGAATCTGCCGGACACCTGGTTGTCGGGCAGCGTCAGCGCCGCGGGCGTTTCGTTCGGGCTGCCCCAGGTCGCGACCGGGGTGGTCTCCCTGGTGGTGATCGTGCTGCTGTTCGTGCTGGTGTATCGCACGCGCTGGGGCCAGGCGTTGCAGGCGGTGGCGGAAGATCGACAGGCCGCTTCTTTCATGGGCATTGCAGCCGATCGCATCAATGCCGAGGTCTGGATTCTGGGCAGCGCAGCGGTCGGCCTGGCCGGCGCGCTGCTCACCACTTTCTTTTATGTGTTTCCTTCCGTCGGCAGTGTCTTTGGGCTGATGGCTTTCGTCGCCGTCGCCATGGGTGGATTCGGATCCCTGCCGGGGGCCTTCATCTCCGGCGTCCTGATTGGCGTGATCGAGGCGATGACCGGCTACTGGCTGGAGCCCGCCTACAAGACGGTGAGCATTTTTCTGATTTTCCTGCTGGTGCTGTGGTATCGGCCGCGTGGCCTCTTCGGGCGTTGGTGAAATGCAAAATCAAAATACACAGGCGCGCCGGCAGGCAGCCCGGATACTCGCCACCGGTCGCCATGGGGCCGCGCGCTGGCTCGTGCCGATATTGGCTGGTTTGGTGCTGTTTCCATTGCTGGTGACGGATCCGTTTTCTCAGCAAGTCGTGGTCATGACGCTGATGTTTGGCGCACTGGGCGCCGCATGGAATCTCGTGGGGGGCTTTCTCGGCCGGGTTTCGTTCGGGCATGCGGTGTTTCTGGGGGTTGGAGCCTATACCACGCTGTTGCTGTTGAATGTGCTGCACCTGAGCCCATGGTTCGGCATTCCACTGGGGGGTGTCGTCGCGGCGGCCGTGGCCTTCATCGTCGGCAAGCCCACGTTGCGATTGACGGGGCACTATTTTGCGATGGCGACGATTGCCCTGCTGGCCGTGGCCCAATTGCTGTTGGTCAACTGGAACTGGGCCGGCGGTGCCTCCGGCATCGAAGCCCCGATCGCGAACAGCGCCTGGCTGCTGCTGTTCCGTTCCAAGGCACCGTATTACTGGCTTGCATTGGGGCTGGCCCTGCTGACGCTGTGGGCCACCGCCGGGCTGGCCCGGTCGAAGACGGGGTATTACTGGCGCGCGATCAATGGAGACGAGGCGGCGGCACGCAGCCTGGGCGTGCCCGCGGAACGCTACAAGATGCGTGCTTTTGTGTTGTCCGCGGCGCTGACCGGAATATGGGGCGGGTTCTATGCCATCTATATCGGCTTCATCGATCCTGATTCGGCGTTCAACCTGACGCTGTCCATCCAGATCGTGCTGGTGGCGATTCTGGGCGGCGTCGGCACGATCGCCGGCCCCTGGCTGGGGGCTGCTCTCCTGATCCCTTTTGCGCAAGGCATGCGCGTTGCGATGGGAAGTTCGGGCCAGGGCATCGATCTGTTGCTTTATGGGTTGGCGATCATTCTCGTGAGCCTGTTCCTGCCGAAAGGCCTGATGACGTTGAGGTGGCGCCGTGGCTCTTCTGGAGGTTAAAAATCTGACCAAGCGATTCGGCGGCCTGATCGCGAATCGCGATATCAGCTTGCAAGTCGATGCGGGCGAAATCGTCGCCATCATCGGCCCCAACGGTGCGGGCAAGAGCACGCTGTTCAATGGCCTGGCGGGGCACCATGCGCCGACCTCCGGCAGCGTGACGTTCGACGGCGTCGAGCTGGTCGGCCTGACGCCGGAAGCAGTCGCCGCCGCCGGATTGATGCGGACCTATCAGATTCCGCGCAGTTTTGCGGCCATGACCGTGCTTGAAAACGTGATGGTCGGCGCGTTGCTGCGCCACCCCACGCTGAGCGGGGCGCGCGCCGCGGCGCAGCAGGTGCTGGATGCCGTCGGCTTGGGCGACCGCGGCGCGATGCTGGCCGGGGCGCTGAACGTTGCGGGGCAAAAGCGCGTCGAGCTGGCGCGCGCGCTGGCGGCGTCCCCCAAATTGTTGTTGCTCGACGAAGTGGCTGGCGGGCTCAATCCCGGTGAAGCGCTCGAACTCGCGGAGATATTGCGCGCGATTCATGCCAGGGGCGTGACGCTGGTCATTGTCGAGCATGTGCTGGAAGTCGTGATGCAGCTGGCGCACCGCGTCCTGGTACTGAATTTCGGACAACTCATCGCATCGGGCACACCGCAGGACATCGTCCGAAACCCGGAAGTGATCGAAGCCTATCTGGGGAGAAAGTACCGTGCGTGAAGGCCCGTTGCTCAAGGTCGACGAACTGCACGTGAGCTACGGCGGCGTGCAGGCGGTGCGGGGCGTCTCGCTGGAAGTGCGGGCGGGCGAGATTACCGCGCTGCTGGGTGCCAACGGCGCTGGCAAATCGAGCACGCTGCTGTCCATTGTCGGCGCCGTCCGGCCGAAAACCGGCACCGTCATGTTCGATGGGCACGACATTACCGGACTGACCCCCGACGCGCTGGTGCGGCGCGGCATTGGGTTGATTCCCGAAGGAGGTCGCGTGTTTGCGCGGCAGTCCGTCGAGCAGAACCTGCGACTGGGCGCCTATGTCGTCGCCGGCGCCGAGGTTCAACGCCAGCGCATGGACCAGGTGTTTGCGTTGTTCCCGCGGCTGGCCGAGCGGCGTACCCAGGTGGCCGGCACGCTGTCGGGAGGCGAGCGGCAAATGCTGGCGATCGGGCGCGCGCTCATGAGCGGCCCGCGGCTGCTACTGGTGGACGAACCCAGTCTGGGCCTGTCCCCGCTGCTGGTCGAGACGGTGTTCGATACGCTCGCCGACCTGAACGGTCACGGCATATCCATTTTGCTGGTCGAACAGAACATGGCGCAGGCGCTCGAAGTGGCCACCCGTGCCTACGTGATGCAAAGCGGGGCGATTGCCTTGCAGGGCAGCGCGGCGGAAATCAGCGCATCGGACGAGGTCAGGCGAGCTTATCTTGGG
>DATNBD010000223.1:0-6126 GCA_035572155.1 Rhodoferax sp.
TGGTTCGGGGACGTTTCCACGGCCTGGGTGTTGCGCTTCTTGTCGATCGAATCGGGCGCAAAAAGCGCGTCCAGGAATTTCGCGCTGGCCAGCACGCCGGTCGCGCCGGGCGCGGGTTTGCGCGTCACGTTGGTCGCGGTCACGATTTGCAGCTTGAGCTTGTCGGCCACCGGCTTCAGGCTGTCCGACTGTTCATACACGCTGTTGGTGAATTTATCCGCTGCGTCAGCGAACGCGCTCTGCGCCTGCTGCTTTTTCAGGTCCGCCTCGATCCGGGGCTCCATCTCCTCGAAGCTGCGCTGCTTCGGCTCCTTGATATCGGTGAGCATGATGATGTGGTAGCCGTACTCGGTCTTCACCAGGCCGCTGATGTCGCCCTTCTTGAGTGCAAAGGCTGCGTCGGAAAACTGCTTCACCATGGCGTCGTGGGTGAAGAAACCCAGGTCACCTCCCTTGGCCGCCGACCCCGGATCCTGCGAATATTTTTTGGCCAGGTCGGCGAAGCTGGCCGGATCTTTCTTGACCATCGCGAGCACTTCCTCCGCCTTCCCTTTCGCCTTGGCTTGCTCCTCGGGTGTCGCGTTCTGCGGCACCGCGATCAGGATATGGCTGGCACGGCGTTCCTCGGGGCCACTCAGACGGGCGATGTTCTGCTCGTAATAGGTCTTGACATCCTGCGGATTCAAGGTGATGGCGCTTTCCACAGCGGCCAGATCGAGCACCACGTATTCGATATTGGCCTGCTCCGGCGCCCGGAACAGGGCCTGGTTGGCGTTGTAGTACGCCTGCAGGTCGGCATCGGTCAATGTGACCTTGGACGAGAAATCCGCGGTATCGAAGTGCGCCACCTGCACCTCACGCTTTTCGAGAAAGGCGTTCAGCGCCACGTCGGTCTGCGCGGACGTGGCAAAGCTCGTGCCGGTCACCCCCTCCATGACCTGGCGCGTCGAGAGATCGTTGCGCACGCCCGCCTCGAACATCGTGGGGGTCATTCCCTGGGCGGCCAGCAGTTGCTTGTAACGGTCCATATCCAGCGAGCCATCCGGCTTGCGCAGCGACGCAATGGTCGGGTTTTGTTCCAGCGCCCGGGCCAGTTGCTGGTCGCTGGTGTACAACCCGGACTTCGTCGCGGCCGCAGCCAGCACATGGTCGCGCACCATCCGCTCCAGCGTCGCGTAACGGGCCTGCGGCGAGTCGAGCAATTTCGCATCGAGCGTGGGCATCGAAGCGCGCAGACGCTCCACTTCACTCCGGTGCGCGTTATCCCATTCGACCTGCGTGATGTCCTGGCCGTCCACGGTCGCCACGGTTTGCGCCTCTTCGCTGTTGCGACGCTGGATACCAAACAGCACGAAGGACGGAAAGACCAGCAAGAACAACAAACCCATGACGACTTTGGAGTGCTTGCGGATGGCTTCAAACATGCTCGTTCTTTCAATGACAACAAAAGAAAAGGCGAACACGTCGTTCGCCTTTGCATCGGTGGTGGGTGCTGACGGGTTCGAACCGCCGACCTACGCCTTGTAAGGGCGCCGCTCTACCAGCTGAGCTAAGCACCCCACCTCAACGGTTTGCCTAGTTCAGAGCATCTTTCAATGCCTTGCCGGGACGGAACTTTGGCACCTTGGCTGCCTTGATTTTAATCGCAGCGCCGGTGCGCGGGTTGCGCCCGCTGCGCGCAGCGCGTTTACCCACCGCAAACGTGCCAAAACCCACGAGCGACACCGAGCCGCCCTTCTTCAGGGTCGTCTTGACGGCACCGATGGTGGATTCCAGGGCGCGGGTGGCCGCGGCCTTGGAGATGTCTGCATGCTTTGCGATGTGCTCGATAAGTTCTGTCTTGTTCACAAGGGACCCCTCGTTCAGAAAAGTTGATCTGGATGTGTTTCAAAAAACTCCCACGGCCCGAGGTTTCGATCTGTTGATTCTCTCGGACCTACAAGGAGCTTCGATGGCAGCGCCCGCTGCTGCGTCAGATTAGAGCCATGGACTGCCATGGTGTCAATACGGCTACAGCATTACAACGGCGCAGGCGACGATTCTAGACCGTTTATGCAGGCCGCTGGTGACGCGCGCGGGGATCGGCGCCGCCAATTGCAACTTTTCAGGTTCACGAATCCAGCCCGAACCTACAGCGCCTGAGCTATCGCCTTGCCGACGTCGGCCGTGCCCGCTGTGCCGCCGAGGTCCCGCGTGCGCGGCGCACCGCTATCGGGCTCAAGCACCTTTTCAATGGCGGCCAGCACCGCATCGTGCGCCTGCCGGTAGCCCAGAAAGTCCAGCATCAGGGCGCCACACCAAACCTGGCCAACCGGATTCGCGAGGTTCTTGCCGGCAATATCGGGCGCCGAACCATGCACGGGCTCGAACAGCGAAGGATATTTCCTGTCGGGATTCAGGTTGGCGCTCGGTGCAATGCCGATCGTTCCGGTGCAGGCCGGCCCGAGATCGCTCAGAATATCGCCAAACAAGTTGCTCGCCACCACGACATCGAAGAAATCCGGGCGCTGGACGAAATGCGCCGTGAGGATGTCGATGTGGAACCTGTCCACGCGAACGGCCGGGTAGGCCTTCGCCATCTCGGCCACGCGTTCGTCCCAATACGGCATGGTGATGGCAATCCCGTTCGACTTGGTCGCGCTGGTCAAATGCTTTTTCGGGCGCGATTGCGCCAGCTCGAAGGCGAATTTCAGCGCGCGATCAACACCAACCCGCGACATCACCGTCTCCTGCATCACGATCTCCCGCTCGGTTCCGGGGTACATGCGCCCGCCAATACTGGAATACTCGCCCTCGGTGTTTTCGCGCACGATCACCATGTCGATTTCGCCGGCCTCGCGCCGGCTGCCATCGCGCCGCACCACAGGCGCGATCACGCCCGGCATCAGGCGCGCCGGACGCAGGTTGATGTACTGGTCGAACTCACGGCGAAACAGCAGCAGCGAGCCCCACAGCGACACATGGTCGGCAATCTTCTCGGGCCAGCCGACGGCCCCGAAGTAGATCGCGTCATGCCCGCCGATCTGCTCCTTCCAGTCGTCAGGCAACATCTTGCCGTGGCGCTCATAGTAGTCCCAGCTCGAAAAATCAAAATGGTCGAACTGCAGATCAATGCCGAACTTGCGCGCCGCCGCGTCCATCACGCGAATGCCCTCGGGCATCACTTCCTTGCCGATACCGTCTCCCGCAATCACGGCAATACGCTTTTTGCTCATCGCATCTGCTCCTGAAAAATTGAAACCATCAACACGTACGCCCTTGGCATGAACCCCGTGAGCGCGCCGCCCTGCGCCGCCCGGGCCATCCGGGTCGGTTCACTTCACGCGCGCGCGGATCTCGGGCAGCGCTTTTTGCAGGTAATAGGCCATGGACCAGACCGTGAGCACGGCCGCGATCCAGATCAGCCAGGTGCCCCACAAGTGCGTGTCGATGCGCCCGAACAGGCGCCCGCCGAACAGCAGGAACGGAATGGCGACCATCTGCGCCACCGTCTTGAGCTTGCCGATCATGTGCACCGCCACGCTCTTGGATGCGCCGATATGCGCCATCCATTCGCGCAGCGCAGAAATCGCGATCTCGCGCCCGATGATGATCAGCGCCACGAACACGTCCACGCGCTGCAGGTACACCAGCACCAGCACGCATGCGGACACCAGGAACTTGTCGGCCACCGGATCGAGAAAGGCGCCGAACGCGGAGGTCTGGTTCAGCTTGCGCGCCAGGAAGCCGTCCAGCCAGTCGGTGGCCGCGAACAGCACGAACATCACCGTGGCAATCAGGTTGCGGCTGGGTTCGCTGATAGGCAGGTAGAAGACCCCGACAATCAGCGGGATCGCGACGATGCGCGCCCAGGTCATGATGGTCGGAATGGTCAGGAACATGGCGCAATTGTGTCATGGCTGGGGTGTTCGAACGGCAAGCCGGTTCATGCACCGGCCCGCGCGCCTTACCGAAGCGCCCGGTAGATTTCCGCGGCCAGTTCCTTTGAGATGCCGTCCACCGTGGCAATGTCCTGCACGCTGGCCGAGGCCACGCCCCGAACTCCGCCAAAGCGCTGCAGCAGCCGGGCGCGGCGTTTCGGGCCGATGCCGGGGATTTCTTCGAGCTTGCCTCCGCCCACGCGCACCCGGGCGCGTTTGGCGCGCATGCCGGTGATGGCAAAGCGGTGCGCCTCGTCGCGGATTTGCGCCACCAGCATCAGGGCGGCGGAATCCTTGCCCAGGTAAACCTTGGCGCGGCCATCGGCAAACACCAGCTCCTCCAGTCCCACCTTGCGGCCCTCGCCTTTTTCGACGCCCACGATCAGGCTCAAATCGATGCCCAGTTCGGCGAACACCTCGCGCGCCATGCTGACCTGGCCCTTGCCGCCATCCACCAGCACCAGGTCGGGCAGCCGCACGGCGCTGGCGGGCGTTGCCGCGCCGGTGCCTTCATCCGCGCCCTGCGCCGGTGCGCCTGGCGCGTCCAGATTTGCGTTGTCGGCCTGCCGGATGGCCTCCACCATCTTGCTGTAGCGCCGCGTCAGCACCTGGCGCATGGCGGCGTAGTCGTCGCCTGGCGTGATGTGCTCGATCGAGTAGCGGCGGTAGTCGCCGCTTTGCATTTTGTGCCCCTGAAACACCACACACGAGGCCTGCGTGGCCTCCCCGGCGGTGTGGGAAATGTCGAAGCATTCGATGCGAAAGGCATCGAGCTGGTCCGGCACCAGCCCGAGCGCATCGACCAGCGCGCGGGTGCGCGCCTGCTGCGAGCCCTCTTCGGCCAGCAGCCGGGCCAGCGCGATGCCGGCGTCTTTCTGCGCCATCTCGAGCCAGATGCGGCGCTGCTCGCGCGGCTGGTGCACAGCGCTGATCCTGACGCCGGTTTGCAGCGACAGGGCCTCGATCAGGCTCTGGCTTACCGGCTCGCTGGTGATTAGCGTGGGCGGCACCGGCACGTCGATGTAATGCTGGGCGATGAAGGCTT
Source organism: Rhodoferax sp. (assembly GCA_035572155.1). GTDB lineage: Bacteria > Pseudomonadota > Gammaproteobacteria > Burkholderiales > Burkholderiaceae_C > Rhodoferax_A. The sequence continues at coordinate 4,966 of DATNBD010000223.1, forward strand.
CGAGCACCTGCACCTCGACCGACAGATGGGCCGGCGGCAACTCATCGTCCACGTCCGCCTGGTACACGCCCGTGGCATCTTCCACCTGCGCCGGAAAGTAGGGCCGGTCGCCCAGGTGCCGCCCACCACGCACCATCGCCAGGTTGACGCAGGCGCGGCCCCCGTGCACCTGCACCGCCAGAATGTCCACGTCCTTGTCCGACACGTTGTCCACGGCCTGCTGATGCAGCACGGTGGACAGCGCCGACATCTGGTTGCGCAGCTCGGCCGCCTGCTCGAACTCGAGTTTGTCGGCATGCGCCATCATGCGGGCCTGCAGCGCATCGAGCACCTGCTGCGTCTCGCCCTGCAGAAATTTTTCGGCATCCAGCACATTCTGTGCATAGGCCTCGGGCGAGATGTAATTCACGCAAGGCGCCGAGCAGCGCTTGATCTGGTACAGCAGGCAGGGCCGGGTGCGGTTGCTGAACACCGTGTCTTCGCAGGTACGCAGCCGGAACACCTTTTGCAGCAGCAGGATCGATTCCTTGACGGCCCAGCCATTGGGGAACGGGCCGAAGTAGCGGTGCTTCTTCTCGACCGCGCCCCGGTAGTAGGCGATGCGCGGAAAACTGGCGGACGACGGCGCCCCGGCCGCCACCTTGCCGTGGGTCCCCGTCATCTTCAGATACGGATAACTCTTGTCGTCCCGAAACAGGATGTTGTACTTCGGGTTCAGCGTCTTGATCAGGTTGTTTTCCAGCAGCAGCGCCTCGGCCTCGGAGCGCACCACGGTAGTCTCCATGCGCACGATCTTGCTCACCATGTGGCCGATGCGCGTGCCCCCATGGTCCTTGTGGAAATAGCTCGAAACCCGCCGCTTCAGGTTGATCGCCTTGCCGACATACAGCAGCTGGCCGTCGGCGTCGAAGTAGCGGTACACGCCCGGCAGCGCCGGCAGCGCCGCGACCTCGCTCAGCAGTTGTTCGGAATGCACGTCTGACATACAGGCGTATTGTGGCGCCTGCGGCCAACCCTGCACTCCGGTGCGGGTGACTGGCGCCGGCTACGCCAGCTTGGCCAGGATCTGGCTCATTTCCGCCTTGGAAAAGGCCCGCAAGGTCTGGGTCCGCACATTGCCGGCGGCGCCGATGGCCAGTCCGAACGCCGTGATGGAGGCAT
>DATNBD010000224.1:0-19587 GCA_035572155.1 Rhodoferax sp.
CAGATCGGGGCTTGATGCTGGCGCGGCAAGTCTGGCGCTATGGCGTGGCGACCGGGCGGGTTCCACGGGATATCACGGCAGACCTCAAGGGGGCTCTGTCCCCATACCGGGGCATTCACTTCGCAGCCATCACCGACCCGGTGAAGCTGGGCGAGCTGCTGCGCGCCATCAAGGCATACAAGGGCGGCCCGATTGTCCGGGCGGCGTTGCAACTGGCACCGATCCTGTTTCAGCGTCCCGGCGAGTTGCGCGGCGCGGCCTGGGCAGAGGTTGACCTTGATGCGGCGCTGTGGACTATTCCGGCGGCACGCATGAAGCGCGGTAAGGATGGCAAGGAAAACGGTGATCCCCACCTGGTGCCGTTGCCCCGGCAGGCCGTGGAGATTTTGCGGGGCTTGCACGGCTACACCGGGCACGGCGCGATGGTGTTCCCCGGCGAGCGCAGCCACGACCGGCCCATCTCTGAAAACTCTGTGCGCACGGCGCTGATAACGATGGGCTACACCCCGGACGTGCAGACCTGGCACGGCTTTCGTGCGACGGCACGCACGATGCTGGCCGAACGTCTGGATTGCGACCCGCTGGTGATCGAAGCGCAGCTTGCCCACGCGGTGAAGGATGCGAACGGGCGGGCCTACAACCGCACGCAGTACCTGCAGCACCGGGCCGGCATGATGCAGCGCTGGGCGGACTACCTCGACAAGCTGGCCGCCGGGGCGGATGTGATTCCGATCAACCGGGCGGCGTGAAATACCGGCAGGCCCCGCGCCGGTCTATGCGGGACATCAAGGCGGCGGGACTGGTGTTAAAGGCACTGGCCCCGCCTGACCACTCAACGATCTGGAGGATCGAAAAATGGCTACTGTGAAGTCTATCAATCCCGGCGCTAAGCCCGGCAAGACGCCTGCGCAACCGCCCTGGACCATCACGACCATGGAAGGCTTCGACATCAATCTCCACAGCCTCAAGCAGCTTGCAGAGTTTGCGAGAGAAAAGGCCCATCAAGCGGAAGCTTTAATGTCGTGCATCACAGATGTTCGAGACCTTCAGAATGCCGAGGCGGCACTGCCACTGGTTTACGACCTGGTGTATCAGACGAGTTTCGCATCAGAGTTCCTAGCATCCGCAATTGATACCGCCGGCAAGGAGGTGGCCCATGTCTAAAAATCAGGCTGCCGGCATCAATGGCCTGGTCGAGTACAAACAACTCGATTGGGGCGATCTAATTTATGCGACGAAGGAGTATTTACAAGCCATCGGGCTGGGCCTCGGCCTTGCATTTCCGGGCGAACCTGGAGGCCCGAAGCGGACCCTACGCACTCGCGATCCACGCGGCCACAGCGTGGAAATCGAGGAGTGCTTATACATAGATGGCTGCCCATACTTTGCCCGCATAACGTTCTTGAACTGGCCGCAGCACCCACGCGACGACCGCCAACAATTCGAGGCCTACCGAGGGGTGATGTGCAGCCACTCGATAAGCTGGTTTGATGAGTACATCGGGCCAGAAGACGCCCTTGTCGCGGCAGGGCTGGTGCGCGAGGATCAGCTACCCGGGAAACCAGGTATGAGAAAGGTGCGCGTCACCATTCTTCCGGACGGCTCCCCGCTCGGCGGACCTCCCACCGCAAATCCACCGCCAGCAGCGCGCGCGCCTGGTGCGCGCTGGATTGAGCGCGCCGGGCGGTCGCGATATAGGGTGTGCGTGAGAGTGCCCGAAGACGAGGAAGCGCGGCGTAGGGCGGCGCAGGACACGGCAGAAGAGAAATGGCGTTATGCAGTTCTCTCTATGAACCGGCCGGCGAAACTGATGCCCGCTTCGCAGCTGCCCCCTGCAACCACAACAGCCCAGCCGGCGCAGCAATATCGACCCCTGTTCGGCGACGCTCCGACCGCGCCCGGCGAGAAGGAGGAATACCGAAAGAACGTCTTCGAAAGCCTCAAGGAACTGGTCGACTTCCAACAGACCTCCGCCTACTGAGAATGATCTTGTTTCGCCAGCTCTAGGCTGATCCCCGAAAACCCGTTTCCCTGACGGGCTGGGCTGGCACCTTATTTCAGGGCTGCACTGCAAGGGGGTGCGATGGATAAGAAAAGCGCGGTCTACGTTGCGCTGATCGAGCCGATTGATTTTCGGGACACCGTTGGTTGGCCCGATGAAGAATTAGGCCGGCGTCTGCTTGCGGTCAGAGTCGGAAGCGAGGCAGAAAGTCGGGGCATCGACCCCGCCCGAATTCCAGAGGAATTTGCCGAGGCGTGGGTAACGCGCATTAAAGATCAGGAAACCGACGATGTGGAGAGCATTGCCATAGGCCGCGCGTTGCGCTGTGCGGCTTGTGGCGAGTTTGCGCGGGCCGGGAAGATCTGGCGAGAGTGGCAATTGAAGGCCGTGCTACATATCGCCGCGCTCGATGAGGCTAAGACAGGCTGGAGAAGGCAGCAAGCCATTGCAAGAAAGCCTCGCCAGAAAAAGACGCCAACAGCACGAAGCGAAACCATTGCAGCAATGCGTCTTTGGCGCTCCGATGGGCGCACCTTGCAGGACTTCCTGGACGCCGCCGGGGCGAACAGTATCGAGCGCTTAAGTATCAAGCCGGCGAACCTGCGCGGCGTCGATAAATTCTCTGTTGAATGCGAGGCTGCGCCCGAGGCAGTTCCGCCCGTGGCGCACAGCACCATAAAGGAATGGTGGGCTAAAGCGGCGAAGTAGTCGTAGGATGGATTAGCCGGTTAGCACTGACACCGGCCCGGATATTTGCCCCATCGCAACAACGGCAGACAGAGCCGTACACGAAGGGGCAGCAATGTCGATTCTCAGAATGCCAGCCGTCAAGGCGGAAACCGGGCACCGCAGCCACGCCAGCATTTACAACGCCATCCGGGCGGGGCTTTTCACCATGCCGGTGCAGATCGGTCAACGCTCTGTAGGCTGGCCATCCGCTGAAGTGCAGGCCATCAACGCGGCGCGCATCGCCGGCAAGTCAGACGCCGATATTCGGGAACTGGTGAACCAACTTCATGCGGCACGGTGTGTGGACGCTGGCGAGCCATTCAAACCAACCTGGCTTGATCGAAGCGCAGAGCAAAAACGGCAGGCGGCAAAGCGGGTAAGGCGTGCTAAGCACACGGCGCAGGCCACGGCGTAAGGGGCTGGCCATGCACACAGACAAAGAAATGCCCACCGGGGACGGGAATCCCACGGCGGGCCACACAGACAGCGTGATTATCGGCGCTGCTGAAAAAACAGGCAACCCCGAAAAGAGTTTCGCCACGCTGCGCGCCCAGTACGCCATGCGCGGGCACAGCCTGCACCGTACCGACCCCAGCGACGGCGCTGTGACCTACTGGGCGGAACGCTGGGGCCTGGTGCGCTACCTGCCCACCCTGCACGATGCGGCGCTGTTCCTGACGCAGATTGGGGGCGGCCATGACCTTTAATCGTGACCTTCTACCTGATCCAGCGACTTACTTCGAGGCGCAGGGACTCAAGCTATCCGGGCCACGCAGTGCGAAGTGGAAAACAACGCAATGCCGGTTTCACGATGGCAGTGATTCCATGCGCGTCAACACCGCCACGGGCGCCTGGGTTTGCATGAGCTGCGGACAAAAGGGCGGCGACGTGCTGGCCTACGAAATTGCGACAACCGGCGCGGAGTTTGTAGCCGCAGCCAAAGCCATCGGCGCCTGGATTGACGATGACAAGCCCCATGCACCGCAAAGGGCTGCACCTTTGCCGCCACGCGCTGCGCTGTCTGTGCTCGCATTCGAGACCATGCTGACCGCAGTAGCGGCGGGCAACATCGCGCACGGCGTCAATCTGACCGAGCAGGATCGTGCCCGGCTGCTGAAGGCTGCGGGCCGCATCAATCGGCTGGCGGAGGCATACCAATGAACCGCGCTGACTATGACCACCTGGCCGCGCAGCTCGATGGGGAAATATCCCCTGGGGCTGTAGAGGCCGCGCACTCCTTCGATCTGGACGGCGTGCACCTAGTCAACGGCGCCGATCTGAAGCCCGAGCCCATCGCCTGGCTTTGGAAGCACTGGCTGGCGCTGGGCAAGCTGCACATCCTGGCCGGCGCACCCGGGCAGGGTAAAACCACCATCGCCATCGGCCTGGCCGCTACCGTCACCATCGGCGGACATTGGCCGGACGGCATGCGCTGCCAGCCCAGCAACGTGCTTATTTGGAGCGGCGAGGATGATCCTGCCGATACGCTGCTGCCGCGTCTGATTGCTGTCGGTGGCGATCCGAAGCGCTGCTACTTCGTCGCCAGCTCGCGCATTGATGGCGAGCCCGTACCGTTCGATCCGGCCCGCGACTTCGTGCAGTTGACCGAGGCAATCGAGCGCATTGGCGGTGTCTCGCTGCTGATCGTGGATCCCGTGGTGTCGGCCGTGACTGGCGATTCGCACAAGAACGCCGAGGTTCGCCGCTCGCTGCAACCACTTGTCGATCTTGGTGCCGCCTGCCGGTGCGCCGTGCTGGGCATCACCCACTTCAGCAAGGGCGGTCAGGGGCAAGACCCGACGCAGCGCGTCATCGGCTCTGTAGCGTTCTCGGCCGTGGCGCGCATTGTCCTGGTGGCCGCGAAAGTCAAGGGCGAGGACGGCGAACCGGCCCGCGTCCTGGCGCGCTCAAAATCCAACATCGGCCCGGATGATGGCGGGTTTCGGTACTTCCTTGAACAGACCGAAGCCCTGCCCGGCATCGAAGCGTCACGCATCGCATGGGGCGAAGCAGTCCAAGGCACGGCGCGCGAGTTGCTGACCGACCCGGATGCCGAAGATGACGGCGAACAGGGCGCGAAGGAGTCGGCTGAGGAGTTCCTGCGCGAGCTGCTGGGCGGTGATACCGTGCCGGCGAAGCAGGTCAAAGCCGACTGTCTGGAAGCCGGCTATGCGTGGCGCACGATCCAGCGAGCGGCCGACGGCATGAGCGTAATCCGCAAGAAGGGCGGCATGGGTGATGGCTGGTATTGGAGGCTGCCGAAGATGCCAAAACCTGCCGAAGATGCCGAAGGCGCCAAAGATGCCAACGTTGAAAGCTTGGCGCCTTCGGCATCTTCGGGCGCCTTGGCATCTTCGGACGGCTCGGTCGAGCCCGCCCCAGCGCCCGACCAGCCGGTGGACGACGACGCTGAGGTGTTCGAATGATCGCCTCCGCCATTATCGAAACCCTACGCGACGCCGGCCTGATCCTGTCGCTGACGGATAAATCCGGCGTGAAGGTGGCGCCGGCCGGCCGCCTGACCGACAAGCTTCGCGGCCTGATCCGCAGCCACAAGGCCGAGTTGGTGGATTGGCTGGCAGCCGCGAACGACCCCAGCCCGACTGAGCCCCAAGCGCCCGACCTGACTGGCTGGAATGTTGCCCTTGCGCCCGGCCTGCCGGCTGCCACGGTGGCGGAGTTCAAGGCCGCGAGCCAGGCGCTGGACCGGCTGATCGCTCAGGCTGGCGAGCGTGCCGGTCCTGATCGGGATTGCTGGCCGCACTCTGACGCGATGAACGGCGCAGAGATTGACGCCTTCACGGCGCGGCTGGCGCGCTTCACCGACAAGGGCCTGGGTCTGGCCGATGCCGAGCGCCTGGCTGATCGGCTGGTGATCCGGGATCGTGAATCAGACGATAGGCGGCTGTGTCTGGAATGCATGCACCTGCACCGGGGCGGGCGCTGCGGGAACTGGCAACGCGCTGGGGTGGCGATGACGGCAAGGGATGCGCGGCTGCCGGGCGAGCTGGTGCAGCGGCTGCAACGCTGCGATGGATTCATGGCGACACTTTGAAAGGCCAGTATGGCAGCGACAAAAAAAATCCTTAAAGCCCCCGAGCCGGCGAAACCGCCAGCCCTAACGCCAGCGGGTAAGGCGCGCATGGCCTTGCTCCCATCTGTCAACGGCGCGGCGGTGATTGGAGCCTATCAAAGCAATGTCATGGGCGAAGACACCGACATGGATGTTTTAGTCGAGCGGCTGCGCAATACGTTCACCGAAGCCAGCGGCGGCGACCTGGGCACCCTTGAGGCCATGCTGATAGGGCAGGCCACGGCGCTGCAAACCATATTCACCAGCCTGGCGCGGCGGGCAGCGAATCAGGAGCTCTTGCCCCAGTATCAAGCGTTTCTCGGGCTGGCCCTGAAGGCGCAGGCCCAAAGCCGGGCGACCATATCGGCACTGATGGACTTGAAATACCCCCGGCAAGCCACGTTCGTAAAACAGGCCAATATCGCCCAAGGGCCGCAGCAGGTGAACAACGGCACGCCTGCCGGCATCGCGCACGCGGAACAAACCCAGCCCCGGCAAAACGAACTATTGGAGCATCAGCATGCCAACATCCTCACGCCACGGCTGGACACCGGAGAGACGCAAGCGGCAGAGCGAAGCCATCCGGCGGTGGGCCCCGTGGAATCAGTCAACGGGGCCGAAAAGCCCCGAGGGTAAGGCGGTGGCGTCGCGAAACGCTTTCACCGGGGGGTATTGGCTGCAACTGCGCCAGGGTATCAAGGCGCTGAATCAGGCCTTGCGTGAGCAACGCCAGCGGCTGGCGCGGTTCTGATGCAACTCAACCCCAGAGAACCCGGTCAAGAACGGTTCGCCACTTTGCTTTCTTGGGCTCACCCGGACGCATCTGCGCCCATCGCTCACGCAAGGCCGCTTGATCCTTCCGATCCTGCACGGCACGCCTTTCTGCCGCGCTCTCGCTGATGTCATTAATGATGGTGCCGATTGGCCACCACACAAGCCAGATGGCCAGCAGAGCTAGCCCCGCAGCCACCATAAAAATCCATAATTCCACAATGAGCACGGCCAAAGAATACATGATGGTGCTCCTTTTCATTCAGGCATGCACAGCGCCAGTGCGACGGGGTGATCGCACCACCCACTCACCAAGTTCACTAGCACATTATCACGCCGACAAGAGTATCGTGACCAAATGGATTTCGATGAAGGAACAGACTTTTGTCACGGCAGAGCGCCCACTGATCGGGCGCAACCGCTTTCGCATCGTGCAGGATCAATACTCGCGCAACGGATGCGCTCGCGTTAACCCTGCGCACGAACAAGCGGCGCAGCCGGCGAATCAGTACACGCGCGCCAAAGTGCCGGAGCAACAAATTGCGCCGACAAAAGATGCGCGCAGCACCGCCCACAAAGTCGCCACCGTCTTCAACACCAACCGCACCTATTTTGATAAGCTGGCGGCCAGCGGCTGGGCTGAGTGTGCAGAGCCCCAAAGCAGGGGGGGTATCAAAGGCAAAGCGGGGGTACAGACGGGGGTACAAATTGAATTTCTCAAAGGCGAAACCTAGCATTCATGCTGGTTTCAAGGGTTGATTCAGTAGACCCCAGCACTACCCTGTATAAAGGCCGCTAGGAACATACACCTAGCGGCCTTCTTTTCGCTTCAGGACTGGGGCATGGCTGCGCGGCTGGCCCATGAAACCATTCCGCGTTTACCGTATCTCGTAGAAAACGAATCCAACCATGATCAAGTTTTCCCGATCTGTTCGCGCGTTGTCCGCGATTCTGGTTGTCGGCGCTGCCGCATGCGGCTTGTCAGCCCATGCGCAAGGCCCGACCGACGCTGGCCACGAAGGCAGTTCCTCTTCCGGCGGGGTTGTGCAGAAGGTTGAGCGAACCACCGACAAAGCCGTGCATGCCACGGAAAGAACCACCATGAAGGTCGTGCACGCCACGAAAAGGACGACCCGCAAGTCAGTGCATGCCACCGAAAGAACGGCCAGCAAAGTGGGCTCGGCTGTGGGCAAGGCGACCCGCCATACCGCTGGCGCACTGCGGCGTGCGGGTGACAGGATCGGCGAAAAACTGCCTAAAGGCAAGCCCGCGCCCCATGTCGGGATAGGCCAATAGGCATCGGCCGATGGTCGTTGACCAGCGGGGCGTGCCCGCGTGAATCTATAACTCGGCCTCTCGACTGTCCAGCGGGCTCACGAATGAGTCGGGCTGCAAGCTCTCTGCAAATGACGTGAAGTCACTGTGCAGTGCGCTGCTTCCTGTATCCGGCGTTGGGTTGAGCGGGGCGAGGTCGCTGTTGCGGGTATGGCGCTGCCGGGCCAGTGCTTCGCGCAAATGGCCCCGTGCCTTGGATACCGCAGCGTCGTTGTGCTCCCTATCCATGCTCATGGCCGCCATCTCACCGAGGAATTCGGTGCGGATCTCGCTCAAGCTTGGCAAGCTGTCTGCTTCCACCACGGCGTAGGCGATACCGCATTGGCGCAACAACTGCCGTTTCAGCCGCTCGTTCTTTTCAGATAGGCCAAAGCGCCCTGGAACGTCCACGCAGCCGATGACGTGGCCGTCCGCGCGGCAGATGGTGAACGTGCAATACAGCCCCTTGAGCAATTCGTACCAGTGTTGTCCCTGCCGCTTGTCGCGCGGCATGGTGAACCGCGTCACCGGCAACTTGATCATCACGTGATGGCTGAAAAAAGCCCGACCCAGCCAGCGCCAAACCTGACGTTCCTTGCTATTGGCCAGTACCCGCGGACTCAGGGGCCACTGTCGCGGTATACGGCGCCGTTCATGGGCGCGCCGGCGAACCCACCAGGAATGAAAGAACGCGCCCAGCAGCAGGCAGACCAGCAATGCCAGTCCGATTGAAAGCCCTCCTGCAAAGTTGTCCATCTGTTCAATACCCTAATGAGTCATTTTGAGTGTAACTAAAGTTTTCAAGCGAAGTCCATAGCAAGGCCCGGTAAAAAATCACGGAAACGCTTTCTTCATGCGCCTGGGGCTGGTGATGTGGCTATCGCGGCACAATCGAACGATGCGCCGCATGCCATTGCAGGACATTCTTTTTACCCAGGGATTCGGTACCCGCCGCGTCTGCGCCGGCCTCATTCAGCAGGGATTCGTGTCGATTGCCCAACAGGTGCAATCGGAGCCTGCTACTGAATTTGAAGCGAGCGGATTGAAGTTCACGGTTCAGGGCGTGGCATGGGAATATCACGAACTGGCGTATCTGATGCTGCACAAGCCGGCCGGCACGGAATGCTCGCAAAAGCCCTCGGCCTGGCCGAGCATTTACACCCTGCTGCCCGCGCCGCTGCGGCTGCGGCCACAGAAAGGGGCCGTGCAGGGCGTGCAGGCCGTCGGGCGCCTGGACCAGGACACGACGGGCCTGCTGCTGCTAACCGACGACGGCAAGTTCATCCACCGCATGAGCTCGCCGCGGCATCATGTGTCCAAGGTATACGAGGTCACGACGAAACATCCGCTGGACGATAACCAGGTTGACCGGTTGCTCGAAGGCGTAGTTCTGGAAGATGACCCGAAGCCGGTGCGCGCCAGCGCCTGCCAGGCGGTCGCGCCGCATCATCTGCGCCTGACGCTGACCGAGGGCAAATATCACCAGGTCAAGCGCATGGTGGCGGCCGTGGGCAACCGGGTGGAGGCGCTGCATCGTTCGCAGATTGGCGGCCTGGCGTTGCCTGCCGACCTGGCCCCGGGGCAATGGCGCTGGCTGGTTGTCGATGATCTCGCGCGGACCGCGGGCTGAAGGCGGCTCATTCCATGGGCGCGAGAAAATCGACGATCAGTTGCGTGGTCAACGCCGTTTGATCGCGATGCGGGGAGTGTCCGCATTGCGCCAGTTTTTGCAACGTGATCTGCCCGCCCGATGGACGGATCTGCTCGATTTGCTGCAGGGTTCCGTAGGCGTCGTCGATTCCCTGGATGGCGAGCAGTGGCGCGCTGATGCGTTGGCAGTCGCCGCGGATATCGAAACGGCGAAACGCCGGGTCCAGCCAGATGTCGTTCCACTGCCAGAAGGCGCAGTCCACGTTCGCGTGGTAGCGCGCCAGCCGTTCGCGCAGATTGCCGGTCTCGAACGCCTCGCGCGCCTGCGCGATCGAGCGCACGGAAATGTCCTCCACCATCACATGCGGGGCCAGCACGATGCAACCTTCAACCAGATGGCGGCTTGCATACAGCAGCGCGATGCTGGCGCCGTCCGAATGGCCGAGCAACAGCGGCTTGTCGATCTGCAGCGCGCGCAGGAGTTCCGGCAGCACCTCCCAGGCTTCCAGGTGCATGTAATCGGGGCGCAGCCGTCCCACCCGCAAGCCATCGCGCTCGCCGGGCGCGCCGCGCACATCGGGAACCGGATCGGACTGGCCATAGCCGCGGCGCGAGTACACGACGCCTGCGCGCCCCGTGGCGGCGCACACCTGCTGCGGCCAGTCGCGCCACATCGCCACCGAACCCAGACCTTCGTGCAGGAAAACGATGGGCGTGCGTCGGGGCGCGTCGCTTGCCGCCTCGATCTGGCGCACTTCCAGTTGCGCGCGATGGATGCTGATCAAGCTCATTCGGCAATGGTACGGGAACCGCGTGGTCGTCGCCGGCTCCGAGCCGTCGCGGTATGCTTGCGCCATGACGCTGTTTCTCGATTCGTTCTGGCGCGCGGTCGCCTATTGCCTGCGCCCGCGGGTGATTGCATTGTCGTTTCTGCCGCTGGTCATCATGGTGGCGCTTGCGCTCGGGCTGGGCTATTTTTTCTGGACGCCCGCGCTCGATTGGGTCCGTGGCGCGCTCGATTCGACCGTCTGGCTTACCCACCTGTGGTCGTGGATGGATGGCATCGGCGTCGGCAACCTCACTACGGTGGCGGCACCCTTGATCATCATCTTTACCGTCACGCCGCTGCTGGTGATCGTGTCGCTGCTCGTCGTGGCCATGCTCATGACGCCCGCGCTGGCCGGGTTGGTCGCCGAGCGTCGTTTTCCTCAACTGGAGCGCAAGCGGGGCGGTTCTGTGTTGACCGGTATTCTGTGGGCACTGGGCTCCGCCGTGCTGGCGGCGATCGCGCTGTTGATCTCGATTCCGCTGTGGCTGGTGCCGCCTCTGATCCTGATCCTTCCCCCGCTGATCTGGGGTTGGCTGACCTACCGTGTGATGGCCTTCGATGCGCTGGCCGATCACGCCAGCCATGACGAGCGGCGCGAGATATTCCGCCGCCATCGCGGCTGGCTGCTCGGCATCGGCGTGCTCTCGGGTTATCTTGGTGCGGTACCCAGCGTGGTATGGGCCTCGGGCGCGCTGTTCGCGGCCGCCTTCGTCATTCTCGTGCCTGTGGCCATCTGGATCTATACCCTGGTATTCGCATTTTCTTCTCTGTGGTTTTCCCACTATTGCCTTGCAGCGCTGCAGGATCTGCGCGCGCAGGCCGGCGCCGCCGCGCCGGCTCCCGATGTGGTTCCCTTGACGCCGGCCTTGTCCAATGACCTCGACTCCCATCCCACTGCAGCCACGCCCCCCCTCGCCCGCTGAAAAGCGGCCCCGGTTCGGACTCATCATCGTCGGCGATGAAATTCTCTCGGGCAAGCGTGCCGACAAGCACATGCCCAAGGTCATCGAACTGCTTGGTGAACGTGGTCTGTCGCTTGACTATGCCGAGTGCCTCGGGGATTCACCGGAGCGCATCACTGCCACGCTGCGTCGCGCATTCGCCTCGGGCGACGCCGTGTTCAGTTGTGGCGGCATCGGCGCCACGCCCGACGACCACACGCGCCAGTGTGCCGCGCGCGCGCTGGGCATCGCGCTCGAACTGCATCCGCAAGCGGAGCAGTTGATTCGCGAGCGCATGCAGGATATTGCCAGGGAGCAGGGCACCACCTATGAGCCGGATCGTCCCGACAACGTGCACCGGCTCAACATGGGCGTGTTTCCGCAAGGCGCGCGGCTGATCCCCAATCCCTACAACAAGATTCCGGGCTTCAGCTGTGCCGGCTCCGGTGCAGGCGCGGTGCATTTCGTGCCCGGTTTCCCAGTGATGGCCTGGCCGATGATCGAGTGGGTGCTGGATCACCATTACGCACGCTGGTTCCGGCGCGCGGCCTACGAAGAAAAATCGGTCATTGTGTTCGGCGCCATGGAGGCCACGCTGACGCCCTTGATGGAACAAATCGAGCGCGCGCACCCCGGCGTCAAGGTGTTCAGCCTGCCCAGCGTGGATCACCCCCAATACGGCAGGCACATAGAACTTGGGGTCAAGGGCGATCCCGGCAGCGTCTCAGTGGCCTACCCGACCCTGCTCGCAGGGCTGCAAGGCTTCAACGCGAATATCGGCCCCGAGTTGGTGCGAAAAATATGATGCACTTAAATGGTGCAATATTTCATGATTCAATATGGTGCACTCGGGGCGGACAGGCTCAGAAAAGCGCTGGATGCCGACGATTGCGTGGCGCTGCAGTGCAGAATACGAAATTCTGCCCATGTGATGGCAGCCGGTTTTGGCACGAAAGCTGCGTAAGCTTGCTGTCCCCCTGAATTTTTTAACCAACTTCCAACCAGGAGAAATTGATGGCAAAGACCGTCGCAGACGTGATGAAAATGGTGAAGGACAACGAAGTCAAGTTTGTCGACTTCCGTTTCACCGACACGCGTGGCAAGGAGCAGCACGTGACCGTGCCGGCTTCGCATTTTGACGAAGACAAATTCAGTGCCGGCCATGCGTTCGACGGCTCGTCCATTGGCGGCTGGAAGGGCATCGAGGCCTCCGACATGCTGCTGATGCCGGACGCAAATACCGCCAATATCGACCCGTTCTATGAAGAAACCACGCTGTTCATGAGTTGCGATGTGCTCGAGCCCGGGGACGGCAAGGCCTACGACCGCGATCCGCGCTCGATCGCCAAGCGCGCCGAAGCCTATCTGAAGGCGTCCGGCATCGGCGACACCGCCTTCTTCGGGCCGGAACCCGAGTTCTTCATCTTCGACGACGTGCGCTGGAACACCGATATGTCGGGTACGTTCGTCAAGATCGACGAATACGAAGCGCCCTGGAACAGCGGCAAAAAGCTGGAGAGCGGCAACCGCGGCCACCGTCCCGCGGTCAAGGGCGGCTATTTCCCCGTGCCGCCGGTCGACAGCACGCAGGATCTGCGCGCTGAAATTTCGCTGGTTCTCGAATCGCTGGGCGTTCCGGTGGAAGTGTTTCACCACGAAGTGGGCGGCGCGGGACAGAACGAGATCGGCACCAAGTTCAGCACCCTGGTCGAGCGCGCCGACTGGACCCAGATACTCAAGTACGTGGTCTGGAACGTGGCCAACTCCTATGGCAAGACAGCGACCTTCATGCCCAAACCCCTCGTGGGTGACAACGGCTCGGGCATGCACGTGCACCAGTCGGTCTGGAAAGACGGCAAGAACCTGTTTGCGGGCGACGGCTACGCTGGCCTGTCGGACTTCGCGCTGTACTACATCGGCGGCATCATCAAGCATGCGCGTGCGCTGAACGCGATCACCAATCCCGGCACCAACAGCTACAAGCGCCTCGTGCCCGGCTTCGAAGCCCCCGTGAAGCTCGCGTATTCGGCAAAGAACCGCTCGGCATCGATCCGCATCCCGTACGTGGCCAATCCCAAGGCGCGTCGCGTCGAGGCGCGCTTCCCTGATCCGCTGATGAATCCCTACCTTGGCTTTGCCGCGCTGTTGATGGCGGGCCTGGACGGCGTGGAGAACAAGATTCACCCCGGCGAGGCTGCCACCAAGGATCTGTACCATCTGCCGCCCGAGGAAGATGCCAAGGTGCCAACCGTCTGCCACAGCCTGGATCAGGCGCTGGACTGCCTGGATGCCGAGCGCGGCTTTCTGACCAAGGGGGGCGTATTCTCCGACAGCATGCTGGACGCCTATATCGAGTTGAAGATGAGTGAAGTCACGCGCCTGCGTATGGCGACGCACCCGATCGAGTTCGATATGTATTACTCGCTGTAATGGCGCAACCCATCCAAAAAGGGCGGCCTGTGCCGCCTTTTTTTTTTCGTCTGGGCGTTCGCGCACGGTGCATTGCCGGCTCGATCCGCGTGGCAGAATTTGCGTTCGAAGTGGATTGGGCGATACTTCGATGAACTTCCTGCATTCCGCGATGCTCGGAAACTTTATGAAAAAAATACTTTTGACCTCGATGCTGGCGTTCGGCGCCTTGCTGTTTGTCAGCACCAGCTTTGCGCAAAGTCAAATCTATCGTTGCGGCAATGATTACACCAACAATGTCGCGGACGCCCGGGCCCGTGGCTGCAAGCCGATGACGGGCGGCAACCTCACGGTCGTCCCCGGCACCCGGCCGAGCGAGCAAAGGCGCGCCAGCACGCCCTCGCAGCCGAGGGTGGGAGCAGCGGACCAGCGGGCCCGCGACGCGGATGCGCGCGCCATTCTGGAGTCGGAGCTGAGCAAGGCGCAGGCCCGGCAATCCGACCTGCTGGCCGAATACAACAATGGCGAACCCGAAATGCTGGGGCCGGAGCATCGCAACCATCAAAAATACCTCGACCGGATCGCCGACCTGAAGGCCAGCATTGACCGCAACCAGAGCGACATTGCGGGCATCCAGCGTGAAATAGCGCGGCTCCCTGCGTCGCCGGCGGCCGCTGCGTCACAATAGCGAGCTTGAGCACGCCTGTTCCCATTTCCGCCTTGCGCTTTCAGGCGTTCGACCTGCTCGCGACGCTGGTCGCCGTGGTGCGCAGTGACGGCACGGTTCTGTTTGCGAATGCCGCTCTGGAGGACGCGCTCGGCGTCTCGCGCCGCACCATCGAGGGTTCGGCATTTCCCGGTTTCTTCACGGAGCCGCAGGTTCTCGCCAATGCGCTCGGCGGCGCGGAAAGCAACGAATTTGCGGCGCTGCGCTACGACGCGTGGCTTCATCGCCCGGGGCACGAACCCGTTCCCGTGCATGTGATCGTGGCGCAGACGGAGCGGTACGGCGAGATCATCATCGAGATGCTGCCGCAGGAGCAGCAAGCCAGGCAGGACCGCGAGGAACGCCTGCTCGACCAGGCGCACGCCAACAAGGAGCTGATTCGCAATCTCGCCCATGAAATCAAAAATCCGCTGGGCGGCATCCGCGGGGCCGCCCAGCTGCTGGAACTGGAAATCGAATCGCGCGAGCTGACCGAGTACACCCAAGTCATCATTCGCGAGGCCGACCGACTGCAAACCCTGGTGGACCGGCTGCTGGCGCCGCATCGCAAGCCGCACCTGGTGGCGGACGTGAACATCCATGAGGTGTGCGAGCGCGTGCGCGCGCTGATCCAGGCGGAGTTTCCCCGGGGGCTGCAGGTGGTGCAGGACTACGACACCTCGATCCCGGAGTTTCGCGGCGACCGCGAGCAGCTGATCCAGGCGCTGCTCAACATCGTTCACAACGCCACGCAGGCGCTGGCCGAACGCATCCGGACAGGTGATGCGCAGATCATTTTGCGCACCCGGATCGCACGGCAGGTGACTTTTGGTAAACGGCGCTACCGGCTGGCACTGGAATTGCATGTCATCGACAACGGGCCCGGCGTGCCGGACTCGATCAAGGACCGCATATTCTTTCCGCTGGTGTCGGGCCGGCAAGGAGGCTCCGGGCTGGGTTTGACGCTGGCACAAACGTTTGTGCAGCAGCACCACGGCCTGATCGAGTGCGACAGCGCAGCGGGCCGCACGGATTTCAAAATGCTGATTCCATTGCCCTGAACGTTTCACCCGAGGTGACAGACAAGCCATGAAGCCGATCTGGATAGTTGATGATGACCAGTCGATCCGCTTCGTGCTGGAGAAGGCGCTGCTGCGCGAAGACCTGCCGACCCGCAGCTTCACCAGCCCGCGCGATGCGCTGGCGGCGCTGGACGAGAACGGAGGCGACGGCCCCCAGGTGCTGGTGAGCGACATCCGCATGCCGGGCGGCTCGGGGCTGGACTTGCTGGAGAAGGTCAAGGCCAGGCATCCCGGCCTGCCGGTCATCATCATGACAGCGTTTTCGGACCTGGACAGCGCGGTCTCGGCTTTTCAGGGGGGCGCGTTCGAGTACCTGCCCAAGCCGTTCGACGTACCCCGCGCGGTGGAGTTGATCCGCCGCGCGGTCGAGGAAAGCCAGCGCGAAGAGGTCGCCGAGCAGCAGCAGGCCGAAGCCCCCGAAATGCTCGGGCAGGCCCCGGCGATGCAGGACGTGTTTCGCGCCATTGGACGGCTGTCCCAGAGCAACGTCACGGTCATGATCACGGGTGAATCGGGCACGGGCAAGGAACTGGTGGCGCGTGCGCTGCACAAGCATTCGCCGCGCGGGGACGCCGGCCACAACGGCCCGTTCGTGGCGATCAATACCGCCGCCATCCCGAAGGACTTGCTCGAGTCGGAGCTGTTTGGCCATGAGCGTGGCGCCTTCACCGGCGCGCAGACCCTGCGCCGCGGACGCTTCGAGCAGGCCGACGGCGGCACCCTGTTTCTCGACGAAATCGGCGACATGCCGTTCGACCTGCAAACGCGCCTGCTGCGCGTGCTCTCCGACGGGAATTTTTACCGGGTCGGCGGCCACGCCGCGATCAAGACCAATGTGCGCGTGATCGCGGCCACGCACCAGAACCTGGAGCAGCGCGTCAGGGAAGGCACTTTCCGCGAGGACCTGTTCCATCGCCTGAACGTGATCCGGCTGCGCCTGCCAGCCCTGCGCGAGCGCCGCGAAGACATCCCCGCGCTGACACGCCATTTCCTGCAGCAAAGCGCGCGCCAGCTCGGTGTCGAGCCCAAGCGCATTTCCGATGCGGCGCTGGTGCGCCTGGGCCGGTTCGACTTCCCGGGCAATGTGCGCCAACTGGAGAACATCTGTCATTGGCTGACCGTGATGGCGCCCGCGCAACTGATCGAGGCGAAGGATCTGCCGCCCGAGGTCATGCCGACGGTGCTAACGGGCGAAGCCGCGCCGCCCTTGGAGCTGCACGCCGCCGCCGCCGAACCTGCCGTGGTCGGGGCGCCGCCCCGTGAGCCGGCAACCGATATCTCGGAGTTCCCCGCGGGCGCGAATCTTCCACTGCCCGCCGTAGAGAGTTGGGAACAGGGACTGGAAGCTGCAGCGCAGACGTTGCTCGCGGCGGGTCGCCTGGACGTGTGGGACGAGCTGACACGCCGCTTCGAGTCCCGCCTGATCCTGACCGCGCTGGCCGCGACCCGGGGCCGGCGCATCGAGGCGGCGCACAAGCTGGGCATTGGCCGCAACACCATCACGCGCAAAATCCAGGAGCTGGGTCTCGAATGAAATCGGCCTCTAGCCATTGGCTGATAACACTAGTTAGCTATTTAAACTATAGTAAACTCAAATCAACGACCACCGGGGCGTGATCGCTGGGCCGTTCGTTTTTGCGCGGTGCGCGGTCGATGATGCAGCTTTGCGCCTTGGGTTTGAGCGCCTCGCTGATCAGAATATGGTCGATGCGCAGGCCGTGGTTGCGCCGAAAGCCGAAATCACGGTAGTCCCACCAGCTGTAGCTTTTCTCGGGCTGCGCAAACAATCTGTGCGCATCGGCGAGGCCCAGTGCAACCAGTGCGCGAAGCTGATAGCGCTCTTCTTCCGTGCAATGGATCTGGTCGCGCATCCCTTCCGGGTCCCACACGTCGGCGTCGTCGAACGTGATGTTGTAGTCGCCCATCAACACCAGTTGGGCATGCGTCGCCAGTTCCCCGCGCACCCAGTCGCGCAGTGCACGCAGCCAGTGCATCTTGTATTCGAACTTTTCGGTACCCGGCGCCTGTCCGTTCGGAAAGTAGGCGCCGATCACGCGCACGCCATCCACCGTGCCGCACAGCACGCGCGACTGATCGTCGCTGAATCCGGGAATGTTCTTGACGACATTGGTGGCGGGGCTGCGCGACAGCAGCGCCACGCCGTTGTAGGTTTTCTGGCCGAACCACTGCGCCTGGTAACCCGCCTCCAGAAATGCCGAGGCGGGAAATTTGTCGTCCGTCATCTTGAGTTCCTGTAGCGCCAGCACATCCACCGGATTCGCGGCCAGCCAGTCCAGCACCTGCGGCAGCCGCACGGTGAGCGAGTTGATGTTCCAGGTCGCAAGTTTCATGAGTTTGTTTAATCTATTGATTCAGATAGAGAATTTTGACTGGAGTCACAAAGGGCGCAGGGAGGGCAGGCACGCGCCGGCGACGCCTGATTGTCCCTCAGCGTGCCGCGCCCGCAACCCCGGCTGGAGGGGTGATAATTGAAACGGAAGCCTGCCAGGTGCAGGCTCCGACCTGTTCGCACTCTACCCACCATCCGATAAGGAGATTGTCATGACCAAGGATTCCAACCCGTTCGGCGACGTGACCAAGATGATCGAGCAGTTCAAGCTGCCTGGGGTCGATATGGCGGCCATCGTCGAGGCGCGGCGCAAGGACATCGAGGCGCTGGTCAAGGCGAACAAGGCGGCCTATGAGTCCATGCAGGCCATGGCGCACAAGCAGACCGAAATGCTGACCCAGGCCATGCAGGACATTCAGTCGGCGGTGAAGGAGGCCGCCGCCACCAAGGGCGTTCTGCCCGACCCGAAAAAGCAGGCCGAGATGGCGCGCAACGCCTGGAAGAAGACGCTTGCCGACATGAAGGATCTGGCGGAGATGGCCCGCAAGTCGCAGGCTGATGCGATGGCCGGCCTGAGCGCGCGGGCCACGCAGAGCCTGCAGGAAATCAAGAAAATGATGCAGCCCAAGTAGGTGCCGGCTGCTGCTGGTGATTCGCGTCTTGCGGGGCGCGAAGCCATTGTTTTGGATTTGGTTCTCAAGGAGATGGAGCATGAGCAAGCGTGACGTGGTGGTGCTGGGTGCAGCACGCTCGGCGATCGGCAGCTTCGGCGGTTCGCTGGCCGACATCGAGCCGGCGGAACTCGCCGGCACCGTGATGAAGGAGGCGGTCAAGCGCTCCGGCGTCGATCCGAAGCTGATCAACTACGTGACGGTTGGCAACACGATTCCGACCGAGAGCCGCTTCCCCTATGTCGCGCGGGTCGCGGCGATCCAGGCGGGGCTGCCGATGGAGTCGGTCGCGATGGCGGTGAATCGCCTGTGCTCGTCGGGGCTGCAGGGCATCGTGACGACGGCGCAGAACATCCTGCTCGGTGACTGCGACTATGGCGTGGGCGGCGGCGTCGAGGTGATGAGCCGCGGCGGCTACCTGTCGACCGCGATGCGCACCGGCGCGCGCATGGGGGATACCAAGCTGATCGACATGATGGTCGCGACGCTGACCGATCCGTTCGGCGTCGGCCACATGGGCATCACCGCGGAGAACCTCGCGGCCAAGTGGAAGATCACGCGCGAGGAGCAGGACGCTCTCGCGGTCGAGTCGCACCGCCGCGCTGCGGCCGCGATCGCCGACGGCCGCTTCAAGTCGCAGATCGTCCCGATCGTGAAGCAGACGCGCAAGGGCGAGGTGGTGGTCGACACCGACGAGCACGTGAAGCCCGCCACCACGATGGAGACGCTGGCCAAGATGAAGCCGGCGTTCAAGAAGGACGGCACCGTGACCGCCGGCAACGCGTCCGGCATCAACGACGGCGCTGCGTTCTTTGTGCTCGCCGACGCGAGCGTCGCGCAGGCGGCGGGCTATAAGCCGCTCGCGCGTCTCGTGTCGTACGCGGTGGCCGGCGTGCCGAACGAGATCATGGGCGAGGGGCCGATTCCGGCGTCCAAGATGGCGCTGAAGAAAGGCGGCGTCACGCTCGCGCAGATGGACGTGATCGAATCGAACGAGGCATTCGCCGCGCAGGCGATCGCGGTCGC
This sequence comes from Rhodoferax sp., assembly GCA_035572155.1. GTDB lineage: Bacteria > Pseudomonadota > Gammaproteobacteria > Burkholderiales > Burkholderiaceae_C > Rhodoferax_A. Next base: position 19,554 of record DATNBD010000224.1, read on the forward strand.
GCGCGGGCTCGAACTCGACATGAAGAAGACGAAC
>DATNBD010000225.1:0-7491 GCA_035572155.1 Rhodoferax sp.
CGCGCCTGCGCCAGTACCACATGTCCGTCCGTGCGCCGCGCGAGCCACTGGGCCAGCCAGCTCGCGGGCGCGAACAGCAGCAGTCCCGCGAGCACGCCCAGCAGCAGGCCGCCGCCGGCCCAGGACCAGGAGCTGCGCGCGCGGGCAATGGGGTGGCTGCGGCGCGGCATCAGCGTGACGGCAGGGCGAGCACCACGGTGCCGTCCCAGTTGGCGAAGCCCGGTGCGCCGCGCGCGCGCGTCAGCCGTGCATCGGTGGGCAATGCCCGTGCATTCAGCCGGGCTTGCACCAGCCACTGGGCCAGCGCATCCGCCGGGATGCCCCGGAACGTCACGGTGGCGCGTTCGCCCGCCACGCCGATCTGCGCGTGTTCGCCGAAGACCTGGACCGAGGCGCGCAAGGCCCGCAGTGCGTCGTCGTAACCGATGCGGGGCTGAGCGCGCAGCGATAGCGCCTGCGCTTGCAGGGCCTTCATCTGTTCGAGTCTGGCCTGCAAGGCGAGATGTTCGGCACCGGCCGTGCGCACGATCTGCAGCGCCGGCGCCAGGCACAGCCACCACAGCAGCGCCGCACCCACCAGCACCAGCGCACAGCGCACGAGGGTCCGCTCGCGGGCCGCCATACCGTCCCAGCGCGCCTTTAGCGCCGGCGCCGGCTTCATGGCGCGGTCTCCTGGCGCACCAGCAGACTGTCGCCATCGATCCGGGCGGTGTAGCCGGCGCTCAAAAGGGCGCGGGCCGCGTCGGGGGGTAACTCCAGGCCTTTCACCCGCACTTCGCCTGCTCCGTATTCAATAGCATTGATGCTTTTGCCAGTTGGGGCTACGGTACTCAATGCTCCAAGAATTGTTTCGAGATCGCGACTCGACACGGCGCCCGTGGCCTGGCGCAGCACGGCCACCGCGCGCTCCATTTGCACCGGGGCATCCACCACCACGCGCACATCCGGGAAGGTCTGCGTGAGAATCTGCCGCACCGCCGCGCGTTGGTCCTCCAGCGTGCTGCGTTCGTGCCAGGCCCAGGCATTCAGGCCGACCAGATTCCCCACCAGAAGCAAGCCGACACCCCAGCGCAGCGCGCGCCATTGCGGCGTGTACAGGAACGCCTGCCAGGCGGCAGCCCATTGCTTGAGCGCACGGCGACGGCCGGAACGGGCCAGATCGAACTGCGCCAGATCCCACGGCGAGGCGGCGGCGCGCAGCCAGCGCTGCGCCGGCTGCTCCAGTCTGACCGGGTGTTGAAACAGTTGCTCGGCCAGGTCGGCCACGGCGGGTTCCGCCACGATCCCCGTGGCATTCGCATCACGATCCGTCGGCAATGCCAGCGCGAGGCCGGCCCGGGTCAGCGGCAGCACCGTGACGCCGCTGGCGGCGCCTTGGCCTGTCATGACCAGGCTGGCCTGCTCGGGTGTGCCCACGGCATACAGCGTCGGCTGCGGGGCAGGCGACAGCTCGGGAGCGAATTCGGGCACGATACGCGAGACCGGGCGGCCTGCGGCCTCCAGCGCATCGACGGCGCCGCGCAGCCAGGACCTGTCGCAGGCGGCGACCCATACCGTGGCACCGGCGCGCGCCTGCGGCTGGACCGCGAAATGCAGGGCCTCGGGGTCGTCCAGCAAGCGCTCTTCCAGCAGCCCGTCCAGCACCGCGCGCAGCCGTGCCGAGGTGCTTCCGCTGCCCGGTGGCAGCGTGATCCGGTGCCAGGACAGGGCCGCGAGCGGCGCTACGGCCACCACCTCGCCGCCCGACTGGGGCGGCCGCGGCAGCAGCGCCACGGGCGCGCTGGCAGCGTTGGCGACGCCGGAGGAACCCGCGGCGCCGGCCGCAGCACGCCTGTCCGAAGCAACTGCATAGCCGTACAGCGTGGCGGGGCCGGGGCTCTCCAGCGGCAGGTAAACGATCAGGTGGCTCATGGCGTGGGTTGGGGCGGCCTTGCATTGTAGAGAGCCCGCGCCGGCCGACCCGCGGCTCCCGCGCGGCCGCAGGCGGGCTCAGGGCGGCAACGCATCCGCCGAGGCCGGCGGCACGCCACGCACGCGCCACAGCACGCTCACGGCCAGGCCATCGCGCTGCACGGCGGAACGTTCCTGCACCACCGTCTGGTCCAGCCGGAACCGGCCGATGACCTCGAAAAAGCGCGAGGAGACCGCGTGTTGGGTTGGGTTCAGCGGGCCGGCCTTGGCGCCCAGTGCGGCGCTGGCGGCGGCCAGCGTCGCGAAGTAGTTGCCCTGGCGCTGTTGCACCAGGCGCTGCGCATCCGCTATTTCGAGGCCGGGAATGCAGGCGTACAACACCGGCGCGCTGGCGGTGTTCAGATTCACCGGGGTCGGCACCGGCAGCAGCGTGATGTAAGGCCGCAGCGCGGTCAGCGTGGCCGGCGACAGCCCGAGCCATACCAGTTGCCCGACACGCTGCGGCAGCAGCGGTGCCGCCGGGTTGTCGCTGCCGGCGGATGAGGCGGTGTTCGTGCCGATGCTGCCGGTGGAGGTGGCCGAAGTGGCCGTGGTGGCGCTCGGCGTCCGGTTGGTGAGCGCCAGTTGCAGGTTTTGGGCGAGCAGGCTCAACTGCGACTGCGGCAGCCCCAGGGCGCTGAACAGCCGGCCGAAGGCCAACAAGGCTGGTTGCGAGATGGCGCCGTTCGCCACCAGATCGAGCACGTTCAGGCGCGACTGAAGGTCGATGATCCGGCCCGACAAAAACGCGTTCATCGCGTCATCGTCGTCGCTGTTGCCGGGCGCGCCGCCGGCCGGGCCCTGGCCGGCTGCCAGAAAGGTCGACAAGCGCGCTTCTTCCAGCGGCACCGCCCAGGGTTCCGAGAGGTAGTCGGCACCTCCCGTCATCGCGTCCTGACGCAGGATCAGCCGCGCCCAGTCGAGTGCGCCCACGAGCACCCAGCCCGCCTGGACGCGCGTGCGCTGTGCCGATTCGACTTCGGTGGCGCGCCATTGCTGCCAGGCGGCTGCCGCGGCGAACGTGGCCACCAGCGTGACGGTGAGCATCGCCATCAGAAGCGCCGCGCCGCTCTGCGCGGGAGTGCCACGTGTTTTCAAGACTTGTTCCCGCCCAACGTCGGTCGCACCCAATCGCGCGTGATCGTGCCGCTCAGGGCCTGGCCGGACGGAATGCTGAGCACCAGGCGCACGCCGTCCGGCACGCTGGGGTCGGCGTTGACTTGCCCAGGCACGGCCGCGTTGGCCGCCGCACTGCCGCCGCCGCTCGAGAGCGGGTTGGTCCACGCGTTGTTGCGAAAGTAATAGATTTGCCAGTCCGCCAGTGGCGTGATCGCCGCCTCGCGCTGTTGGTCGGGCTCGCTCGGGTTCTGGCCCCACAGGGCCGCCTCGTTCCACGCGGCATCCAGATCGCCCCGGGTCAGCAGCGGCGCCGATTGCCAGCGCAGCCATTGCCCCGTGCCGTTCACGACACGGCGCGTCCAGGCGACCACCAGCATGCCGTCAGCTGGATTCGGGGCGACGCGCGTCAGGCGCAACACATTGCCGTTCCAGTCCAGCGCGCTTATCTGCGGTTGCTGCAGCAGCGCGTTCAGATCGTCGCTCCACTGGTCCAGCCCGGCCTGCAGCGTGAGCAACTGGTCCGAGCGCTGCCGCGTCTGCGCCACGGCCCGTGTCATGTCCTCCAGTCCACGCCAGCTCAGCACTGCCATCACCGCCAGGATGGCAATTGCCACCAGCAACTCGATCAGCGTGAAACCATAATGACGCCGCAGCGCTGGGGCCATGTTTCGCCGCCGGGCCGCCCCAAGGCGAAATGCGGCCCCCTCGGGGCTGAGGCCCGCGGCTCCGGGCCTGCCTGCGCAGGCTCGGACGGGCCGAAGAGCCGCCGCGTCTCGCGGCGGCACGTCCAGCGACCACGCGCAGTGAGGGAGCGTGGGGGCCATCGGCCGCCGCGCCGGGTCGCCCCAAGCAAGGCCAGCCCCCTCGGGGGGCAGCGCAGCACACGCAGTGGCAAGCGTGGGGGCCATCTAATACCGCCCCACGATGGTGGCCAGGCGCAGCACCGATTCGTTGCCCCGGAGAACCTGCGCCTCGACGCGCTGAAAGCTCGGGTTCGGCGTGGGACGCACCGAAATATGCACGTTGAACACCTGGCCGGCCTGCTCGCAAACGTCGCTCGAATCACCGACGCCCGGCATCTGGCGGGCCAGGCGGACCTTGACCAGTTCGTTTTCCGCGCAGATGTGCGCCAGCAAAACGTCCGATTGGCGCTGCGCGTGCGCGGTCAACGCCATCGTGGCCCGGGTGCCCGCCGTCAGCGCAATTGCCACGATGGCCAGCGCCACGAGCACCTCCAGCAGGGTGAAGCCGGCCTGCGCGATCCGTTTCATGGTGTGTTCTCGGGCTGCACCGAGAACGGCCGCAGCCCGTCCGTGGCGATGCGCACCGACTGCTGCTGTCCGGCCAGGCCCAGCACCACGTCCTGTGGCGCGATGATGGGCTCGGGTCCCAGCGTCAGTGTGGCTTGGCTGCCAATGATGGTGCTGGCGCTGACGACCTCCACGCCGGCGCCCAGCCAGTGCTCGGGCAGCGACTGCGCGGTCGCGCCGTCGAATACGAAACCGTCACGGGTGGTGTGCCAGACGATCGGCACGCCCGTGGCGCGGGATTGCGCGCGGCCCGCGTCCAGCAGCGCCGCGAGCCGCTGCCCCTCCCGCTGGAGCTGTGTCTGCGACGAATCGCGCAAGGCAAAGCCGACGCCCGCCGAAGCAATGGCGATGATGGCCACCACCACCAGCAACTCCAGCAGGGTAAAGCCTTTCTGGCTACTGCCAACTGCCGATTTCCGCATCCTTCCCCTCGCCTCCCGGCTTGCCGCTGGGTCCGAACGACATGACATCAACCTCGCCCTTGATGCCGGGGTTGAGATACTGGTAGGGGTTGCCCCAGGGGTCGTTCGGCAGCTTGTCCAGATAGGGTCTCCAGTTCGGCGGGATGGGGGGCGCGGTCGGTTTGACGAGCAGCGCCTGCAGGCCCTGCTCGGCGCTCGGATAGCGCTGGTTGTCGAGCCGGTACAGCTTGAGCGCCTGCATCAGGTTGTTGATGTCGGTGCGCGCGGCCGTGACGCGCGCCTCGTCGGCGCGCTCGAGCACGTTCGGCACGATCAGCGCGGCCAGCACGCCGATGATGACCAGCACCACCATCAACTCGATCAGTGTGAAACCGGCCTGCACGCGCCGGCGCAGGGGGGAGGGAAGCAGGGTCATGGCAGGATACTCGTGGCTTTAGTCGGATTCGCTTCAATGATAATCGCCGCATGCCGACGATTTCGTACGACAAGTGGTGGGCGCACGGTCTCACCCTGCTGGTGTGGGCCCTGGCCGCCGCGAGCGTGGTGTTCTGGGCGCTCAAATTCGTGCCGGCGCCTCGGGCACCCTCGGCGCAGCCGCTGCAAGGCACCAGCGTGGCGGCAGACCCGCAGGCCGTGGCGCGGCTGCTCGGGGCGAATTTGCAGGGCCCCGCGGCGGCGACCGGCGGCGGCGAGAGCCGCTACACCCTGCTGGGCGTCGTGGCGGACCGCGACCACCAGGGCGCCGCGCTGATTGCCGTTGACGGCAAACCGCCCAAGCCCTTCCTCGTGGGTGCCAGGGTGGACGACGGTCTGCTGCTGCAGTCCGTTGCGCCGCGCCGCGCCTTGCTCGGACCCAGCCCGGATGCGCCAGCCAGCGTGACGCTCGATCTGCCCGCGCCCACTTATGCCGACACCGCCGCCCCCGCCGCAGCGCTGTCGCCCGCGGCTGCCGCGGCTGCGCCTCCTGCGACGCCTGCAGGACCCGCGATTCCGCCCGAGCAGTTCATTGGGCGCTCCCCCACGGGCGCCGCGCCTTCAATCCGCCAGCGTCAGAACGCGCACAGCCCCGAAGCCGGGCGATGAATCCGTGGGCCAGTCGGCGGCGCTGGCCACGCGCCGCACCCCGTTGGCGATCAAGTTGGCTGCGCGGATCACCCCGGCGTGCGTGATCCACGCCGCAGCGCAACCGGGCGCCAGCGCCGCGCGGGTTTCGTCGAACGCCGCCGCGACCCGCTGCATGAAGGTACTCACCGATTCGCCGCCGCCCGGTGCGTGATGGGCAAAGTCGTCGGTCCAGGCGGCGAGCGCGGCGGGGCCGATCGCATCCCACGGCCGGCCTTCCCACGTGCCGAAGTCCATTTCGCACAGGCGGTCGTCATTTTTGATGATCAAATCCGGCCTTAGTCCTTGCACTGCCTTGGCAAGCTGCTCGCATCTTTGTAGTGTCGATGAATACAAGGCGGCGTGCTGCGGCAGCGCGGCTGCGAGGCTTGCGGCGGCGGCCTGCGTGGCGTCCGGGTCGGCCGCCACGTCGAGTGCGCCGTAGCACATGCCGGGCGGAATCAGCGGCGGCGCATGGCGCACCAGCCAGAGCGTGCGCGCAGTGTGCTGTGCCAAGCGTGGTTGCATCGTCATAGCGCCAGCGCGGCGCCCAGGTAGAACGCGATCTCGCAGACCTGCTGCGTGGCGCCCAGGCAGTCGCCGGTAAAGCCCTGCAGGCGCCGCGCAAACAACCGCCACATCCACAACAGCGCGAGGCTGCTGGCTATTACGGGTACTATCAAAAATAGAGCGCCTTGTGTCCACCCCACAAGGGCCAGCGGCACAAAACACCATAAAGCTGCGCAACCCAGTGCGGTGCGCGTGATCTGGTCCGCAAGCGGCTTGCTCTTGGAACTGGCTGCATCGCCCACATGCGCCATGGTGCGCACCAGCAACAGCGGCAAAAAGCGCGACAGCACCTGGCCGCCCGCCAGCGCGGCCAGCCCCGCGTCCAGGCCCGCGCCCCCGAGCACGGCCAGCAATGCCACCTTGAGCAACAGCGACAGCACCAGTGCCATCGCGCCAAACGCGCCGATGCGCGAATCCTTCATGATCTCCAGCGCACGCTGGCGCTCGGCGCTGCCGCCCAGGCCGTCCGCCACATCGGCCAGGCCGTCTTCATGAAAGCCGCCGGTCAGCAGCACGCTCGCCACGGTGCAGGCAGCGGCCGCCACCAGCGCGCTCAGGTCGCTCTCGGGCAGGGCCAGGAACAGCGCCGCGTAAACCGCGCTGGCCACCAGCGCCACGAGCCAGCCAACGCCTGGGAAATGCGCCGCGCTGGCGCGCAGCATGGCCGGGCTGTAGCCGACCCAGCGCGCGAGCCGCCCGGTCACCGGAATGCGCGTGAAGAACTGGACCGCGAGCAGGAAGTGCCGGATCGGTGCCATGCCCGTCAGGGGCTTTGCAGGAACAGCCGGTACGCCGGGTTGCCGGTTTCTTCCACCCAGGGATAGCCCAGCGTTTCCAGGAACCGGTCGAACGCCGGATGGTCCGCCGGCGGCACCTGTAGCCCGACCAGGATATGCCCGTAGTCGGCGCCCTGGTTGCGGTAATGGAACAGGCTGATGTTCCAGCCTGGACCGAGCAGGTTCAAAAACTTCATCAGCGCGCCGGGCCGCTCGGGGAACACGAAGCGCAGCAGCCGCTCG
>DATNBD010000226.1:0-5868 GCA_035572155.1 Rhodoferax sp.
GCAACTACGCCTATGTGGTGAACGAGGGCAACCAGACGGTGATTCAGTGCACCGTGGGCGCAGGAGGGGCGCTGACGGGCTGCGGCAGCACGGGCTCGGGGTTCAGCAATCCTTATGGAATCACTTTGAGCCCGGACGGAAGCCAGGTTTATGTCGCGAACTTCAGCAACCCTGGAGGTGCCGCCGGCACTACGGTCACTCAGTGCAGCGTGGGCGCCACGACGGGGGCGCTTACCTGCGGTGCTGCTTACGCTCCCACTGGCTTGAGTCTGAACGGACCCTGGGAGGTGGCTCTGAGCGCCGACGACCTCTACGCGTATGTGACCAACTTCAGTAACAGTACGGTCTATCAGTGCAGCGTGGACGCCACGACGCGGGTGCTATCGAACTGCGCCAACACCGCTACAGGTACAGGGTTCTCGTCGCCTACCGGCATATTGTTCAATTGATGGCGCAGGTCCGGTCGTGCTGATCCGATAGCAGGCAGGCGCCCCATGCCCCCGGGCGGGCGGGGGCGGCACCGCGTGACTGGATCGCCAGCGCGCGCGTCCGCCAGGTCGGTCATCATGAAGTGCGGATGGTTGCCCGCGCACCATGAGCCAGATGCAAGACCGGGCATTTGGTAACTGACATGTTCCCGGTTTGCGGCGAGAATCCGGAACCTAGTTACATCGGAGACGGATGTCCATGTCGCGTCGCTCGACCAAGATAGTTGCCACCCTGGGCCCCGCCTCCAGCGACCCGGCGATGCTCGAACAGATGATCCGGGCCGGCGTGAACGTGGTGCGGCTCAACTTCAGCCATGGCAAGGCACAGGACCATATCGACCGGGCTACCCTGGTGCGGGAAGCGGCCCAGCGGGCCGGCCTCGAGGTGGCCATCATGGCCGACCTGCAGGGCCCGAAGATCCGTGTCGGGGTGTTTGCGCAGGGCAAGGTGCGGCTGGCGCCCGGGCAGAAGTTCGTGCTGGATGCGTCGCGCACCGAGCCGGGTGACAGCGAAGGCGTCGGGCTCGACTACAAGGAACTGCCGCGCGATGTGAAGTCCGGCGACCTGCTGCTGCTCAACGACGGACTGATCGTGCTGGCCGTCGATGAGGTGCGCGGCGAGCAGGTGCACACCAGCGTCAAGGTCGGGGGCGAGCTGTCCAACAACAAGGGCATCAACAAGCAGGGCGGCGGCCTGACCGCGCCCGCGCTCACGGCCAAGGATATGGAAGACATCAAGACCGCGATGAGCTTCCAGGCGGACTATCTGGCGGTGAGTTTCCCGAAGAATTCGACCGACATGGAGATGGCGCGCCAGCTCGCGAACGTGGCGGCGGCGCCGTACCAGCACAAGCCGGGCCTGATCGCCAAGATCGAGCGCGCCGAGGCGATTCCGCGGCTGGAAGAAATTCTCAAGGCCAGCGACGGCATCATGGTGGCGCGCGGCGACCTGGCGATCGAAGTCGGCAACGCGGTGGTGCCAGCGCTGCAAAAGCGCATGATCCGCATGGCACGCGAGATGGACCGGCTGGTGATCACGGCCACCCAGATGATGGAGAGCATGATCGCCAACCCGGTGCCCACGCGCGCCGAGGTCAGCGACGTGGCGAATGCCGTGCTGGACGGCACCGACGCGGTGATGCTGTCGGCCGAGACGGCGGCCGGCAAGTACCCGCTGGAGACGGTGCAGGAGATGGCCAAGATCTGCGAGGAGGCCGACAAGGCGGAATACACCGAGTTGGAGGCCGATTTTTCGGGCAAGACCTTCGGCCGCATCGACCAGTCGATCGCGATGGGCGCGCTGTTCACGGCCTACCACCTGGGCGCCAAGGCGATCGTGGCGCTGACCGACAGTGGCTCGACCCCGCTGTGGATGAGTCGCCATCGCATCCATGTGCCGATCTACGCCCTCACGCCCAGGGTCGCCACGCAGCGCAAGATGGCGCTGTACCGCAATGTGCGCCCGCTCCTGATGGACACCAGCGTGGACCGGGACACGGCGCTGGCCGAGGCCGAAGGGCATCTGAAGAGCCGCGGCATCGTGCAACGCGGGGATGTGTATGCGATCACCTGCGGCGAGCCGATGGGCGCGCCGGGCGGCACCAACATGCTCAAAATCTGCCGGGCGAGTTGACGCCGCCAGGCAAGGCACCAATGGCTTCGCCGGTGTCCGGCGGCACGTTAAAATCAGCGTCAGTTACCAGGCGGTTACCACTTTGCTCCGCGCCGGCCGGGCGCCGGTTTTCAACTCTCTGAGGTCACTCACCATGCCACTCGTTTCGATGCGCGAGCTGCTGGACCATGCTGCTACCCATGGCTACGGCATTCCGGCTTTCAACGTGAACAACCTGGAGCAGGTGCAGGCCGTGATGTCGGCCGCCGACGAGGTCGGCGCACCCGTGATCCTGCAGGCCAGCGCAGGCGCGCGCAAATACGCCGGCGAGCCCTTCATCAAGCACCTGATCCAGGCGGCGATCGAGGCGTATCCCAAGATTCCGCTGGTGATGCACCAGGATCACGGCCAGAGCCCCGACGTGTGCCGCAGCGCCATCGGCCTCGGGTTTTCCTCGGTCATGATGGACGGCTCGCTCCAATCCGACGGCAAGACGATTGCCTCTTACGACTACAACGTGGACGTCACGCGCCAGGTGGTCGACATGGCGCATGCCAGCGGCGTCACGGTCGAGGGCGAACTCGGCTGCCTGGGCTCTCTGGAAACCATGAAGGGCGACAAGGAAGACGGCCACGGCACCGAGGCCACCATGACCATGGATCAGCTGCTGACCGACCCCGAGCAGGCCGCCGACTTTGTGGCGCGCACCCAGCTCGACGCGCTGGCAATTGCCATCGGCACCAGCCACGGCGCCTACAAGTTCACGCGCAAGCCCACCGGCGACATCCTGGCGATCTCGCGCATCAAGGAAATCCACCAGCGCATTCCGAACACCCATCTGGTGATGCATGGCAGCTCCAGCGTGCCGCAGGAGCTGCTCGCAGTCATCCGCGCGCACGGCGGCGCCATGAAGGAGACCTACGGCGTGCCGGTCGAGGAAATCCAGGAAGCCATCAAGCACGGCGTGCGCAAGATCAACATCGACACCGACATCCGCCTCGCGATGACCGGCGCGATCCGCAAGTACCTGGCGGAGAACCCGGACAAGTTCGACCCGCGCGACTACCTCAAGCCCGCGCGCGAAGCGGCCAAACAGGTTTGCCGGCAGCGCTACATCGAGTTCGGCTGCGAAGGCCAGGGCGCCAAGATCAAGGGCCACAGCCTGCAGGTGGTGGCGGGCGAGTACGCCAGCGGCGCATTGGCGCAGGTGGTGCACTGAGCCTGAGATAATCGGCTCGAATGGTTCAGGGCCCGTTGACTGTTCAACGGGCCTTTTTGCTTTCTGACAACTCCGATCATGACCGCCGCCCTGCATACCTCCGCTCTGACTTCCCTGCCGCTGCTCGCGCGCGGCAAGGTGCGCGACAACTACGCGGTGGGCAGCGACCGCATCCTGATGGTGGCGAGCGACCGCATCAGCGCGTTCGACGTGATCATGGGCGAGCCGATTCCGGGCAAGGGCGTGCTGCTCACGCAGATGGCGCTGTTCTGGTTCGAGCGGCTCGGGCATCTGTGCCCGAACCACCTGACCGGCGTGGCGCCCGAGAGCGTGGTCGCCCCAGCCGAGGTGGCGCAGGTGAAGAACCGCTCCATGCTGGTCAAGCGCCTCAAACCCATTCCGGTCGAGGCCGTGGTACGCGGCTACCTCGCCGGCAGCGGCTGGAAGGAATACCAGGGCACGCAGTCGGTCTGCGGTGTGGCGCTGCCCGCCGGCCTGAAAAACGCCGGCCAGTTGCCCGAGCCCATCTTTACACCGGCGGCCAAGGCCGAGGCCGGCGCGCACGACGAGAACATCCGCTACGAACAGGTGGAAAAAGTGGTCGGCCCCGGACTGGCCGCGCAGATCAAGAAGATCAGCATCGAGATTTACAAAACCGCGGCGGCCTTCGCACTGGGCAAGGGCATCATCATTGCCGACACCAAGTTCGAATTCGGCCTGGACGAGCACGGCACGCTGACGCTGATGGACGAGGTGCTGACGCCCGATTCATCGCGCTACTGGCCGGTGGAAGGCTACGAGGCCGCGTTTGCCGCGGGCCGTAATCCGCCCAGCTACGACAAGCAGTTCCTGCGCGACTGGCTGGAGGCCGCGCGCATCCACGGCAAACCCTGGGACAAGACGCCGCCGGCGCCGCACCTGCCGCAGGATGTGATTGCCCAAACCGCTGCCAAGTACCAGGAAGCGCTGCAGCGGTTGACGGCCTGAATAAAGCCCACGCTTGCCATGGACCCGGGAGGTCGAACCTCCCATGGCTGTCATTCCCGGCTTGACCGGGAATCGACGGTGGTGGTCTGCCGGGGTGGATTCCCGCCTGCGCGGGAATGACAGAAAAAGCGCGGGAATGACAAAGGCCGCACTTGCTTGTGGGCACTTCGCTGCGTCAGCTCAGGATCACACTGCTCAAGCGCCGGCGGTAGCTCGCCACGGTCGGGTCATCGGGCGGGATCTGGCCGTCGGCCACCTTGGGGCGGGGTGGCTCGATGATGTCCAGAATGGCGATGTAGGTCTTGCGCGCGAGCTCCTCGCTCCAGGCCTTGTCGCGCATCAGGATGTCCAGCAGCTCGTCGAGCGCGTCGGTCCAGCGCTGGCGCGCCATCAGCCACTGGGCCTTGCCGAAGCGCGCCTCGAAATCGCGCTTGTTGGCCGCGATCTTCGCATCAAATGTGGCCTCAGCCACCACCCCGTCTGCGAGAGTTGCTGCAAAACCGATAGCATCCATCCAGCGCTGCAGCGAATCGAAGCGGCGCACCGTGGCGACTTTGTCCTGCACCGGCGCGAGCGCCAGTTTGGCCTCGTCGGTGTGGCCCTGCGCGAGCAGCAGCTTGACGTAGTCGAAACGCGCATCGTCGTTCGCCGGGTCGGTGGCAACCGCGTACTGCAGCTTTTCCAGCGCGCCCTGTGCGTCGCCCTCCTGCAGCGCGTCCTGCGCCTGTTCACCGGCGGCTTCGGCCTCGGCCTCCTCGGCGCTGGCCACGTGCTTGTCGAGGAACTGGCGGATCTCGGCCTCCGGGATCGCGCCGACAAAACCGTCCACCGGCTGTCCGGCGTTGAACAGCACGCAAAACGGGATGCTGCGCACGCCGAACATCTGGCTCAGCTGCTGCGAGATTTGCGGCACCTTGTCGGCGTCCAGCTTGGCCAGCGCGAAGCGCCCGCCATAGTCCGCCTCGAGCTTTTCCAGCACCGGGCCGAGCTGCTTGCACGGGCCGCACCATTCGGCCCAGATGTCCAGCAGCACGGGTTGGGCGTTCGACGCATCGATCAGGTCGGACTGAATATTTTCAAGAGTGATGTCGATCATGCTGGTTAGTTCGGGGTGAAAACGTAAAATTCAAAGATGACTATTCAAATCGGCGTGGTAATGGGCTCGGCCAGCGACTGGGACACGATGCAGCACGCAGTGCAGATTCTCCAACAGTTCGGCATCGCCCACGAAGCGCAGGTGGTTTCGGCGCACCGCATGCCCGACGAGCTGTTTGCCTATGCCGAATCGGCGCAGACGCGCGGCTTGCGCGCCATTATCGCGGGCGCGGGCGGCGCCGCGCACCTGCCGGGCATGCTCGCCGCCAAGACCGTGGTGCCGGTGCTGGGCGTGCCGGTGCCCAGCCGGCATCTGCAGGGCCTGGATTCGCTCTACAGCATCGTGCAGATGCCCATGGGCGTGCCGGTGGCCACCTTTGCCATCGGCGCGGCGGGCGCCGCGAACGCCGCGCTGTTCGCCGTCGCCATGCTGGCGGGCGGGGATACGGCGCTGCAGGCTCGGCTGC
>DATNBD010000227.1:0-2368 GCA_035572155.1 Rhodoferax sp.
GAAAAATCAACGACAGCGCGGCTTCCATCCCCATGAGCAGGCTTTGCGGCGGCGTGCCGCAGAATTTGCGATACGCCAGTTCGCTGCTGCGCCGCTCCCAGTCCCAGTAGAACCGGGGCATGGGGTTGCGCCGCGCCGCGGCCATTGCAGCACTGTCCACCGCCACGAAACCCAGTCCCGGCGGCACCATGAGTCCTTTTTGGGACGCGCCGATCACCACATTGGCGCCGAGCTCATCCATGGCAAACGGCGCCGCACCGAGCGAGGCCACCACGTCCACCACAAACAACGCCGGATGGCCGGCCGCATCGATGGCAGCTCGCAGCGCGCGCAGATCACTGGTCACGCTGCTGGCCGTGTCGGTATGCACCGCGAACACCGCCACGATGTCATGATGTGTGTCGGCGCGCAATGTCTGCTCCACGGCGCCGGCATCGATGGGAAAGCCTTCGAGATACGGGGTACGCACCACCCGGCCGCCCAGCGCCTCGGTCTGCACGGCCCAGGACTCGGAAAAATGTCCGGTCCCAGGCACCAGCACCGATTGCCCGGGCGCCACCAGATTGGTGATCGCGGCCTCCCACGCACCGTGGCCATTCGCCGAATACATGAACACCTGCGCCTCGCGGGTCCGCAGCAGCCGTTTGAGGCCGTTCTCGCAAGCGCTGATGACGTCCAGCAGCCGCGGATCGGCCAGATCCATCGGCTGACGACTCATGGCATGCACCACTTCGTCAGGCACACGGGTCGGGCCGGGCGAGTGCAGGAATCGGTGGCCTGGAATGCGTTTCGCCTGGTTCATGATGTCACTGTTCATCGGGTGCAAATTTCATTTCCATCTTGACCGGCATCGTTGCCTCAGCGCGGCCCACCGATGACACGAGCCAGAAAAGCCTGCGTCCGCTGTTGCCGCGGCCGCGTCAGCACTTCATCCGGAGAGCCCAGTTCAACGACCACACCGCCGTCCATGAAGGCCACCCTGTGGCCGGCATCGCGCGCAAACGCGATCTCGTGGGTCACCACGATCATGGTCATACCATCCTGCGCCAAGCCGCGCATCACCGCGAGAACTTCATCGACAAGCTCCGGGTCCAGCGCGGAGGTCGGCTCGTCGAACAGCATCAGCTTGGGCTGCATGGCCAGCGCGCGGGCAATCGCGACGCGCTGCTGCTGCCCGCCCGACAGGCGGCTCGGGTATTCGTCCGCCTTCGCCAGCAGGCCCACGCGCTCCAGCAAGCCACGTGCCCGTTCGGTAACCTCTGCCTTGCGCTCGCGCTTGACGCGCAACGGTGCTTCGACGACGTTTTCCAGAACCGTCAGATGTGGAAACAGATTGAAGCGCTGGAACACCATGCCAATGCGGGCGCGCTGGCGGCAAACCTCGCGCTCGGCCATCTCGTAGAGAACATCTCCACGCTCGCGATAGCCGATCAACTCGCCATCGACCGCCAGACGCCCAGCGTCGATCTTCTCCAGGTGGTTGATGCAGCGCAGGAAGGTGCTCTTGCCGGATCCCGAAGGTCCGATCAGGCAGAGCACCTCGCCGGATGCGACTTCGAGATCGATCCCCTTGAGCACTTCGTTGCGCCCGAAGCGCTTGTGCACATCCTGCGCACTCACCATGGGACCGGCGCCCGGCGACCCGCGCTCCACTGCATCAACGAGCGCCATGCAACCCCGTTCCGGCGCGGCCGAGCCGGCGCTCCACAAAATACTGGCCGATGCTGGTGATCGTCGTCAGCACCAGATACCAGAACGTGGCAACCAGCATCAACTCGATCGTGT
Source organism: Rhodoferax sp. (assembly GCA_035572155.1). Lineage (GTDB taxonomy): Bacteria > Pseudomonadota > Gammaproteobacteria > Burkholderiales > Burkholderiaceae_C > Rhodoferax_A. The sequence continues at coordinate 1,786 of DATNBD010000227.1, forward strand.
GCAAATTCGCGGATGAAATATTCTGCGCCGCCGTGAGCAGATCACCGCCCGCAATCACGGAGACCAGTGAGGTGGCCTTGAGCAGCGAGATGAACTGGTTGCCTGCCGGCGGAATGATCACGCGCAGCGCCTGCGGCAGGATGATGCGACGCATCGAAAGCAGGCGCGGCATGCCCAGCGCGAGTGAGGCCTCGTACTGCCCGCGATCGACCGCCAGGATTCCGGCGCGCACGACTTCCGCCATGTAGGCGGCCTCGTTCAGACCCAGTGCAACGACCGACGCGACAAAGGGGGTCATGATGGCATTGGTGTCGAACGGGCCGATATGCCGGAACAGCAAGGCCAGATTGCCCCAGATCAGGATCTGCACCAGCAGCGGCGTGCCACGCATCAGCCAGGTGTAAAAGCCGCTACTGAGACGCAGCACCGGGCTGTTGGACAGCCGCATGATGGCCAGCAAAATACCCAGCGCGAGGCCGATGACGGCCGCCAGCACGGCAAGCACGATCGTCGTGCGCAACCCCGCCATGATTGCCGGTGCGAACTGGTATTGCGCAATCACCGGATGGAGGATGTTCGGATT
>DATNBD010000228.1:0-10506 GCA_035572155.1 Rhodoferax sp.
CCGGCGCGGCGCGGCGTGTACGTGAAGCCGCCGCCCGAGCCCGTGCGAACGAAGGCGCCCAACTCGGTGTTCGCGCTGGGCGGCACCGTGCTGGCGGGGCGCTGATCCCGCGCGCGGCAGCCGCGGGGAAAAAAGTGTGAAGCCCGCCGATAAGCCGGATTCTGTGCGCCGGCGCTTTCTTGCGAAAACCCCGGCGTGACCGCCATTACTCTGGGCCGGGGGTCGCCCACCCGGCTCGATGCTACCTACCCGCCAGCTCTGCGGCGCCACATCAACGCTGGCCTACTTGGTATTGCTGCGCGTAGAGATTGCCCGTTTCACCCGGACCTAACCGGCTCGTCTCTGTTGCTCTGATCCTCACCTCGCGGTGGACAGGAGTTACCTGCTACGCTGCCCTGTGCAGTCCGGACGTTCCTCCAGTGCCGTGTTTCCACGATGGCACCAGCGGCGGTCTGGCGGGCTTCACGGAGCGTATTATCCGCGCTCTGCTTGATCAACACGAGCCCGTATGATTCGCCTGTCCGAAATCAAACTCCCGCTGTCCGAGGCGGAAAACCCCGCCATCCCGCTGCAGGCTGCGGCCGCCGGCATCTTGCATCTCAGCCCGGCCGATATCTTGCGCGTCGATGTTTTCAAACGCAGCTTCGACGCGCGCAAGGCCGAGCTGATGGCGGTCTACATCATCGACGTGGAACTAATTCCCGCGTTCGAGGCCACGCTGCTCGCCAAATTTGCCGGCAACCCGCACATTCAGCCCACGCCCGACATGACGTGGCAGCCGACGGTGCAACACCCCGCTAACGTGCCGCAACGCCCCGTGGTGGTCGGCTTCGGCCCCTGCGGGATTTTTGCGGCGCTGGCGCTGGCGCAAATGGGCTTCAAGCCCATCGTGCTGGAGCGTGGCAAGACCGTGCGCGAGCGCACGCGGGACACCTGGGGCCTGTGGCGCAAGAAGGTGCTCAACCCTGAATCGAACGTGCAGTTCGGCGAGGGCGGCGCCGGCACGTTTTCCGACGGCAAGCTGTACAGCCAGATCAAGGACCCGCGCCACCTCGGCCGCAAGGTGATGAACGAGTTTGTCAAGGCCGGCGCACCGCCCGAGATTCTGTACGAGGCGCACCCGCACATCGGCACCTTCAAGCTGGTCAAGGTGGTGGAGAACCTGCGCGAGCAGATCGTCAACCTGGGCGGCGAAATCCGCTTTGGGCAGCGTGTGACGGATGTGCTGATCGAGCAGGGCCACCTGCGCGGCCTCACGGTGCTGGACCAGGCGAGCGGGCAAAGCTACGAGCTCGCCGCCGACCAGGTGGTGCTGGCGCTGGGCCACAGCTCACGCGACACCTTCACCATGCTGCAGGCGCGTGGCGTGCACATGCAGGCCAAGCCGTTCTCGATCGGCTTTCGCATCGAGCACCCGCAGGGCCTGATCGACCGCGCGCGCTGGGGCCGCCACGCGGGCCACCCGCTGCTGGGCGCGGCCGACTACAAGCTGGTGCACCACGCGAGTAACGGCCGCTCGGTCTACAGCTTTTGCATGTGCCCGGGCGGGACGGTGGTGGCCGCCACGTCCGAGCCCGGGCGCGTGGTGACCAACGGCATGAGCCAGTATTCGCGCAACGAGCGCAACGCGAACGCCGGCATCGTGGTGGGCATCGATCCGCGCGACTACCCGAGCGACCCGGCCACCTTGGAGGCCGCGCTGGGATCCACGTTCGACGCGGACAGCCTGCGCAGTGATGCGCCTCATCCGCTGGCCGGCATCGTGCTGCAGCGCCAGCTCGAATCGCAGGCCTACGTGCTGGGCGGCAGCAGCTATGAAGCGCCTGGCCAGCTGGTCGGCGACTTCATCGCGGGCCGGCCATCCACGCAACTGGGCGACGTGGCACCATCCTACAAACCGGGCGTGAAGCTCGGCGATTTGGCGGGCGCGCTGCCCGCCTATGCCATCGAGGCCATCCGCGAAGCGCTGCCCGCCTTCGGCCGCAAGCTCAAGGGCTTCGACCGGCCTGACGCGGTACTCACGGGCGTCGAAACCCGCACCTCATCACCGCTCAAGATGGGCCGGGGCGAGGATCTGCAAAGCCTGAATGTGCGCGGCATCTATCCGGCCGGCGAAGGCGCGAGCTATGCCGGCGGTATTTTGTCGGCGGGTGTGGACGGCATCAAGGTGGCCGAGGCCGTGGCCCGCGCCATCATGAACAACGCCTGAAACCGGGTCCGCACGTCGCGCGGTGTCCTAGCCCTGCGCCGCCTGCAGCGCCGCGATACGCGCCTCGATCGGCGGATGTGTCGCGAACAACTCACCCACGCTGCCCGCAATCCCCATGGCGGCCACACTCTTGGGCAGCGCCTCGGGCTGCATGCCGCCAAGGCGCGCCAGCGCGTTGATCATCGGCTGGCGACCCAGCAGCCGGGCGGACCCCGCATCCGCGCGGAACTCCCGCCGGCGGCTGAACCAGGCCACGATAATGGCCGCCACGAAGCCCAGCACGATGTCCAGCACCACGGTGCTGATCCAGTAGCCGATGCCGGGGCCCGAATTGCGGTCGTCGCCCTTGCGCAAAAAGCTGTCCACCGCGTAGCCAATGACACGGCTCAGGAACACCACAAAGGTGTTCATCACGCCCTGGATCAGCGTCATCGTCACCATGTCGCCATTCGCCACGTGCGTGATTTCGTGGCCGATCACGGCTTCGATTTCTTCCCGCGTCATGCCTTGCAACAAGCCGGTGGACACGGCCACCAGCGCCGAGTTTTTGAAGGCGCCAGTGGCGAACGCATTGGGCGCGCCCTCGAAGATGCCGACCTCCGGCATGCCGACACCGGCCTGCATCGCGAGCTTGCGCACGGTCTCCACGATCCAGGCCTCATCCGCCGACTGCGGTTGCTCGATCACGCGCACACCGCAGCTCCACTTGGCCACCGGCTTGCTGATCAGGAGCGAGATAAGGGCGCCGCCGAAACCCATGACGAGCGCAAAGCCCAGCAGCGCGCCCAGATTCAGGCCGTTCGCCGTGAGGAAACGATTCACGCCGAGCAGGCTGGCCACGATGCCCAGCACCACCACCACGGCCAGATTGGTCAATACAAACAAAAAAATACGCTTCATGGATTCCTCAAGAACAAACCGCGACACGCGGCAGTTGGCGCAAATGGTAGGGGCGCGCGCACAGAAATCAAGATCGGCCCCGCAATGCCCGTAAAAGCCCCGGTTATTCCAGCGCCAGCGCGCGCGGCCGGGCCGGGCGAAACACCGTGTCGTCATCGTAATAACCCGGCACTTCGTTGGGCGGCCACCAACCGGGCACGCCCAGCACGGGCAGCGGGGTGAACGGCTTGCCCGCCAGCTTGGCCGCATTCAAGTCGGTCGCCACGCAGGTATCAAGTTCTGCTATCGAGTTCATAGTTATCTGTGCAAGATAGACATGGGCTACGACCTCTTTTCGTGGCTGAACCAGCTTTTCCAGCAAGGCGTGTCCAAACAGCACCAGCCGCGCTTGCGTCCACAACGGCCGCAACTGCACGAACAAGCGATGCCAGTCCCTGTCGATCAGGGCCTGCCACAGCGCGGGCGGCGCCTGCAGGAGTGCCGCGTTCTCGTCGAACAGGGTGAGCGCATCGCGCACCGGCCCGCGCACACCCTGCACGCCCCTGGATTCAATCTCGGCCGCCTGCAACTCGTTCAGTCTTTTCTTGATTTGCGGAAAGCGCAGCCAGCAAAGTCCATTGAAAAAGTCGTGCAAACCATTGCGGGTTGGACATTGTTTGCTATTGAAAATATAACGTTCGTAGGATTCTCCGGGCGGCAACTCGGTTTGCGGCACAAATACAACCGCGTTGCCAGGCTCGCCGTTCAGGGCCTCGTGCAGCGCCATGCCGACCGCGACGCGCTGCACCACACGTTCTCCCGGCAGGCGCCACGGCTGCAGCCAGGGCGCCTGCCAATCGATGGTCTCTAAACCATGCGCCACGGCAAGACTTCGCCCGCGCGCAAGGGTTTGAGTTCGGCCTCTCCAAAGGCAAAACTCTCGGGTAGCGTCCAGGTCTCGCGGCGCAGCGTGATCTGGTCCTTGTTGCGCGGCAGGCCATAGAAGTCCGCGCCATGAAAGCTCGCAAAGCCTTCCAGCTTATCGAGCGCGCCCGCGTCATCGAAGGCTTCGGCGTACATCTCGATCGCGGCATGCGCGGTATAGCAGCCGGCGCAGCCGCTGGCGTGCTCCTTCAGATGCGCCGGGTGCGGTGCGCTGTCCGTACCTAAAAAGAATTTCGGACTGCCCGAGGTGGCTGCGGCCAGCAGCGCCTGCCGGTGCGTCTCGCGCTTGAGCACCGGCAGGCAGTAGTAGTGCGGCCTGATGCCGCCGGTGAAGAGGGCGTTGCGGTTGTACAGCAGGTGGTGTGCTGTGATGGTAGCCCCGGTAAAGCGACCCGCTTCATTCACATACTGCGCCGCTTCCTTCGTGGTGATGTGCTCGAACACGATCTTGAGTTCGGGGAAATCGCGGCGCAGCGGAATCAGCTGCTGTTCGATGAACACGGCCTCGCGGTCGAACAGGTCGATCTCGGGCGCGGTGACTTCGCCGTGCACCAGCAGCAGCAGGCCAGCGCGCTGCATCGCTTCCAGCGTGGGGTAGGTCTTGCGCATATCGGTGACGCCGGCGTCGCTATTGGTGGTGGCACCGGCCGGGTACAGCTTGACGGCCACCACGCCGGCGTCACGGGCAGCGGCGATCTCGTCGGGCGGCAGATTGTCGGTCAGGTACAGCGTCATCAAGGGCTCGAAGCGCACGCCTGGCGGCACCACTGCACGAATGCGCTCCCGGTAAGCCAGCGCCTGCGCCGTGGTTGTCACCGGAGGCTTGAGGTTCGGCATGATGATGGCGCGGCCGAACTGCCTTGCGCTGTGTGGTACCACGGTGCGCAACGCCTCGCCATCGCGTACGTGCAAATGCCAGTCGTCGGGGCGGGTCAGGCGCAGGATATCGGTCATGACGGTGATTTTCGCATCGCCTGCGCCCGCGCGGCACGGCCGCCCCTACGACATGTAGTCGCCGCTGGCCTCGGGCTGGAACAGGATGTCCTGCACCTGGGCCGCCACGCGGGCGCCATCGGGGGCGGTCCAGCTTGCAATCGCGCCGACCGGAAGCCCCAGCAGGCTCGCGCCCACAGGCGAGAGCACCGAGATGAAACCGGCGCCGGGATCGACGTCCTGCGGGTAGCACAGCGTGAGCGTGCGCTGCTCGCCGCTGCGCACATCGGCCACGAGCACCTGCGAATACATGGTCACCACGTTGGCCGGAATTTCCTGGGAGCGGACCAGGTCCGCGTTGTCGATGACCTCGGCGATATCGCCGCCCACCATGCTGCTCTGGCGCCGCACCAGGTTGTAGATACGCACGTGGTCCAGTTCGGTGACGGTACGGAATTCGGTTTGAAGAAAAGACATGTTGCACTCCTGAATCGATAAGACCCGGAACAAGGCATCCGGGCAAGCCGCGCTGGTGGCGAGGCCCGGACGATCAGGAAAGCGCTATGAAATACGGGGGGATCGCCGGGCTTGGGGGTGTGCAACCGGTTCGTGCATTTCGCCGACCGGGTTTGCCGCACAGGCGCGTGCAGGCGCCGCCGCTGCCATCAAGGCAGGGCGCAGGCGTGCGGGAGCGCAGGGGCAAAAGGTCATTGCAGCGTGCATGCAGCGATCATAGCCCGGACGCGAATACCGCTCAATGCGCAAGGATTTTATTGAGGAAGTCGCGGGTGCGCGGGGCGCGGTTCTCGGGGTGGCCGAAGAACTCGTCCTTGGAGCAATCTTCCAGAATGCGGCCGCCGACATCGATGAAAATCACCCGGCTGGCCACCTTGCGCGCAAAACCCATCTCGTGCGTGACCACCATCATGGTCATGCCCTCCTTGGCCAGCAGCACCATGACGTCGAGCACCTCGCCGACCATTTCGGGGTCGAGCGCCGAGGTGGGCTCGTCGAACAGCATCACGATCGGGTCCATGCTGAGCGCGCGCGCAATCGCCACGCGCTGCTGCTGGCCACCCGAGAGCTGGCCGGGGAACTTGTCCTTGTGCGCCATCAGGCCGACCCGGTCGAGCATCTTCAGGCCGCGCGTTTTGGCCTCGTCGGCGCTGCGGCCCAGCACCTTGATCTGCGCAAGCGTCAGGTTCTCGGTCACGGAGAGGTGCGGGAACAGCTCGAAATGCTGGAACACCATGCCGACCCTGGAACGCAGCCTGGGCAGGTTGGTTTTTGGGTCGTGCAGCGGTGTCCCGTCCACCGTGATCTCGCCCTTTTGGAACGGTTCGAGCGCATTCACCGTCTTGATCAGCGTGGATTTGCCCGAGCCCGAGGGCCCGCAAACCACCACCACGTCGCCCTTCGCGATGCTGACCGAACAATCGGTAAGCACCTGGACCGGGCCATACCACTTCGAGACATTCTTGATTTCGATCATTTTTTCGGACATGCGATTTCCCCGGTCAACGAATGATGGCGATCTTCTTGTGCACGCGCCGGACCGCGGACGACAGCGCGACACAGAGCACAAAGTAAACCACGGCGGCCAGCAGGTAGGCTTCCTCGGGCCGCCCATAGTTCTTGCCGGCCGTCTCGAAGCCCTTGAGCAGATCATAGGCGCCGATGGCATAGACCAGCGAAGTGTCCTGGAACAGGATGATGGTCTGGGTCATGAGCACCGGCAGCATGTTGCGAAAGGCCTGCGGCAGGATCACCAGCCTCATGTTCTGGGCGTAGGTCATGCCCACGGCCTGGCCCGCGAAAACCTGGCCGCGCGGGATCGACTGGATGCCGGCGCGCATGATCTCCGAGAAGTACGCGGCCTCGAAACAGATGAAGGTGACGACCGCCGACGCTTCCGCGCCGATGGGCCGCCCGATCAGGAACGGCACCAGCAGAAAGAAACCCAGGATCACCATGACCAGCGGAACCGAGCGCATGCCGTCCACATAAGCGGCAGCCGGCATGTCCAGCCACTTCCTGCCCGACAGACGCATGAGCGCGAGCAGGGTGCCGAAGAACACGCCTCCGAGGGTCGCAACGAACGTCAGGAAGACGCTGAAATAAAAGCCCTTGAGCACATAGGTGCTGATCAGGTCCCACCGGTAGAAGGAAAAATCGAGATTCAGCATCTCAGTGGCCTCCCGATCCGGCCGCCGCCACGAAACCTGGAACGCGGGTCTTGCGTTCGATGACCTTCATGACCCGGTTCACGGCCATGGCGCTGATGACATAGAGAATCACCACGCCGATGTAGATCACGATCTGCGCCGAGGTCTCTTCACCGGCCTGCAGGTAGAACTGGGTGAGCTCCGGGATGGACACGGCGAAGGCCACTGCCGAGTTCTTGAAGATATTCATCGACTCGCTGGTGAGCGGCGGCATGATCACGCGATACGCCATGGGCAGCAGCACATAGCGGTAGGTCTGCCAGGTGCTGAAACCCACCGCCATGCCGGCATGGCGCTGCCCGCGCGGCAGCGCCTGCAGGCCCGAGCGCAGCTGTTCGGCGATTCGCGCCGAGGTGAAGAAGCCGAGCGCGCAGACGACCAGGACGAAGGGCGGCAGGTCCTTCATCGGCGTGATGATCTTGGGCAGCACGAAATACCACAGGAAGATTTGCACCAGCAGCGGGATGTTGCGGAACAACTCCACCCACGCGTTCCCGAACCGGACCAGCCAGGGGCTGTCCGGCAAGGTACGAAGGATGCCGATGATCGAACCGAAGACCAGCGCCAGCAGCAGCGCCGTCAGCGACACCGACACCGTCCAACCCCAGGCGTGCAGCATCCACTGCAGGTAGGTCTGATCCCGGCCCGACGCGAAGCAACCGGCAACCAGCTCGTTGTCCAAGGTGTTCTGGCAGAACACGTCCCAGTGCAATTGCGCCATGTGTTGGCCCTCGATGCCCCTATGCTTCTTGAAAAGCCAACGCCCGCCATGGCAGACGGGCGCTGGCTTCAGTCACGCACGAAAATCAGTTCTTGATGAAATCCTCGGCCGGCTTGTTGTTCAGGTGAGCCCACGCTTCCTTCGTCGCGTCGGACATCGGCAGATTCAGCGAGACATTGTTCGGCGGCACCGGCTGGACCATCCACTTGTCGTACAGCTTGGCCAGCGAGCCATCCTTCACCTGGCGCGCGATGCTGTCGTCGACGACCTCGAGGAACTTGGGGTCGTCCTTGCGGACCATGCAGGCGATGGGTTCAACCGACAGCTCGGGACCCACGATGGCGAACTCCTTCGGGTTCTTGGACTTGGCGATGTTGGCCGCGAGAATCGAGGCGTCCATCACGAACGCATCGGCCCGGCCCGATTCCAGCAGCAGGAAGCTGTCGGCGTGGTCCTTGCCCGTGACTTCCTTGAAGTTGATGTCGTGGGCGCGCTCGTTGCGGCGCAGGATCTGGACCGAGGTGGTGCCCGTGGTGGTCGCGACCGTCTTGCCGTTCAGGTCCTTCAGGTCCTTGATGCCCGAATTCGCCTTGACGGCCATGCGCACCACTTCCATGTAGGTGTTGTAGGCGAACGAGACGTCCTTTGCGCGGGCCTTGTTGTTGGTGGTCGAGCCGCACTCGAGATCCACGGTGCCGTTTTCCACCAGCGGAACGCGGTTCTGCGATGTCACCAGCGTGTATTTGATCGTGAGCGGCTTGCCGACCTTCTTGCTCAGATCGTCGATGATGCGCTCCGCCATTTCGGTGTGAAAGCCCACGTACTTGCCGTTGCCCAGCGTATACGACAGTGCCGACGAATCACGCACGCCCAGGCTGATCGTGCCGCTGGAGGCGATCTTGGCCAGGGTGTCATTCGACTGCGCGAAAGCGCCACCGGCAACCAACAAGGCGGCGCCCGCAACGGCGACGGACAGCAAACGTTTCTTCATCTCGCTTCTCCTGAATGTAAAGAGATTGAAAAGGTAATGTAAACGTATTGTAAACAAACCTCTCAGGGAATCGACATGCGGCACCGCATCGCCAGAAAAGGCACGCGCCAACACCCACACCAAGCACACGCTCGGGTGGCGCGATTACCGAGGGGGATTCAGCGCGGCGGCGCTACTTGACTGCGGCCTGCGACGCGAGGTACGTCCACAGGGCCTGCGCAGTCCCTTTGGGCGCGGCGTTGCCCACCGGCTTTTCGCGGTAGGCCCGGACGTCCATGGTCATCTCGAGCACCTGCGCACCCGGCATGGGGGCGGGTACCAGGCGTCTGGCACGCACCTCTTTCTTGACCGCGCTGTGCGGCAGGAAGGCGATCCCGTGGCCCTCCAGCGCCATTGCCTTGAGGCCTTCGGCCATGTCGGTTTCGTACACCCGGTCCAGATGCACCGCGGTGGCGGACTGCTTCAGGATCAGGTCCACCATGCGCCCCAGGTAGGCTCCGGGCGCGTAGCCCAGGTAGGGTAACGGCTGGTTGGGGCGGCCCGGCAGCTTGAACATGGGGCTGCCGTCCGCGTCGGGTTTCGCATAGGGGGACAGCGCCTCCTGCCCCAGGCTCACCATTTCATAGCGTTCGGCGTCGAGCTGAAAAGGCTGTGAGCTGTGGTGGTAGGAAATCAGCACGTCGCAACTGCCTTCGACCAGGCGCATCACCGCGTCGTGCACGTTCAGCGCGATCAGCCGGCTCTTGATCGGCCCGAACTTCTCGCGCAGACGCGACACCCACGCGGGGAAGAAGGTGAACGCCAACGTGTGCGGCACCGCGAATTCGATCACGTCCTGCCCGGCCGAGGTATGCCCGCGCAACATGGCCCGGGTGCTTTGCAGCGCCTGCAGCATCTCCATCGACTGGTCGTACAACGTCTCGCCGGCCGGTGTCAGACGCGTGGGATACGAACTGCGGTCCACCAGATCCGTACCGGCCCAGGCTTCCAGCGCCTGGATGCGCCGCGAAAACGCCGGCTGCGTGACATGGCGCAGTTGCGCGGAGCGGCTGAAGCTGTGTGTTTCCGCCAGACTGACAAAGTCCTCAAGCCATTTGGTTTCCATGGCGCGGATTATGCGGGGCGGCGCGCAGGGATTCGACGCTGCCGCTACGCGGAATGCCCGGCCCGGTTCGCGCCCTGCGGAATGGCGTAGGTTCCCACCACATGGGCGACGGCATCGCCGGAACCTTCGGAGTACAGCGTCACTTCGCCGACCGCCAGGGTCCGGCCCAGCTTCAGTAGCTTGCACACGCCCACGACCGGGCGGCTCGCTACCGGCTTGCGCAGGAAGTTGATCGTGAGGCTGGAGGTGACGGCCAGCGGGACGATGCCGATCCGGCCCAGGACCGCGACATACAGCGCAAAATCAGCCGTCGCCATGAGCACGGGGCCCGAGACCGTGCCGCCCGGGCGCAGCTCCGCAACGCCCACGGGGTGCAACACCGTGGCGCCCGTCGCGTCAACCTCCACGACCGTGCACTTCGCTTGCGGGAACTCTTTTGCGACGAACGCGGCGATCTCTTCTTTGCTGGCCATGAATGCAAGCTCCTATGGGGTAACA
>DATNBD010000229.1:0-3793 GCA_035572155.1 Rhodoferax sp.
CTTGCCCTCGGTAACGGTGCCCGTCTTGTCCAGCGCAATCGCCTTCAGGGCGCGCATGCCTTCGAGGTAGCTGCCGCCCTTGATCAGGATGCCGCGCCGCGCCGCGGCGGCGAGCGCGCTGACCACGGTGACCGGCGTCGATATCACCAGCGCGCAGGGGCAGGCGATGACGAGCAGCACCAGCGCCTTGTAGATCGCCGCAAGCCAGCTGAGGCCCGTGAGCCACGGCATCAGCACGGCGGTGGCCAGCGCCAGCACGAAGACGGACGGCGTATAGATTGCCGCAAAGCGATCGACCAGGCGCTGTGTCGGCGCGCGCGTTCCCTGCGCCTGCTCGACGGCGTGGATGATGCGGGCGAGCGTGGTGTTGGCGGCCGCCGCCGTGACGCGGAACTGCAGCTCGCCGGTGCCGTTGATGGTGCCGGCGAAAACCATGTCGCCCACGGTCCGGTCCACGGGCAGGCTCTCCCCGGTGACGGGGGCCTGGTCCACGGCGCTTTGGCCGTCCGTGATGATGCCGTCGAGCGGTACACGCGCGCCGGGCTTGATGCGCACGATCGCCTGCAGCGCAATCTGCTCCGCGGCCAGGGTTTCCCAGCGCCCGTCGGCCTGCAACACCTCGGCCTGTTCCGGCGCCAGCGCTAGCAGTGTGCGAATGGCGTGGCGGGCGCGGTCGGCCGCGCGTGCCTCGATCAGCTCGGCAACCGCGTAGAGTGCCATCACCATCGCCGCCTCGGGCCAGCGGCCGATCAGAAAGGCGCCAGTGACCGCCACGCTCATGAGGGCATTGATGCCGAGACGGCCGCGGCGCAGCGACTTGACGCCGCTGATGTAGGTCTCGGCCCCCGCGAGCCAGATCGCGACGGCCGCGATGGCCAGCCCCAGGGGAATCGTCACGCCGGCATCCCCGGCCACGAAATGCAGGGCTTCCGCGATCAGCGCCAGCCCCAGCGCGGCGCCCAGCCGGACCACGCCAGCGGACTGATCGTGGTTGTGGTCGTGGGCATGCCCTGCATGATCGTGGTGCGCACCCCCAGACGCCGGGCGTGGCACCGTCAACGTCACGGGCGCAGCGCATGCGTCCGCGTCGCAGTTGCAGGAGCTGTGTGGGGTATCCGCCATGGTGTCTTTCCTCATGTGGTCTCTATTGAAAACCCCGTAGCAGGTGTAGAGTCAACAGGCACTGAGAGGACACTTCCCATGAAGATTGGCGAACTGGCGCGGGCGACGCTCACCCCGCTGGAGACCATCCGCTTTTACGAGCGCGAAGGCCTGCTGCCGCCGACGGGCCGCACCGACGGCAACTACCGTATCTACGGCCAGGAGCACGTTGAGCGGCTGACGTTGATCCGCCACTGCCGCACGCTTGATATGGCGCTCGACGAGATTCGCGCGCTCTTGCGCTTCAAGGCTTCGCCGCAGGAGAACTGCGCGGGGGTCAACGAGCTGCTGGATGAGCATATCGGCCATGTGGCACAGCGTATCCGCGAGTTGCGCGCCCTGGAGAAGCAGCTGAAGGTGCTGCGCCAGCAATGCAGCGAGGCCCACGCGGCCGCCGACTGCGGCATTCTCAAGGGGCTGTCGGGCGAGATGGTGGCTGACCGCCCCGCACCGAAAAGCCGCAAGCATGTGCATGGCACCCACTAGGGCACGGCACCGCCAACCCGCGTTAAAATACGCAACTTCCGAGGAGCGTTGCAGTTCACACCTTGTGGACGAGGCTCGGACAGCATGGCTTGCCACCGGCGGGCCACTGCATCAACTGCGCTCACCCACGGGTCTGTGCGGTGAGTTTTCCCCCGCAGCCCGTGGTTGTTCAAACTAGTTTTTGGAGTTGACCATGAGCGCTGTCCTCAAACCTGCCACGTCGCAGGACCACGTTGTTGCCGACCTGTCGCTGGCCGCCTGGGGCCGCAAGGAACTCAATATTGCCCAGACCGAGATGCCCGGCCTGATGGCCATCCGCGAAGAATTTGCCAAGAGCCAGCCACTCAAGGGCGCGCGCATCACCGGCTCGCTGCACATGACCATCCAGACCGGCGTGCTGATCGAGACGCTGCAGGCGCTCGGTGCGCAGGTGCGCTGGGCCTCGTGCAACATTTTCTCGACGCAGGACCACGCCGCCGCCGCGATCGCCGCCCAGGGCACGCCGGTGTTTGCGATCAAGGGCGAGTCGCTCACCGACTACTGGGACTACACCCACCGCATCTTCGAATTCGGCGAAGGGGTGAAGGGCGCCCGGCCAGGCGCCCCGGGTACGCAAGGCGAAGGCCCGAACATGATCCTGGACGACGGCGGTGACGCCACGCTCCTGATGCACCTGGGCCAGCGCGCCGAGAAGGACCTGGGCGTGCTGGCGAATCCGACCAGCGAGGAAGAACGCATCCTCTACGCCGCCATCAAGGCGAAGCTGGCCGTCGATGCCACCTGGTACACGCGCAAATCGGCCGAGATCATCGGCGTGACCGAAGAGACCACCACTGGCGTGCACCGCCTGAACGAGATGTCGGCCAAGGGCACCTTGCTGTTCCGCGCCATCAACGTCAATGACTCGGTGACGAAGAGCAAGTTCGACAACCTCTACGGTTGCCGCGAATCGCTGGTGGACGGCATCAAGCGCGCCACCGACGTGATGATCGCCGGCAAGGTGGCGTGCGTGGCCGGGTACGGCGACGTGGGCAAGGGCTCGGCGCAGGCGCTGCGCGCGCTGTCGGCGCAGGTGTGGGTCACGGAAATCGACCCGATCAACGCGCTGCAGGCCGCGATGGAAGGCTATCGTGTAGTGACCATGGACTACGCCGCCGACAAGGCCGACATCTTCGTCACGACCACCGGCAACAAGAACGTCATCACGCACGACACGATGGCGAAGATGAAGGACCAGGCCATCGTCTGCAACATCGGCCACTTCGACAACGAGATCGATGTCGCCTCCATCGAGAAGTACGAGTGGGAAGAGATCAAGCCGCAGGTGGACCACATCACCTTCCCCGATGGCAAGAAGATCATCCTGCTGGCCAAGGGCCGCCTGGTGAACCTGGGCTGCGGCACGGGGCACCCGAGCTTCGTGATGTCGTCTTCGTTCGCGAACCAGACCATCGCGCAGATCGAGCTGTTCACCAAGCCCGACGCCTACCAGGCCGGCAAGGTCTATGTGCTGCCCAAGCACCTCGATGAGAAGGTGGCGCGCCTGCACCTGAAGAAGGTCGGCGCGATGCTGACCGAGCTCACCGACGAGCAGGCCGCCTACATCGGCGTGAGCAAGCAGGGCCCGTACAAGGCCGACAGCTACCGGTACTGAAAAAGACCATGTCATGCCCGGCTTGATCGGGCATCCATGTGGACTTATGCGCGCCGATCAACTCCTCGTCGAACGTGGTATGGCCGCATCACGCTCGCAGGCCGTGCGCCTCATCGCGGGCGGCTTGCGCTGGCGCGTGACCGGCGGTGGCGGCGCCTGGAAGGCGGTTACGAGGAACCGCGACGATCTGCCCGAGTCCGCGGAACTGGACCTCGTTGATACGGCCGAGGCGCGCTATGTCTCGCGTGGCGGCCTCAAGCTCGAAGGAGCGCTGCGCCAGAGCGGGCTCAGCGTCGCGGGCAAGCGTTGCCTGGATGTGGGTCAATCGACCGGCGGCTTCACCGATTGCCTGCTACAGCACGGCGCGGCCGGCGTGGTCGGCGTAGACGTGGGCCATGGCCAGTTGCACCCGTCCCTGCGCGGCGATGCGCGCGTGGTCTGCATTGAAGGCATCAACGCCCGGACCCTGAAAACTACTGATTTTGTAGCTAC
>DATNBD010000230.1:0-13403 GCA_035572155.1 Rhodoferax sp.
CGCAGAACCAAACCCTCAGCTATGTGCTTGCGTGTGCTCTGATGAGGCACTCATGAAATGCCTGCGCCACGCGCGATGGTTGCGGTGAGCGTCGTACCAGGCTCACAAACTGACATGCGTAGTGGAACAATGCGGGCCGCACGACCTGCATCTGCCCGCGCCGCTCGAATGCCTCGGCATAATGGTCCGGCAGGAAGCCCAGATACTTGCCGGACACGATCAATGTGGCAATGGCTTCCTGGTCAAATCCGGTGGCCTTGCGCGGCAGCTTGGCGTTGTGGCTCAGCTCCATGTTGGGAGAGTGGTAGCCCAGGCCGGCGAAATGGTAGGCACGCAGGCCGTCCCAGGTGAGCGCGCCATAGTCAGCGCCAAACAGCGGATGCCGCGCCCCACAGTAGAGCAACATGGTTTCGCCAAAAAGATTGGCGTACAGCAGGCTTGGCGAGTTGCGGTGGGTCGGGATGATGCCGACCTGGTAGGTGCCGTCGATGACGCCGCGCTCGATGGCATTGATCGAGGCCACATGCATCTGCAGGTTCACCTCGGGCGCGAGTTCCGTGAACGCGGCGATGGCTTCACCGATCCGGGCCTGCGGGTTGCTGGCCGTCTTGTCGAAAACTGCCACTGCCAATTGTCCGCCCATGCGAGAGTGGATATCGTCGATGCTGTTGCGAAAGCCGTCGACCGAGGCCAGCAGGCGCAAGGTTTCGTCGTAGACCCGCTTGCCCTCGGCGGTCAGCGCGAAGCCGGCCCGGCCGCGCCGGCACAGCAGCAGGCCGAGCCGGGTTTCCAGGTCCTTCACGTGACGGCTCACGGTCGAGGTGCCGATATTCAGCTCCAGTTCCGCAGCCGACATCCCGCCACAGTCCACCACGCTCTTGAACACCTGCAAAAGACGCAGGTCCATGTCACTCAACTGGCCCAGAACGGCCCGCTTCTTGCCATCGGGATTTTTTACTTGCATGAATCCTCAAGTAAACATTGATATTGGATTCTTTTAGAGATTAACAGAGGATCGGACAATGCTCAAACCCCGTCCGTACCCCCAACGGGCCCCTTTTCTTTCAAGGAGTCAGCATGACTTTCGTCAAAATGGAAACCCCCGCTCCGGTCGCCAACGCTCCCCGGATGGATGCCGCCTGGCTGGATGCGCACTGGATGCCTTACACCGCGAATCGCGAGTTCAAGGCGCATCCCCGCATGATCGTCGAAGCCAGCGGCTGCTACTACACGGACGCCGACGGGCGGAAAATCTTTGACGGACTGTCCGGCCTTTGGTGCGCAGGCATGGGCCATGGGCGCCGCGAGATTGCCGAGGCGATCGGTCGCCAGGCTGCCAAGCTGGACTATGCGCCGGCCTTCCAGTTCGGCCACCCGCTGTCGTTCGAGTTGGCCAACAAGATCAAGGAGCTCACGCCCGAAGGTCTGGACTATGTCTTCTTCACCGACTCGGGCTCCGAAGCCGCCGATACCTCGCTCAAGATGGCGCGGGCCTACTGGCGTGCCCGAGGTCAGGCCAGTAAGACGGTACTGATCGGCCGGGAAAAAGGCTACCACGGCGTCAACTTCGGGGGCATTTCGGTGGGCGGCATCGGCGGCAACCGCAAGTTGTATGGCCGGGGCATCGATGCCGACCACATCCCGCATACCCAGCCCGCTGCCGGCTCCTTTCTCCGCGGCATGCCGCCGACGGGCGTCGAACTGGCCGACAAGCTGCTGGACGTGATTGCACTGCACGACGCATCGAACATCGCTGCCGTGATTGTCGAACCGTTCGCGGGCTCGGCCGGTGTGTTGATTCCACCCGTGGGCTACCTGCAGCGTCTGCGCGAGATTTGCACCGCGCACAACATCCTGCTGATCTTCGACGAGGTGATCACCGGCTTTGGCCGCGCCGGGGCCTGGACCGGCGCCGAGGCCTTTGGCGTCACGCCCGACATCATGAACTTTGCCAAGCAGGTGACCAACGGCGCGCAGCCGCTGGGTGGCTGCGTGGCCAGCAAGGAAATCTACGACACCTTCATGGCCGCGGGGGGGCCGGAATACCTGGTCGAGTTTCCGCATGGCTACACCTACTCGGCGCATCCGGTGGCCTGCGCCGCTGGCGTGGCGGCCCTCGATCTGTTGCAAAAAGAGGACATGATCGGCCGCGTGAAGGCGCTGGCGCCGCATTTCGAGAACGCGGTGCACAGCCTCAAGGGCAGCAAGCATGTGGCCGACATCCGCAACTACGGACTGGCCGCCGGCTTCACGATTGCCTCGCTGCCCGGCGAGCCGGCGCGCCGCCCGTACGAGATCGCGATGAATTGCTGGAAGAAGGGCTTTTACGTGCGCTACGGCGGCGACACCATCCAACTCGCACCGCCCTTTATCAGCGAGAAGGCCGAGATCGACCGGCTGATCAACGCGCTGGGCGATGCGCTGGCCGAAACCGCCTGAACCCGAGACTCCCTTATTAATAGCTGTAAATGCTTGTCTGATATGGGTTTGCAGCACTTTTTATATTGAAAATCATGCAAAACGAGAAAAACGTTACCGCCACCATCGGCCACTTCATCGACGGCCGGCACGTCGCCGACACCGCGCGGACCCAGCCGGTGTTCGATCCCGCCACCGGCCTGTCGCGCAAGAGCGTGGCGCTGGCCGGCAAGGCCACGGTAGAGCAGGCCATCGCCTCGGCACAGGCCGCCTTCCCGGCCTGGCGCAACACGCCGCCGCTCAAGCGCGCGCGCGTCATGAGCCGTCTCAAGGTGCTGCTGGAAGAAAACGCCGACCAGATCGCCGCGCTCATTACCGCCGAGCACGGCAAGGTGCTGTCCGACGCGCATGGCGAGGTGCAGCGCGGCATCGAGAACGTGGAATACGCCAGCTATGCGCCCGAGCTGCTCAAGGGCGAACACAGCCGCAACGCGGGCCCTTCCATCGACACCTGGAGCGAGTTCCAGGCGCTGGGCGTGTGCGCCGGCATCACGCCGTTCAACTTTCCCGCGATGGTGCCGCTGTGGATGTGGCCCATGGCCGTGGCCTGCGGCAACACCTTTGTCCTCAAGCCTTCGGAGCGCGACCCGTCGTCGGTGCTGCGGATTGCCGAACTCGCGCTGCAGGCCGGCTTGCCTCCCGGCGTGCTCAACGTGGTGAACGGCGACAAGGAAGCGGTGGACACCTTGCTGGCCGACCCGCGCGTCAAGGCCGTGAGCTTCGTCGGCTCCACCCCCATCGCGGCGGCCATCTACGCCGCCGGCTGCGCCCACGGCAAGCGCGTGCAGGCGCTGGGCGGCGCCAAGAACCACGCGATCGTGATGCCCGACGCCGACATCGGCAATGCGGTGAATGCGATGATGGGCGCGGCGTTCGGCTCGTGCGGCGAGCGTTGCATGGCGGTTCCGCTGGTGCTGGCCGTGGGCGACGCGGCCGCCGATGCGATGATTGCCGGCCTGAAGGCCGAGATGGCGCAAATGAAGGTCGGCCCGGGCACTGACAATGGCAATCACATGGGCCCGCTGGTCACGCAGCAACATTTCGAGAAGGTGAAGGGCTATGTGGATCAGGGCGTGGCCGAGGGCGCCACGCTGGTGGTTGACGGCCGCGGCCTGCAGGTCGCCGGCCATGAGAAAGGCTACTTTCTGGGCACCTGCCTGTTCGATAACGTGAAGCCCGGCATGCGCATTTACCAGGAAGAAATTTTTGGCCCGGTGCTCGGCGTGGTGCGCGTGAAAACGCTGCAGGAGGCCATGGATCTGATCGATGCGCACGAGTATGGCAACGGCACCTGCATCTTCACGCGCGACGGCGAGGCGGCGCGCTACTTCAGCGACCACATCCAGGTCGGCATGGTCGGTATCAACGTGCCGCTGCCGGTGCCGGTGGCCTACCACTCGTTCGGCGGCTGGAAACGCTCGCTGTTTGGCGACCTCGGCGCCTACGGTCCGGACGCGGTGCGCTTCTATACCAAGCGGAAAACCATCACCCAGCGCTGGCCCTCTGCCGGTGTGCGTGAAGGCGCCACGTACAGTTTTCCATCGCATCGGTAGTTCGGGCCACGCGCGAGGTGCGCGCAATCTTCCGGCCGGAACGCGTCGGCTTGCGGCGCTATTGGACGGATGAACGACGTCTTTGGGTCGAGGCGGCTGCTGGCGCGGCAACCAGCACGGTGCGCAGCACCATGTCCACAAGGAGAGACTCCGCGGCCTCGAAATCCCGGGCTTCGAGCGCGGGTTTTTCCAGCACCAGGCTGATCTGGCTGGCCCAGTCGGCATACGCCTGCGTGGATGCCCACAGCAAAATCATCAGGTGCCTGCCATCCACGGGGCGGCACAGGCCCTGCTTGGCCCACCGGTTGAAGATGGCCACGTCGGCCTGCAGCGCGGGGATCACGCGAGCGGCAATTTGCGCGGAAAAAATGGGCGCGCCGGAGATCACTTCGTTCGCGTACACGCGGGAATCGTCCGGGTGCTCGCGCGAGAACCGCAACTTGCCCGCGATGTACTCGCGCAGCGCCTGCTCCGGGTCGTCCGCGCGATGGCTTAGCGCATCCATGTAGGACAGCCAGACATCCAGCACGCCGTGCAGGACGCGCCGGTAAAGCTCTTCCTTGCTAGGAAAGTAGTAGAGCAGGTTTTGCTTGGAGACCCCCACTTCGCGGGCGACGTGATCCAGTGACACGCCTCCGAAGCCGCGTTTCGCAAACAGGCGCTTCGCGGCCGCAAGGATGTCCTGCTCCAGCTGTTCGCGGGTGGCGCTGTGCTTCACCTTCTTCGATTCGGCGGTTTTTTTCATATCGAATTGTTTGTTGCATTTGCGCAAGATTCAGTGAGGGTTTTTACCAATTGGTAAAAGTCGAATTTTTGCACCTAATCGCTCCTTGACTCGGATTTGCCATCGACTCATTTTTTCGACTCCCGCGGACCACACCGCCGAACCTGAAAAGCCGAACATGCAGATTGATTCTTCCACGCCCGGTGTCCACCCCGCCCGTTTGCCGCGCGCTCACTACGAGCAAAATTTTTGTGACTCGCACGCCGCGCTGAACCTGGCGCAAGCCAGGATTGAGGCAGACCGCTGCTACTACTGCTTTGAGGCGCCGTGCCAGACCGCCTGCCCGACCGGCATCGATATTCCGGGTTTCATTCGCCGAATCGCGGACGACAACATTCGCGGGTCGGCGCATGCCATTCTGAGCGCCAACCCTTTGGGCGGCATGTGTGCACGCGTCTGCCCGACCGAGGTGTTGTGCGAGCAGGCTTGCGTGCGCAATGCCGGTGAGGAGAAGCCTGTTGAAATTGGCCTGTTGCAGCGCTACGCGACCGACCGGTTCTTCGAGATGCCTGGTGCGCCGCTGTTCACGCGCGCCGCACCCACGGGGCGCAAGGTGGCCGTGGTGGGCGCCGGCCCGGCCGGGCTGGCCTGCGCACATGGTCTTGCACGGCTGGGGCATGCCGTCGTGCTGCTGGACGCCAACCCGAAGCCGGGCGGGCTCAATGAATACGGCCTGGCGACCTACAAGACCACCAACGGCTTTGCCCAGAAGGAGGTGGACTGGCTGTTGTCCATCGGCGGTATCGAGGTTCGAAACAACACGCGATTGGGGGTTGATGTTCAACTGGATGTGCTGGTGCGCGAATACGACGCCGTCTTTCTGGGCCTGGGCCTGGCGGGGGTGAATGCGATCGGCATCGAAGAGCCGAAAGCAGCAGGCCTGCGCAACGCGGTCGAATTCATTGCCGAGTTGCGCCAGGCGCGCGCCTATGCCGAGGTGCCCGTGGGCCGCAACGTGGTGGTGGTGGGCGGCGGCATGACGGCCGTGGATGCCGCCGTGCAGTCGAAAAAATTGGGCGCGGAAACCGTCACCATGGTGTACCGGCGAGGCGCGGCCGAGATGTCGGCTTCGGGTTATGAGCAGGACTGGGCGCAGAAGAATGGTGTTCATGTGCGTCATTGGGCAACCCCCAAGGCGCTGCTGGCCAAGAACGGCCGCATCACCGGGATTGAATTTGGCTACACCCGGGCCGATGGCGGCAGTCTGGTGGAGACGGGCGAGCGCTTCACGCTGGATGCCGATGTCGTCATGAAGGCGATCGGTCAAAATTTTGTTGCGCAGCCGCTAGGCAGCGCGTTGGAGCTTCGGCAGGGCCGGATTGTCACCGACGATGAAGGCCGTACCTCCAACGCGAAGGTCTGGGCGGGCGGCGATTGCCGGCTGGGCGGGCGCGATCTCACCGTTGAAGCGGTGGAGCATGGCAAGGTCGCGGCCCGGTCCATTCACGAGGCGCTCGGCGCCTGATCCCGCGCATCGCGACCACGGAGCAAAAACATGGCAAACCTGAACACGGAATTTTTAGGCATCAAGAGTCCCAACCCGTTCTGGCTGGCGTCCGCGCCGCCCACCGACAAGGAATACAACGTGGTACGGGCTTTCGAGGCCGGGTGGGGCGGTGTGGTTTGGAAAACGGTGGGGGAGGACCCGCACGTTGTGAACGTTTATGGTCCGCGCTATTCGGCTCTTCTCAACGGTGACCGGCGTGTCATTGGCTTCAACAACATCGAACTGATTTCCGACCGCCCGCTGCAAACCAATCTGGACGAGATCAAGCGCGTGAAGCGCGCGTGGCCGGACCGCGCCATGGTCGTGTCCATCATGGTGCCCTGCGAGGAAGATTCATGGAAAAAAATCCTGCCCCGCGTGGAAGACACGGGCTGCGACGGCATTGAGCTGAACTTCGGCTGCCCGCATGGCATGAGCGAGCGCGGCATGGGGGCCTCGGTGGGGCAGGTGCCCGAATACGTCGAGATGGTGGCGCGCTGGTGCAAGACCTACACCCGCCTGCCCGTGATCGTGAAGCTGACGCCCAACATCACCGACGTGCGCCATCCGGCGCGCGCCGCAAAGAATGGGGGCGCCGATGCGGTGTCGTTGATCAACACCATCAATTCCATCATGGGGGTTGACCTTGGCACCATGACCATGGTGCCGAGCGTGGGCAAACAGGGTTCGCATGGCGGCTACTGCGGCACGGCCGTGAAGCCCATTGCCCTGAACATGGTGGCCGAGATCGCGCGCGACATGCAGACAGCTGGCTTGCCCATCTCGGGCATTGGCGGAATTTCCACCTGGCGCGACGCCGCCGAGTTCATTGCCATGGGCTGCGGCACCGTTCAGGTCTGCACGGCCGCCATGGTCTATGGATTCAGGATCATCGAAGACCTCTGCGACGGCTTGTCGAATTTCATGGATGAGCAGGGGTACGCCAGCGTAGAGGACATGGTGGGCAGGGCCTTGCCCAGCATCACGGGCTGGAGCAACCTCAACATGAACCACATCGAAAAGGCGGTCATCAACCAGGATTCGTGTATCCAGTGTGGCCGCTGTCATGTGGTCTGCGAAGACACCTCACACCAGGCGATTACCGCCACGAAGGATGGCAAGCGCCATTTCGAGATCAACGAAGCGGAGTGCGTCGGATGCAATCTGTGCGTATCGATCTGCCCCGTGCCCAACACGATCACCATGCGTACCCTGAAGCCGGGCGAGATCGATTTGCGTTCCGGCAAGCCGGTCCCAGGGGAGTACGCCAACTGGACTGTCCACCCCAACAATCCAATGAGTTCGACATGTGCCGCCGCGACGGTGTGACTGCAGCCGGATGTTCTGCGGGTTTGGTGTTGGCAGAAAGGGCGTTTTAGGTCAAAGTGTTGGGCCCGATCCCGAAAGGGCATTTGGCGGGGAACGGAGGAACAACAACAGTCAGAGGGGAAAACGTCAGTTCACTACGAAGCGAACGTTTCATTCAATCGATGGAGAGACTCATTGTGGGAAATAACATGTCAACGAATACACAGCTCTGGAACGAAGATTTAGCACCGACCACCGCAGCCCAGCGCACCTGGCGCTGGTATCACTTTGCGTCGCTCTGGGTCGGCATGGTGATGTGCATTCCCGCCTACACGCTGGCGGCCAGCCTGATCGACAGCGGCATGTCGGGCTATCAAGCCGTGTGGACGGTGTTTCTGGCGAACGCGATCGTGCTGGTCCCGATGCTGCTGATCGGCCATGCCGGTGCCAAGTTCGGCATCCCCTATGCCGTGCTGGCCCGATCGTCGTTCGGCACCACCGGTGCCCGCTTGCCCGCGCTGATGCGCGCGATCGTGGCCTGCGGCTGGTATGGCATCCAGACCTGGTTTGGCGGCGAGATGATCTACACCCTGCTCGGCGTGCTGCTCGGGCATCCGATCGGCGGCGACAAAATCGCGGGGCTGGGCATCAACGGCGGCCAGGTGATCTGCTTTCTGGCGTTCTGGGCCATCCAGTTCTGGTACATCGTGCACGGTATGGATTCGATCCGACGGCTCGAAACCTACACGGCGCCGCTCAAGATCGTGATCTGTTTCGTCCTGCTCTGGTGGATCTACGACAAGGTCGGCGGCTTCGGAACCTTGCTCGATCAGCCGTCGCAGTTCGTGGCGGGCGGCAAGAAGGCGGGCCAGTTCTGGGCCGTCTTCTGGCCCTCGCTGACGGCCATGGTCGGTTTCTGGGCCACGCTGGCGCTCAATATCCCGGACTTCACGCGCTTTGCCAAGTCGCAACGCGATCAGGTGCTGGGCCAGTCCATTGGCCTGCCCGTGCCCATGGGGCTTTTGGCGATGATGGCTGTGATCGTGACGTCGGGCACCGTCGTTCTGTACGGCAAGGCGATCTGGGATCCTGTCGATGTCGCCAGCCGCATGACGGGCGCAGGCGTCCTGATCGCGCTGATCATTTTGCTCATCGATACCGTCAGCGTGAACCTGGCCGCGAATCTGGTGGGCCCCGCTTATGATTTTTCCTCGCTCGCGCCCAAGCGCATTTCGTACAGGGTGGGCGGATACATCACTGCATTCATCGCGATCGTGATGATGCCCTGGAAGGTGCTCGAATCGACCCAAGGCTATATCTTCACCTGGCTGATCGGCTACTCCGCGCTGCTCGGGCCGATCGCCGGCATCCTGATCGTGGACTACTTCCTGGTTCGCAAGACCGAACTCGATGTGGACCAGCTCTACCGCGACGACGGTCAATACTCCTACGGCAATGGCTGGAACTACGCCGCCATCGTGGCCTTCGTCATTGCCGTTCTGCCGAATATTCCCGGTTTTCTGAATGCCGCCTTTCCTGCTGCCTTTCCCGGCGTAAGCGACACCTTCAAGGGGATCTACACCTACGCGTGGTTCGTCGGGCTCGCCATTGCCGCCATCGTCTATGGCGGGCTGATGAAGGGCAAGGGGCTGCCCGTCATCAGTCCCCCCGTTCGCAGCTAGCCGGGCGGCTCGGCGCGTCCGGTTTTTTCGCCGCTCCCGGTTGCGGGAGCGGCCAACATCATTCAGGAGAAGTCAATGACCATCATTGTTCGCGGTGGCACTGTCGTTAATGCAGACCGTGCGTTTCGTGCCGACGTCCTGTGCCAGGACGGCAAGATTGTCGCGGTCGGTGAGGACCTCGATGCGCCGGGGCATGCCAAAGTGATCGATGCCGGCGGCCAGTATGTGATGCCGGGCGGGATCGATCCGCACACCCATATGCAGTTGCCCTTCATGGGCACCACCGCGGCGGATGACTTCTATACCGGCACGGCGGCAGGGCTGGCGGGGGGCAACACCACCATCATCGACTTCGTCATCCCCGACCCGAAGGAGCCGCTGATGGATGCCTTCCGCAAGTGGCGCGGTTGGGCCGAGAAGGCGGCGAGCGATTACAGTTTTCACGTCGCTGTAACTTGGTGGAGCGACAGTGTCAAGCGCGACATGGGCACCCTGGTGCAGCAGGAAGGTGTGAACAGCTTCAAGCATTTCATGGCCTACAAGAACGCCATCATGTGCGATGACGAAACGCTGGTGAACAGTTTCAAGCGCGCGCTGGAACTGGGGGCCATGCCCACCGTGCATGCCGAGAACGGCGAGCTGGTGTTTCTGCTGCAAAAGGAAGTGGCCGCCATGGGCATCACGGGCCCCGAGGGCCATCCACTGTCGCGCCCGCCCATGGTGGAAGCCGAGGCCGCGAACCGCGCCATTGCCATTGCCGACGTGCTGAATGTGCCGATTTATGTGGTGCATGTGTCCTGCATCGAGGCCGCCGAAGCCATTGCCCGCGCCCGCGCGCGGGGCCAGCGCGTGTACGGCGAAGTGCTGGCAGGCCACCTGGTGTTGGACGACAGTGTTTATCGGCACCCCGACTTTGCGACGGCCGCGGCCCATGTCATGAGCCCTCCGTTCCGGCCCAAGGGCCACCAGGAATTTCTCTGGCGTGGCCTCCAGTCGGGGAATCTGCACACGACCGCGACCGATCACTGCACGTTCTGCGCAGGTCAAAAGGCGGCAGGCAAGGACGATTTCTCCAAGATACCCAATGGCTGCGGCGGCGTGGAAGAGCGCATGGCCGTGATCTGGGATGCGGGGGTGAATACCGGGCGCTTGACTCCTTCCGAATTCGTGGCGGTCACCTCGGCCAACGCCGCCAGGCTGTTCAACATCTATCCGCAAAAGGGCAGCGTATCGGTGGGCGCAGATGCAGACCTGGTGGTGTGGGACCCGCAGGGCAGCAAGACGCTCTCGGTCGCCACGCAACACAGCAAATGCGACTTCAATGTGTTTGAGGGCCGCACTGTGCGTGGCATCCCCAGCCACACCATCAGCCAGGGCGAGCTGGTGTTCGTGCAGGGGGATTTGCGTGCGGTGCGCGGCAAGGGGCGCTATATCAAGCGCCCGGCCTTTGGCCCCAACTTCGCGGCCGTGAAACAGCGGGCCGAAACCCTGGCGCCCACTGCGGTCGCTCGCTGAACGACCCAACACTTTCTGATTGGAGAACATCATGAGCAACGAAACTGAAACGGCCGTTGACATCAGCAGCCTGCGCATCAACGGCAAACGCCTGTGGGCTTCGCTGATGGAACTGGCGCAAATTGGCGCCACGCCCAAGGGAGGTGTGTGCCGCCTCACCCTCACCGACCTGGACAAGCAGGGCCGTGACCTGGTCCTGCGCTGGGCCAGGGAAGCCGGCATGACGGTCACCATCGACAAGATCGGCAACGGCTTCATGCGCCGCGCCGGGCGCAACAACAGTCTGCCGCCCATTGTCACCGGCAGCCACATCGACACCCAGCCGACCGGTGGCAAGTTCGACGGCAACTACGGTGTGCTGGCCGGCCTCGAAGTGGTGCGCACCCTGAACGATCGAGGCATCGAGACCGAGGCTCCGATTGAAGTAGCCTTCTGGACCAACGAAGAAGGCTCGCGCTTTGTGCCGGTCATGATGGGTTCGGGCGTCTTTGCCAAGGCCTTCACGCTGGAGCATGCCTACGCCGCGCGCGACACCGAGGGCAAGTCGGTGAAGGACGAATTGGCGCGCATTGGCTACATCGGCGAGCAGGAGCCGGGCCAGCATCCCATTGGCGCGTATTTCGAAACCCATATCGAGCAGGGCCCGGTACTGGAAGACAACGACAAGACCATCGGTGTGGTGCAAGGCGTGCTGGGCATCCGCTGGTTCGATTGCACCGTCACCGGCATGGAGGCGCACGCCGGCCCCACCCCCATGGCCCTGCGCAAGGACGCGATGCAGGTGGCCACCCATTTGATGCAGGAGGTGGTGGCGGCCGCGTTGCGCCATGCACCGCATGGCCGCGGCACCGTGGGCATGGTGCAGGTGCACCCGAATAGCCGCAACGTCATCCCGGGGCGCGTGAAGTTCTCCATCGATCTGCGCAACAGCACCGACGCGCTGGTGGACCAGATGGCGGATGAAGTCAAGGCCCATGCGGCCAAACTCAGCCAGAAGACGGGTCTGAACATCCAGATTGAACTGGTGTCCAGTTACCCTGCGCAAGCCTTCCATGCCGACTGCATCGACGCCGTGGCGCGCGCCGCCAAGAAACTGGGTTACTCCAACATGCCCGCAGTCTCCGGTGCCGGCCACGACGCGGTCTACATGGCCAAGCTGGCGCCCAGCGGCATGATCTTCATTCCCTGCAAAGACGGCATCAGCCACAACGAGATCGAAGACGCCAAGCCCGAGCACATCACCGCCGGCTGCAACGTGCTGCTGCATGCGATGCTGGAGCGGGCGGGCACGTAAAACAGTCGGCGTTGGCGCCGCCGCCAACGCAGTCTTGGGCGGGCAAACCCAGGCCCTGTCACGCGCGCGCGGCTGCGGTGAACTGCCGCGCGGCAAACACCCATACCAGACGCGAAGCGTCCGGCCCCGCCGGGTCGCTGAACGGCGCGCGCGCCGCGCCGCCGCTCCAGGCGTGGCCGAGCTGCGCGATCTGGCACAGCGTCACGCACGTGTGACCCTGCTTCCGGTAGTCGGTCACACGCATTGGGTAGCGCTTGCCGCGTTTTAGTACGCGCGGCTTGCCAGCTACAGCGCCGGTGGCCGCAGCCCAGATGGTCGCGCTGTCTTGCGCGTTGCCCGGCGCGACGACGTCGTCGGCATCGCCCTGCAGCACCAGCAGCGGCGGCAGCGTGGTGAACAGCGCCGCGGCGCCCATCGCCTTGCCAACGGCCGTCGCAAGAATCGCCGGCGGGTGCTGGCCGCGCATGGCGCCGAGCGCGGTCACCGGCGACTTGGCCGCGCCGGGCGCCACGCCCGAGTGCATCGCCACCGCCTTGAAGCGCACCGGGTAGCGCGTGGCGAGCAGCGCCGCCATGCTGGCACCGGCCGACAGGCCCGCGACGGCCACGCGTTCGCGGTCCGCGCGGTACAGCAGGCACACCTGGTCCACGGCGGCCATCAGCGTGGCGGCTTCGGCGTCGGCCTTGCCGGAGCGCCTGTCAAACCAGTTCCAGCAGCCCTGGGCGTTGGCCAGCCGGTCCTGCTCCGGATACAGCACCAGAAAGCGATGCTGCGCGGCCAGCCGGTCCATGCGCGTGCTCACCGCAAAATCGCGCCCGGTCTGGCCGCAACCGTGCAGCATGACCAGCAGGGGCAGGCGCTCGCCGGGCAGCAGCTTGAGATCCGGCGGACGGTAGAGGTGATAGCCGCGCGCGCCGGCCGGCCCGAGCGCCATGCCGCCAATCCAGTCGCCGCGCCCCGGTGGCGGCGCGAGGTGTTGCGTGCCGACGCGCTGCAATTGCCCGGCCAGCCGCTGGCCCCCCTGCAGGGTGGCCTTGGTGAGTGCCTTGACGTTGCGCTGGTACGCGCGCGTCAGGGCGGCGGCGGAAGAAGGGCGGCGGGCCATCGGAGGGCGTGTGCAATACGCCAAAGCGGAAGCTACAGGGTAGCAGGTCCAGATGACGCCGCGTTACAAGACGACGCCAGCAGGATCCAGGATCGCGCGCACCACCTGCGCAAAGCCCGCGCCGCGTTCGCCCTGCGTGACATAGCGCGGCGGATGCGCCAGTTCGGCCTCGAAGCGCCGGATGTTGGCCACGCCCAC
>DATNBD010000231.1:0-3620 GCA_035572155.1 Rhodoferax sp.
CAAGGCCGAGTACATGGCCGACATGGGCGTGCTGAACGCCGCCAGCGACAAGATCTACCAGTACCTGAACTTTGACAAGGTCAAGGATTACACGGACATGGCGGATACGGTGAAGGAAGGCGTGGCGGCCTGAGCCACCTGCCTGGGCAGCTCGAACACCAGGCAGGTCGTGGTGGCATGCGCGTACAGCTTGCCGTCGGGGCCGACGATGCGCCCCTCGGCCGTGGCCAGTTGCCGGCCGCAATGGATCACGCTGCCGATAGCGCGCAGCGGGCCTGACTTGTCGGAGGCGGCGCGCACGATGTTGACGCTGAGCTCGGCCGTGGTGTAGCCGCGCCCGGCCGGCATCATGGTGTGTATGGCGCAACCCACGGCGGAATCGAGCAAGGTGGCATACCAGCCGCCGTGCACGGTGCCCAGCGGGTTGTAGTGCCTGAGTTGCGGTGTGCCCTGAAAGACCGCCTTGCCGGGGCCGACCTGCACCAGCATGAAGTCCAGCGTCTCGGCGATGTGCGCGTAGGGCAACTCGCCCGCCAGCATGGCCTGCATGGTCTCGAGACCGGTTCTTCCGGCCACCATGGCAGCGCTGGCGAGGCCCGGCTTGCCGCCCCCCGCGCGCATGCGGGCCATTACCTCATCGTGTTCGTGATTCCACTGGCGCAGAGTCTGCTCGGCGCTCGAATCCGGCGCGGCGTTGTGGGTCGTGGCATCCATTCGGTATCCTTTTTAAATTGTATATACAATATTTGTAAATGCAAGTATAATGCGAAAACCAAAGTTGGACTTGCTCATCATGAATGCAGTCGTCGATCCACCCTCTCAAGCCGACCTCAAGACCTTGGGCTGCACCCATATGCGCCTGCGTCAGCTGGTGCGGCATGTGACTCATCACTACGACTTCGAGATGGCGAAAGTGGGCCTGAAGACGACCCAGTATTCGCTGTTGTCGCACGTCCTCCAGCTGGGGCCGGTGCGCCCCACCGAATTGGCCCGGGCCATGCAATTCGGTGCTTCCACGCTGACACGCAATCTCAAGCCGCTGATCAATGCGGGTTGGGTCGAGTTGTCGGCGGGCGCCGATGCGCGCAGCCGCAGCGTCACCATCACCGAGGCCGGGCGCGTCAAGCGCGGCGAGGCCCGGCATCACTGGAAGGCGGCGCAGCAAAGCCTGAACCGGCTGCTGGGCGCAGAACGTGTGCTCGCGCTGCATGCGCTGATCGATGAATCGATCGAATTGCTGGCCGACGGCGACGTCGGCCAGCCCGATCGGTAATCCGCGGCCACGCCGGCGTCTTGCCCCCGAAAGTCTCCATCGACAAGTCTTCAGAAGGACGCACATGTTTGCCCAACGACTAGCCGCCCGACTGCAGCGCCGCGGCGTCCACTATGCGTGGGTGATGGCGGCGGTCACGTTTTTGACGATGCTGACCATGTCGGCCGCGCTCGGGCTGCCTGGTGCGCTGCTGCAGCCGCTCAGCCATGAATTTGGCTGGTCGAATGAGCAGATTTCGTCGGCGCTCGCGGTGCGGTTTGCGCTGTATGGGCTGGCCGGGCCGTTCGCTGCGGTGCTGATCGAGCGTTGGGGCCTGCGCGCGGTGATGTTCTGCGGGCTCGCGCTGGTCGCCACCGGCATGGCGCTGGCGACACAGGCAACGCAGTTGTGGCAACTGTTCCTGTTCTGGGGTGTGCTGCTGGGTCTGGGCACCGGCATGACCGCGCTGGTGCTGGGCGCAGTGGTCGCGAACCGGTGGTTCACCGCGCGGCGCGGGCTGGTCGTGGGCGTGCTGACCGCGAGCTCGGCAACGGGGCAACTGGTGTTCCTGCCTTTCGCGGCCTGGATCATCGAGCACGCGGGCTGGCGATTGTCGGTGCTGCCGGTGGTCGTGGTCTGCGGACTGGTCGCGCTGCTGGTGCTCGCGCTGGTGCGCGATCGGCCAGTCGATCTCGGCCTTGCGCCAGTCGGAGAAGCGTTCGTTCCCGGCCACGCCGCGCCCGTGCCATCGATGAATTGGCGTTCGCCGTTTTCCGCGTTGCGCGAGGCGTCGGGCAATTCGACCTTCTGGGTGCTTGCCGGCACCTTCTTCATCTGCGGCCTTAGCACGAACGGCCTGGTGCAGACGCATTTCATTTCGCTGTGCGGCGACTATGGCCTCACCGCGGTGCCGGCCGCGTCGGTGTTGGCGATGATGGGCGCATTCGACGTGGTCGGCACGATTTGCTCAGGCTGGCTGTCGGACCGGGTCGACAACCGCAAGCTCCTGTTCTGGTACTACGGCCTGCGCGGGCTGTCGCTGATCTGGCTGCCGCATTCGACCTTCACACTGTACGGCCTGTCGGTGTTCGCGATGTTCTACGGGCTCGACTGGGTCGCGACCGTGCCGCCGACGGTGCGGCTCGCCGGCGCGACGCTCGGCAAGGAGCGCGTCGGGATCGCGTTCGGCTGGATCTTCGCCGCGCACCAGATCGGCGCCGCTACTGCGGCCTGGGGCGCCGGCCTGTCGCGCACGCTGCTGCTCACCTACACGCCGGCGCTGTACGCGGCCGGCGGCGCCTGCCTGCTTGCGGCGCTGGCGGTGACAACTATCCAACGTCGGCTGGCGTTACCGCGGGCGGGCCTGAGCGCCGGCTGATGATGCACTGACGCCGCATTCACGCGGCGCCGGCACGCTACAGCGTCATGCCAACCTGCTCGTCGATCCAATGCAGGTAGGTGCCCGAGCCGCCGCCCAGATCGATGCAGATGATTTCCGGCAACTGGTACGGATGACGAGTGGCGAGGTAGTTCGCCAGGGCGTCGTAACGCGCGCGATGGGTCTTAATCGTGAGCCGGCATTCGGACTCGTCCTGCACCGCGCCGCTCCAGCGGTAGATGCTGCGCACTGTGTCGATCTGCACGCAAGCGCCCAAGGCCGCCTCCACCACACCGCGCGCCAGCTCGGCGGCCTGTTCCATGGTGGACACCGTGGTCATCACGATGCAATACGGCGTGGGTTGCACATCGATCCCGGCCATGACGAATCCTTCCGCGCGCCGCTCGGCTACACCGGCACGGTGTAATTGAGCGTCATGCGCCCACCGTCGATCGTCACGATCTCGCCGGTGACATAGCTCGCGGCGTCGCTGGCCAGCCAGGCCACCACGTCGGCCACCTCGGAGGGCTCGCCCAGGCGCTTCATCGGCGTGCGGCTCATGATGCGGGCCTTGGCCTCCTCGCTTGTCAAGACCGCCTTCGCGGCGAGGTCGGTGGCGATGGTGCCGGGCGCTACGGCGTTCACGCGAATGCCCCGATCCGCCAGCGCCAGCGCCATCACGCGCGTCAGCTGGTTGATGCCGCCTTTGCTGACGTTGTAGCTCGCGATCGTGGGGATGGCCAGCACGCCGTTGACCGAACTCATGTTGACGACGCTGCCCCGACGCACCTTGGCCATCTCGCGTGCCACGGCCTGCCCGACCAGAAATGAGCCCTTGAGATTCACGCGCAGCACGGCGTCGAAATCCGCCTCGGTGACTTCCAGAAAATCCGCGGCCTTGAAGATGCCCGCGTTGTTGACCAGCACATCGATGCGTCCGTACGCGGCCATGGCTTGCGCCACCAGCGCATCCACCTGGGCTTTGTCGCC
>DATNBD010000232.1:0-7065 GCA_035572155.1 Rhodoferax sp.
GCAGACCATGCTGATGGCTGGCGACATCGACATGGGCCATGCGCGGGCCCTGCTGGCGCTGGAACAGGCCACCCAGATCACGGCGGCGAACCAGATCGCGGCCAAAAAACTCTCGGTGCGCGAGGCCGAACGGCTGGTCAAAAAACTCAGCGTGGAGTTCAGCCTGGTCTCGTCTAAAAGGCCCGGTCCAGACAAGAAGGAGAAGTCGCGCGACCTGCAGCGGCTGGAAGAGGAGCTGTCGGACCTGCTCACCGCCGCGGTCGAGGTGCGGGTGAAAAAACGCGTCAAGCGCGCGGGCCGTACCGAGGAAATGGGAGAGCTGGCGATCCAGTTCGGCTCACTCGACGAACTGAACGGCCTGATCGAGAAACTGCGCAAAGCGTAGGCCCAAGCCCCCATCGGGGGCTGGGCACGTTGCGCTTGTCGATACTATTGCTGCGGGTATGGCTGCGGATATTGCGGTTGCTGGTATTGAGGATATTGCGGTCTGGCCCCGGGCACCTGATTGCCCTTGGAATACATGCACTGCACATAGGCGTTGTTGTATTGCGCCTGAATGGAGCCCTGGCCGTAGGCCGCCGAGTTCGCTCCGGTGCTGGTCCCCGCAATGGCGCCCACACCGGCGCCTATGCCGGCGCCCTGGTGATTGCCGATGGCGGCGCCCAGCAGGCCGCCCAGCACGGTGCCCACGGCGACCGAGCCGACGGTGCCCTGATTCACGGCCTCGGCCTGGCCCGCGACCTGCGACTGCGCATACTGCTTGCAATCGAACTGATCCTGCTGGAACACCTGAAACGGCTTGTTCGGGCTGGGCAGAACCTGCACGGTCGGGCCCATCGGGGGCGAGGCGCAGGCCGCCAGCAGCAGGGGCGACAAGGCGAAGAAGAGCTTGCCAGTTTGCACGTTAGTCCTTTGATGAATGGTGAAAATACGATCAGCAGTCGCGGCCGTGCTTGCGCCGCTCAGTTCGGCGGTGGCTCGTTCACCTGGCGGAACTGCGTGTTGCAATTCTGGACCGCAGGGAAGTAGCCGCGCGGATTGTCGCAGTAATACCAGAATTGCGGCGGCGGCGCGATCGGCGTGGGCGCTTGCTCGGCGGGCGGTGCCGTGACCACCCCCGGTACCACCACTGCAGGTTCGGCGTACTGGATGCCCGAGACGATCACCGGATACGGATAGATGGGCCGGGTGTAGAAGTACCACATTCCGCCGGACAGCCACCACCAGCCGCAGCGCCCGCCGAAACAGGCGTTGTTCCAGCGCCCGCCGCGCCAGCGCAACTGGTCGTCGTGGTCGAAGCGATGCACATCACGGCCGTGAAACGCGTAATAGCCATGCGCCCCGTGCCACTGATTGCCCGGTCCGCCGAAATGCTCGTGCGGCTCATGCGAGTTGCCGCCGGGTCCGCCATGGCCATGAACTGGCTGGGCCCAGGCACCGCACGCCAGCAGCGCCACCAGACATGGCGCCAGGGCTCGAAAAATTCGGCGGGATAAGGCCAGCAGCAACACGATCTCTTCCTTGCGTTGGCAGGCGAAATCCGGGTGGCGTGAGCCACCGCTTTCAACCTGCTTGGAATCATCCTAGCAGGCGAGTTTTTACTTTTTGTAAAGCGCTACCGAAGTATCCGGAGGACTTGTAATTTTTCGATTCCGGCGCGTCAAAGCGCGAAGACCTTGCCCGGGTTCATGATGTTCTTCGGGTCGAGCGCGCGCTTGATCGTGCGCATCATGTCCACCGCGCCGGCACCGGCCTCGGTCACGAGGAAGTCCATCTTGTGCAGGCCCACGCCGTGCTCGCCGGTGCAGGTGCCCTCCAAGCGCAGCGCGCGCGCCACCAGCTTGTGGTTCAGCTCCTCGGCGCGTTCACGCTCGTTGGGATCATGAGGATCGAGCAGGTAGCCGAAGTGGAAGTTGCCGTCGCCGACGTGTCCCACTAAAAAGTACGGGATGCCGCTCGCGTCCGCCTCGGCGACCGAATCGAGCAGGCAGTCGGCCAGCCGCGAGATCGGCACGCAGGTGTCGGTCGAGATCACGCGGCAGCCCGGGCGCGACTGCACCGCGGCAAAGTAGGCGTTGTGCCGCGCGGTCCACAGCTTGGTGCGCTCCTCGGGCGTTACCGCCCATTCGAACGCATTGCCGCCGTGCTCGGTCGCGATCTCTTGCACCGTTTCGGCCTGCTCCTTCACGCCAGCCGGCGAGCCGTGGAATTCCATCAGCAGCATGGTCTCCTCGCGCAGCGTGAGTTTGCTGTGCGAGTTCACCATGCGCACCGAGTTGGCGTCGATCAGCTCGACGCGCGCGATCGGCACGCCGAGCTGGATGATCTGGATCGTGGTGCGCACCGCGGCCTCGATGCTCGGAAACGAGCAGATCGCGGCCGAGATGGCCTCCGGCAGCGGATAGAGCTTGACGGTGACTTCGGTGATCACACCGAGCGTGCCCTCGGAGCCCACCAGCAGCCGCGTGAGGTCGTAGCCCGCGCTGCTCTTCTTCGCGCGCGTGCCGGTGCGGATCACCTCGCCGCTCGCGGTCACGACTTCCAGCGCTAAAACGTTCTCGCGCATCGTACCGTAGCGCACCGCGTTCGTACCGCTGGCGCGGGTCGCGCTCATGCCGCCGATGGACGCGTCGGCGCCGGGGTCGATCGGAAAGAACAGGCCGGTGCTCTTCACTTCTTCGTTCAGTTGCTTGCGCGTCACGCCCGGCTGCACCGTGACGGTCAAATCCTCGGCGTTTACGCTCAGGACCCGGTTCATGCGGTTCACGTCGATGCTGATACCGCCCTGCACTGCGAGCAAATGGCCTTCCAGCGAGGAGCCGACGGCGAACGGAATGACAGGCACCTCGTACTGGCTCGCGAGCTTGACCGCATCGGCCACGTCCTGCGTGCTTTCGGCAAAAATCACCGCGGCAGGCGGTGGCGCCTCGAATGAGGATTCGTCGCGTCCGTGCTGCTCGCGCACCGCGAGTGCCGTGGAACACTGCGTGCCGAAACGTGCCTTGAGCGCCTCGATCAGCGCGGGCGGCACGTGGCGCTGGTGGATTTCCGGGATCAGTTGCGCGGCGGTGGTGGGGGCGTTCATGCGGTGTCTCCGAACTGGTCTGCCAGTTTAATCCTTGCCACCACATGCCGGCGACGTCGTGCATGGATCGGCCAAAACAAAGCGCCCCCGAAGGCGGCCGGGATCGACCACCCTCGGGAGCGCGGGACATCGAAGGCCTTGGTCTACTTCATGGCCTTGTCATACTCCTCGCGCGAGATGAAGCCGTCGTGGTTGGCGTCGATCTCATCGAAGTGCTGCGCCAGCGCCGGTATGGCCTGTGCTTCTTCGCGGCTGAGCTTGCCGTCATGGTTGGTGTCGGCGCGCGTGAAGGCAGCGCCCGCGTCTTCCTTGGCGCCGGACGGTGTCGTCATCGGCGCGCCCTGACGTGGCGGCGGCGAATAAGGGGTCTGTGCATGCACGGCGGCGGCGCTGCCAACAGCCCAGGCGGCAATGATCATCAGGCTGCGGGCTTCGAAGTTGGGAAGGCATCGTCGTTTGGCTTTCATGGAGCGGCTCCAGTGAAGTTGAACAGGACTTCATTGCAACGCAGCAAAAGCCATCAGGCCAGCACTCTTGCCCGATGTTTCCTCCCTGACAAAACACTTGCCTCAGATACATTTCCCTGCTTCGCGAAACACTTCTAGAGACAGCGCACAATCAAACCAACACAGTAACGACAAGAGAGCTTCATGGGCAAACGACTGACGCAAATCGCCACCCGCACCGGCGACAACGGCACCACCGGCCTGGGCGACAACACGCGCGTGCCCAAAAACAGCCTGCGCGTGCACGCCATGGGCGACGTGGACGAGCTGAATTCCCACATCGGCCTGCTGCTGTGCGAAGACATGCCCGCCGGCGTGCGCGAGCTGCTGGTGGAAATCCAGCACCAGTTGTTCAACCTCGGCGGTGAACTCAGCATTCCCGGCTACGAGCTGCTCAAGCCCGAGGCGCTGCTGGCGCTGGACCAGGCGCTGGCCGAGCACAACGAAGCGCTGCCCAGGCTGCAGGAGTTCATCCTGCCGGCCGGCACGCGCGCCGCTTCGCAGGCCCATGTGTGCCGCACCGTGGCGCGCCGCGCCGAACGCGCCGTGGTGGCGCTGGGTAGCGCGGAAACCCTGAAAGACACGCCGCGCCAGTACCTGAACCGGCTGTCTGATCTGATGTTCGTGCTGGCGCGTGTGCTGAACCGCTATCGCCCGGACGGCACGGTGGGCGACGACGTGTACTGGAAGAGCGAGAAGCTGGCGCGGTCGCAGGCCGAGTAGATCAGGCGCACTCCGATCGCTTCGGGCGTGCAGCAAGGCACGTCAGGTCCAGTTGCCTGAACTCGGCATCTGTATCGTGGTCGCCGGGTTGTCGGTGCCGAGCACCGAGCCGATCGCCGTGCTCAGGATCGAGATGAACAGACTCGCGAACAGCGCGGTCCAGAAGCCCGAGATGCGAAAGCCGCGCACCATCGCCGCTACCAGCAACAGCATCAGCGCGTTGATCACCAGCAGGAACAGGCCGAAGGTCAGCAGCGTCAGCGGCAGTGTGAGCATGATCAGGATCGGCTTGACCAGCGCGTTCACGAAACCGAGCAGCAGCGCCGACACCGCAAGCGCCGAACGGCTCTCGAAACGCAGCCCCTTGAACACGAAGCTCGCAACCCAGAGCGAGAGCGCGATGATGGCCCAGTACAGCAGAAACGGGATCAGGTTGTCGAGCATGATTGCTATTCAGTTCGAAGCGCAATATGCATATTCCATATGGGTTTGCTCGTGATTTTGCTTGAAATTCAGCGCGGCGCCAGCACCGCCATCGTGATGCGCGACACGCAGGTGAGTTCGCCAGCGGCGTTGGACAGGTCGATCTGCCAGACCTGCGTGGTGCGGCCGATGTGGACCGGGCGCGTGATGCCGGTGACCCAGCCGCTGATCGCGCCCTTGAGGTGGTTCGCATTGATGTCCAGGCCGACGGCGCGGTAGCCTTCCGGACAGCTGTAGGCCGCCCCGCACGAACCCAGTGTTTCGGCCAGCACCACACTCACGCCGCCGTGCAGCAGCCCGTAGGGCTGGCGCGTGTGCGTGTTCACCGGCACGCGGGCGCGGATGAAATCGTCGCCGACTTCGAGGAACTCGATGCCCAGATGCTGCACGGCCGTATCGACGTGGATGGCGGTGAGTTCTTCGATCGAAATCGGTTTTTTCCAGATGCGCATGCGGTGATCCTCAGGACTTTCGATGCCGCAAAGCGTACAACAGAACGGACCGGGCGATGGCGGTGCCCGGCGTACGTATCAGGCAATGCGAAAGAAGCTCATCTCGACCCGGTCGGGGTAGCGCGCGCCGGTGCCCAGGAACAGGCTCTCGGTCAGCCAGGCCAGTGTCGGCGAAGACACTTCGAATGTCGGGATGCAACGAAAATAGATGGCGTCGCGATCCACCGGTTCACCGCGCACCAGTTTCGCGATGTCGTCGGCCGAGCCCCGGCGCAGCGCGTGGTTCTGCACGAAGATGTGCTCGCCGTCGTGCGGCGCCCCCTCCAGCGCCAGCAGGTAGCGCGCATCGAGATCGGTCGTGGTGGCAGAGACCACCAACTGGAAATCGGCGCCGCCCGGCAGCACCCGTCCGCGCAACCGCGGGCCACTCAGCTGGCCGCCCGTGATGGGAATGATGCGGCGCCGGCCGCGGCTGTTCAGTCCAATGATCTGGCCGGCCTCGATCGGCGCGGCGACCTGCACGGTGAGGTCGGCGATGTGTTCGAGCCCGGGTGCTGGCAATGACGTCATGGGAATTGGGCCGGTGTTTGCTTCGTGTCATTATGTCGCCCATGACGACAACCCATCCCGCTCCCCATATTCCGCAAATCCGCCTGTACCAGAACTGGCTGCGCGAGCAGCGCGGTCTGTCCTTCGAGTCCTACGACGCGCTGTGGCGCTGGTCGGTGAGCGACCTCGACGCATTCTGGCAAAGTATCCACGACTACTTCGATGTGCACTCGCCGACCCCGCACAGTGCCGTGTTGGCGGAACGAAAAATGCCGGGCGCCCAGTGGTTCCCCGGCGCCCAGTCCAACTACGCGCACCAGGTGCTGCGCCATGTCGACGCCGCGCATGCCGCGGGCATGCCGGCCATCATCAGCCAGGGCGAGAAGGGCGAGCCGCGCGAATTGAGCTGGCCCGAGTTGCGCCGCCAGGTCGCCGCGCTCGCGCTGCACCTGAAGGCGATGGGCGTGCAGCCGGGCGACCGCGTGGCGGCCTACCTGCCCAACATCCCCGAGACCACCATCGCGTTTTTGGCGGTGGTCAGCATCGGCGGTGTCTGGAGCGTCTGCGCGCCCGACATGGGCAGCAACGCGGTGCTGGACCGCTTTCGCCAGATCGAGCCCAAGGTGCTGATCGCCTGCGACGGCGTGCGCTATGGCGGGCGCGAGCTGGACCGCACCACGGTGGTGGCGGCGCTGCGCGCGGCGCTGCCCACGCTCACGCACGTGGTCGCCTGCAATAATCTGTTCACTACAAACATGATAGCTGACAGTGAAATGTTCACAAGGGTTACAGCCCGAAATGATGCTGAAGTCATGGCGTTTGAGCCGCTCTGGCTGCCGTTCGACCATCCGCTGTGGATCGTGTACTCCAGCGGCACCACCGGCCTGCCCAAACCCATCGTGCACGGGCACGGCGCCCTGGTGCTGGTGGGGCTGTTGCTGGGCGTGCTGCATAACGATGTGGGCTGCAGCTATGCGGCCAATTCCTGGGGCGAGCGCTTTCACTGGTACAGCACGACCGGCTGGATCATGTGGAACGCGCAAACGGCCGGCCTGCTGGGCGGCACCACGCTGTGCCTGTACGACGGCAGCCCGGCCGGCACCCGGGCGGCGGGCGCCGGCGGCCCCGACTGGGGCACGCTGTGGCGCTTTGCGGCGCAGACCGGCGTCACCTTCTTCGGCGCCGGCGCCGCGTTCTACGCCAACTGCATGAAGGCCGGCCTCGATCTGCAAGGCTGCGGCGACCTGAGCCGCGTGCGCGCGCTCGG
>DATNBD010000233.1:0-2098 GCA_035572155.1 Rhodoferax sp.
GGCAGCACTGGGCGATCTACCCGGCGCTGGGCTGGGGCCTGGGACTGGCGCTGCACGGCATTTCGGTGTTCGCGCTGGGCAACGGCAGCGACCTGCGCGAGCGCATGATCCAGAAAGAGCGCGAGCACTTGCAGCGCCGCCGCCAGCCCTGAGGCCGCCCGCATGACCGGCAACCCGGAATCGGCCAGCGCCCCCCGCATCGACGGCATAGCGCTGTTGCGCCGCTATCTGCAGGTGCTCGCGTTCTGCCTGACCATCGCAGCCCTGCAGTACTTCGCCCGGCCGGACGAATCCTATG
The DNA here is from genome assembly GCA_035572155.1 of Rhodoferax sp. Classification (GTDB taxonomy): domain Bacteria; phylum Pseudomonadota; class Gammaproteobacteria; order Burkholderiales; family Burkholderiaceae_C; genus Rhodoferax_A. The sequence continues at coordinate 299 of DATNBD010000233.1, forward strand.
AGGTTCCGCTGGTCTACTCGCTGTGCATCGGCTCGGCCTGCTGGGCGCTGATCGACATTGGCCGCTTCCTGTTCCACCCCGACCCCGAAACGGGCTGGCCGCGCGGCTGGGGCAAGGTAGCGCTGCTGGTGCTGGGCGTCGTGGGGGGCAACCTCATTGGCATCTTCGCCGCCGATATGTGGTTCGGCTGGTCATCGTGGCAGCAAAGCCTCCCCCAGCAGCGCCTTTCCTGGCTGGTCTCGCTGCTGGCCGGTGGCGTGGTGATCTTCTACTTCAACGCCAGCGGCAAGAGCCGGCGCCTGCAGCGCCAGATGCAGCGGGCGCGGCAGCAGGCCACCGAAGCCAAACTCAAACTGCTGCAAACCCAGCTGGAGCCGCACATGCTGTTCAACACGCTGGCGAACCTGCGCGTGCTGATAGCCAGCGACCCGGCGCGCGCGCAGCACATGCTGGATCACCTGATCGCCTATCTGCGCGCCACGCTGGGCGCCTCGCGCGCCGACGCGCATACGCTGCAGACCGAGTTCGAGCGGCTCGGCGACTACCTCGAACTGATGGCCGTGCGCATGGGCCCGCGCCTGGCGTACACGATGGATCTGCCGCCCGAGCTGGCCAACCACCCGGTGCCCACGCTGCTGCTGCAGCCGCTGGTGGAAAACAGCATCCGCCACGGGCTGGAACCCAAAGTGGAAGGCGGCAGCATCCAGGTGAGCGCGCGCCGCGAGGGCGACTGGCTGCTGCTGGAAGTTGCCGACACCGGCGTGGGCATGCAGGCCGGCGCCGACGGCCTGCGCAGCGCGCATGGCGGCTTTGGCGTGGCGCAGGTGCGCGAGCGCCTGGGCACGGTCTATCATGACCGGGGAACTATTGATTTCGTAGCTACCAATCCAGCCGGGACAAGGGCAATCATTCGATTTCCCTATGAAAACCCGCTAACGAGCCCAAGCCGGAGCGCGCCCGCATGAACCCCACCGCCCTGATTGCCGAAGATGAGCCGCTGCTGGCGCAGGCGCTGCAGGCCGAGCTGGCGCGCGCCTGGCCCGAACTTCGCGTGCTGGCCAGCGTGGGCGATGGCCGCAGCGCCGTGCAGCAGGCGCTGCAGCAGCAGCCCGACGTGCTCTTTTTCGATGTGCGCATGCCGGGACTGAACGGACTGGACGCCGCCGCCGAGCTGGCCGACGAATGGGACCTGCAAACGCCCTTCCCCGCGCTGGTGTTCGTGACGGCCTACGACCAGTACGCGGTGCAGGCCTTCGAGGCGCAGGCGGTGGACTACCTGGTCAAGCCGGTACAGCCGGCCCGGCTGCAAAAGACCGTAGCGAAACTGCAGAAAGCCGTGGCTCAACACGCGCAACCTGCTATCAACCTGGAAGCAACGCTGGCCACCACACTGGGACAGTTGCGCCACCTGATGCGCGCCGCGGACGGCGCGCCCACAGCCATCGGCGCGCCGCTCAAGATGATTTCCGCCGGCGTGGGCAACCAGATCCGGCTGGTACCGATCGACGACGTCGTGTGTTTCGAGGCGTCGGACAAATACGTGCGCGTGCTCACCACCGATCATGAGTACCTGATCCGCACCCCGCTGAAGGAGTTGCTGCCGCAACTCGACGCCAACGCGTTCTGGCAGGTGCACCGCGGCACCGTGGTGCGCGCCGACGCGATCGACACGGTGACGCGCGACGAGGCGGGCAAGCTGCACCTGACTCTTCGCGGTCGCGCCGACCGGTTTGCGGTCAGCCGGCTTTACGCGCATCTGTTCAAGGCGATGTGAGCGTGAACGAATCAACCACGGCCACA
>DATNBD010000234.1:0-37684 GCA_035572155.1 Rhodoferax sp.
GACCGCGACCAACGTGACGCGCAAACCCGCGCCCGGCGCGACCGGCGTGCTGGCCAGCGCGAAATTCCTGGACGCGCTTTTTGCGCCCGATTCGATCGACAAGAAGCGCAACACCCAGGCCGTGGAAACGTCCCCGAACCAACTGGTATCCGGGCGCGTGACGCAATACACCCCGAGCCATATCCGCCCCTTTGCCGAGGTCAAGGACGACGTGCGCCAGCGCTTGCTGGCGATCCGTGGCGCCGCGCTGGCGAAGACGCAGGGCATGGCGAAACTGGCCGCCTGGAAGGCGGACCCGGCGACGGCCGTGTTGCCGGCCGCCGTGACGGTTTCGCGGGACCAGCCACAGAAGCTGCCGCAGTCCGTTGTGGAGGCCATATTGCGGGTGGACAGTACCCATCTGCCGCAGTTTGTTGGTGTTGACCTGGGTGCGCAGGGCTATGCCGTCGTCAAGATCGACAAGGTGATCGCCCGCGTGCCGTCGACCGGCGAAGCAGCCGTGCAGGAGCGAGCCCAATTTGCGCAGCTGGTGGCATCGGCCGAGGCGCAGGCCTATTACAGCCTGTTGAAACAGCGCTTCAAGGCGACCATCAAGGTGCCAAAGCCCGCGGCGGCGTCCGCGGACGAGCTGCTGCAAGGGGCGGCGCAGTAAGCTGCCCAGCTATAATCGAACGGCGAACGGTGGCTGTAGCTCAGTTGGTAGAGTCCAGGATTGTGATTCCTGTTGTCGTGGGTTCGAGCCCCATCAGCCACCCCATGTTTCTTTTGAGCTTCGCTAAGTAGTTGATTCGCAAAGCTCGTCAGTCAAATCAAGCACTTCCGACCTCCCGCCCGGACACAAAACCGGACAGTTCGCACGTTCTAGCCGCGCAACTGCTCCGCAAGTTTGATGCGGGGGGCGAGATGCCGGAGTGGACTGGATACCACGTTAAGACTGATGGCCGGGCCTATTTCCGGCCCTACATCCCGAAAGACCTGAAGGACGCCCTAGGGCCGCTCCCGATGATCAATCTGCGCATGAAGGCTTCACGGCAAGCCGAGCGCCTCGCACTGTCCCACTACATCGCTCACGAGACGCTGATTGCGGAAAAGCGCCAGGAACTGCTGGAGGCCACCCTAAGGCCCCGACCTGATCCCTTGAGCGACTTCACCCCGCAGCGCCTCCAGCAGTTCGCCACGGAGCTTGCGCAGGGTTTCAACCGGGTGCAACATGCCGCCATTCGCAACATGCGGCCCCGCACGGAACTAGAGACGCTACATGGTTTGCTGACCCAGGTTGCCGGGGATGTGCTGTCGGCGTCTGGGGCCGAGGGGCTGTCCGGCGTTACCGAGCTGTTCCTGCACGCTGCCGAGATTCCATATACCCGCAGTGAACCCAACTTCCGGGCGCTGGTGTTCGAGTTCGCGACCGCGATTGATGGCGAGTTCACCAAGCCAAGCGCCCGTCGCCTGTATGGCCGCGAGGCAGTACCCCCGCCGCCGCTCCCCAAGGGGAAGGCAACGATGCCGAAGCGGCTCACTTTGGGGGGCGTGATCGAACGTCATTTGAAGACGATCAAGCAGTCAGGCTACACGCGCAAGGTGGAGCGGTGCCTGATTCTGTTCCGGGAGATGGTTGGGGCCGACACGCCCGTTGCTAGCATCCGTCAGCTACACGTTACGGACTTCCTGCGCGACATCTGCCGGTTGCCCAGCGATTGGGCTACGCGCTTCGATAGAGGCCTTGCCACGATCCCCGAGATGCTCGCCAGCAGCCCCGGCGAAGTCATGTCCCCGACAACCTACAAGGACAACTACCGGGCGCCCCTGAAGGCCTTCCTGAGGGACGCACGGCGGGACTATGGAGATGAAGGATTCCCCGCTCTGATCGTTGATGGGGTCGAGTATGTCGGGGACCGGGAGGCGGGAGAGGATGAACAGCGGGCCTTGACGATCCCCGAGCTTCAGAAACTGTTCGAGGGCTCGGGCTTCGCCGCTGTCGCTGCCGACTCCGAGCAAGAGGCGATGTATTGGCTCCCCATCCTGGCCCTGTACACCGGAGCACGCCCTCGCGAACTCTGTCAGTTGAATCCTCAGTGCGACTTCGGCACCGTCGAAGGCATCCCGTATCTGGATTTCGACAAGACCAGTCCAGCGGGGCAGGGCGTGGTGAAGACCATCAAGACAGGGGAAGCCCGGCGTATCCCGCTGCATCCAGAGCTTGTACGGCTGGGGTTCCCTGAGTACCTCAACCGCATGAAGGGGCAGGGCGCTGATCGCTTGTTCCCCACGTTCAGAGTGAAAAAGGGCAATCCATTCGAAGTGGCCGGTGCGCTGTTCACGGATTTCCTGAAGGCCGAAGGACTCTACGACAACGCCGCGCCGCCCGGTCGACAGGTACTCGGGATGTACGTGATGCGCAAATCGTTCATAACGCACGCCAGTAATCAGCGGGTCGTCAGCCGCGAGATAACCGGGCACAGCGACGACACCCGCGTACAGCGCCGCCACTACATCACTGAACCTGAGCCATTGCGTTTGAAGGCTGCCGAGCTTCGCAAGCTGGTGCTGCCCGTGAAAATTCCTATGCGAAGTCCTCGATAGGTCCCGCTGAAGGACTACTTGGGCCATTTTGGTATGGAATTCCACCCCCTTATGATTTCCATACGTGGCCCAGGCGGATTGCTTTCAGGTTTTCCTCAAGGTCACCAGAACGCCGCCTTCAGAACTCTGGGTTGAGTTCCTCATCGCTTGGGATGTACTCGAAGGGGATCGCCCGGTACGCTTCCGAGGCCGCATAGTCTTCATGCATCTTGAGGAGTTCCGCCATCAGGCCGGGCTTGTGCATTCCGAGGGCCAGAAAGATGACCCTGGGCGATGCAACCTGGAGATGTTTTTCCGTCCGTCGAAGCAGCCTTTCCGCCGCCCGGTGATCGGCATCCTTGCCGCCCATTTCGGAGGGCTCGAACTTCCAAAGCCGCATCCTCGCCCATGTGAAATCCGCAGGACTCACGCCAGGGTGTGCCTCTTGAAACTCCCGAAGAGTTCGTCGCATGGAGGCCACGGTGGATTCGTTGACGCCAGACAGCGCAGTGACTTCGGCCTTTGACATGCCCCCGGCCACTGTGAACCGCCAGGCCGCCTCAGACCGGCACCGTGGCGTCAGCTTGAGCTTGTCCTTATTGTTATCTGATAGGGAGGCTCGAACTGCATCCTCCAAGGACGCATTACTCATTGCGTTGACGGGCACTGGCGCCGCGTGGTTCACAAGCCGGTACGCCCCAAGCCGGTGGTGGCCGTCCACGCAGGCCCACGCGTCGCCGACCCACATGATCGTGATCGGCTCAAGCGCTTCTTGCTGCGCTCCTCGTGGCCCTACCTTGATCGCCCTCGCGAGCGACTGGACGTGTTCGGCGCTTTCCTCCTGTGTGATTCGCCGTTGCTGAAACAACTCCGGGATCGTCTCGATGTTGTTGTAGGGAAGGGTGGTTGGGGCTTCCGGTGCCGGGACACCGCTCGCAATGCGTTGGAGAACGGACTGTTTGGCGTCGAGGAATTCACTGGGGTTCGTGCTGATGCTCATGTGTTCTGGTCGTGCGTGTTTGGTCAAAGGGAGGAAGTCGAGGGTGCCGTTTAGGCCAACCCGCGTAGGGCCTCTGCGAGCTTGGCGTTTGCATCGGCTTGTCGTTGATCGTCTTTCTTGTCGAGTTCCGCAAGGCGCAGCCCGGCCACCCCGAACGCCTCCTTCAGGGACCCCGCAAGGCACTCCAGTGTCCCCGGCAACACGTCCCGATACACCCGCTTGAGCTTGCCGGTGCCCTGGTCGTAGTAGCTGCCCGCGTTGGCATCGGTGAGGGCACGAACACGGCGGGCAAGCTGGAAATCGAACGCCCGATCCGACCTGAACCGATTCGGCTGAACCTCCCGCATCACGAACATGGCGAGCGCCGTCTCGGTGACAACCTGGTGAGGCACCGCGTCAGCAAGCCTTTGGATGTGGTCCGCCGCCAGGACCGCATACCTGACGCCAGGACGCCCCGCCGCGTGCCCCTTCAGGGTCTCGGCTGCGTGCGCTGCTACGGCCATCCATCGGGTCTCCAGGATTTCCCAAGCGGGGTTCGCGGGGTTCTTCTTGCGACGTGCCGCCACGCGGTCGCGGTACGGCTTCAGCTCGGGCACGGTGACCCCGTCCTGGTGCACATGGCCGTGGCGCCGCTGTGCCCTCTTGTGGCGTTCGCAGTACGTGCTGTAGCCGCTGGTGGGGCCTTGGCATCCGGTTGCTGCGCATTGCTTGTTCATCGTCGTCCTTGCAGTGAAAAAGTAGTCCCCGCCCTCTGGGGCTGGCAGGGAGAAAAACATATTGGGTTGCGGCTCACCAGAGCCCACTGGCGCCCTTGAAGGGGCTCCGGCAGGGTGAGCCTGCGGTGTGACCGCTCGTGCTCTCCTGGGGCCGCTGGTTGCGTTCTGCCGGGGGCCTACGCGGGTGCTGTTTCCAGCGCCTTGTAGATTGTGCCGCGTGCCACCCCGAGGGACCGCGTAAACGTCACACCGTGGCTACCGCATCCCTGACCCGCATGACGGTCTGCCTGCTGGTGCCGATGTCACGGGCGATAGCTGCCACGGCCTCTCCGGCATCAAGCCGCTGCCTGACCGCCTGCGTCTGTGCATCGCTGAGGCTCTGGGGCCTGCCTAGCGTCTTTCCCTCAGATTTCGCCCGAGAGAGCCCCGCCTGGGTCCGTTCAATCAAAAGGTCACGCTCAAACTCGGCCACGGCAGCAATCACGCCCATGGTCATCTTTCCGGCTGCGCTGGTAAGGTCAACGCCCCCGAGGGCCAGACAATGCACCCTGACCCCAAGTCCGGTTAGCGCCTCCACTGTAGAACGGACATCCATGGCATTGCGGCCCAGCCTGTCCAGCTTGGTCACGACCAACACGTCCCCCGCCTCCAGCTTGTTCAGGAGCAACCCGAAGCCTTGCCGCTCCGATGCCGCCACCGACCCTGATACGGTCTCCGTGATGGTGCGCTGAGGGGTTACCTTGAAGCCAGCCGAAGCGATTTCCTGAATCTGGTTATCGGTGGTTTGGTCGGTGGTGGATACACGGCAGTACGCGAAGACGCGGGACATGGGAAGCCTCCTTAATGTACGAAATTGATGTCCGTATATTAAAGACTGTTCAAAACATTGTCAAGCTATTTTATGGACATAGCTGCAGTCCCTGTCCGTAACCGGTCGATTTTGGACAAGTCCGCTCGCCTGGAGAATGCGTCTGTTTACATATACGGACATTACGTACATAATTACGTATATACCGGCATCCCGCCGAAAATATAGGAGTTGAAGATGAACCCGAAAAGCGAACGGTTTGAAATGCGAGTCGATGAGGAAGTGCTTGCCAGTGTGGATGCGTGGCGGTCGGAACAAGGTGACTTGCCTTCGCGGGCAGAGGCAATACGAAGGCTCGTCGAGCTTGGCCTCTCACGCGATGCAAGCAAGAGTGTTCAGTTTTCCGATGGTGAGAAGCTACTGTTGATCATGTTGGGCGACGTGCTCAAGCACCTGAAAGTTAAAGATGGCGAGGTCGATCCCAAATTCATCGCTGAGGTTATCTATGGCGGGCATTACTGGGCACCAAAGTGGGAACTGAGTGGCCTCTATCACAACCATGTAGACGAACCCGCGCACGTCCGTCTCGTGGTTGACGTGTTGGACATGTGGAGATTCGTCGAGACCGGGTACAAGAAGCTCAGCAAAACTGACAAGGACAGGGTGGCCGCCGAAGTGGGTGTGAAAGGCGCATCCCCAGTGTTCACTGGATTTGACGGCAACAATGAAGCTGAGTACATGTCCATCGCTACGTTCTTTGTTGACAAAATGGGGCGCTTTAGCGAGTTCAAGGGTAGGGAGATGAACTCGCATTGTCCGATGGTCGATAGGTATCAGGGGATGTTGCGCGTGTTTGAACCCATGCGTGTGGGCCTTGTTGGTGTCGGCCTTAGTGCTGACCAGATCGTTCGCATCCTGCTTGCGCGTGAGTAGGCGCAACCCCGCAGATTGCGCGGGGTGCCTTTCCCGACTCCCGCAGGGCGCCCCATAACGTGGATCGCGGGGGTGGCATGGGGGGAATCTGCGCCGGGAGTTCTGTTGAGCGACCTCTCAGATTTTCCCGACAAAATTATTCCCGACCCTCGCTGTCTGCTAGGCCCGCTCTCACAGAGCCTTCGCCTTCACATTACGCCAACCTAAGTCTTCGGGCGCGAGAATGAACCTTCGGTGCAGATAGGCTGACGAAATCAGCGTCCAGGTGAACAATGCGGCGAACGCTCCTTCCCATGTATTGCCTATGTAGAACATAAAGGCTGTGAAGATTGCGGACGGCACCAGCAGCAGGTTAGTTAGCCTGTTCATGAAGTTAGTCACTGACCGTCGAAACACATAATGGGTCCCGTGCACGAGAACAGGTGCTTGATCAGAGAACGCCTTGATACTGATCAACTCGTCGTCAGGTGAGTTGTGCCAGATGGAGACAAGTATCCCTTTGCCAGCATGCATGAAGTCGAAATAAATCGGAATCCGTTCCCGCGCGGCGGCGACATTGTGCGACGACCTGCCCAAGTGGAAGCTCATGTCAGGATCATTGCTGAGGCGTCCCCGGATTTCATATGGTCCTACTTCCTTCGAAATATAGACGTAAATCGTGGTCGTCGGGTTCGTTGCAGGTCCGCAAATCACTCCTCCGCCAGCGTTCCAAATGCGCAACTCTGTGACCGTGAACCAGCCACTTCCTGACTTCGTTCTTGTGGTGAGGTCTGAGGCAATAAAAGGGAAGGGGGCGATCTTGAATCGGTTCGGCAGAGGATAAACAGGAAGCTTGCTAGCGGCATCCCATGACGTTTTGGAGCATGCGAGTCTGGGGGGTAAGTTCCGTGTTTTGTCTTTTAGTTTCAGGTAAAAGGTGATCGACGAAAACGTCACCGTCGCGATGGCAGCAATAAACCTCACTGCCGCCTGAAGGTCCTCGTTTTTAAGGATTTCCGAATACTGTGCAATCCAGTGCAAATAATATGTTGTCAACTGCATTCTCGAAATCCCTCTGTGTGATCCATTAGCTCAACCCGCCCTGACGCAGTGTCCTGCGACACAGCGCGGTTAATGCCAAGATTGTGGCTTGCAAGTTGAGCGGCATCGGATTTCTCCGGTGTCGCCTAGAGCATCACTAGCTTCCCAAGGGTGATAAGTAAGCCGTCCCTGCTATTATCAAAATAATGCCGCCGGACACACACCCGGACGCAGAGATGGCGGGAAGTTGCCGTAAGTGATTGATTTATATGGGGCGTGGGACTTAGGGGCATGTCTCCCATCAGCCACCCCAGAATAGAACCTCGCATCGCCCCGGAACTCCGTCGGGTCCGCGCAAACAAAAGCCCCTCGCGAGGGGCTTTTTGGTGCCTGGGACGTGCTCAGCGCGGCACGACCCGGGTCAGCAGTTCCTTGCGCAGTGCGCGCAGCTTGGCCTTCAGCCGCCGCTCGTTGACGGAGCCCACGCGCACCATGATTTTCTGTCCAGAGGCCAGGGATTCCAGCGCGGGGTCGGCAAACTGGTAGCGGACCCAGGGCATCAGCGACGGCTCCGGTCCCTTGACATCCGTCAGCTGCACGCTTACCGGATAGCCCGGGTCCGGGCTCGCGAGCAGCAGGTCCATCACCTGGATCAGCCGGTCGTTGAAATAGGCTTTGGGGTATCCAAGGTCTTGGTACGCGTGTTGCAGCAACGGGTACATGCGGATGTACAGATCCACGGCTTTTTGCGTATCGACTGACTCGGCGAGCAGGACCAGCGCAGTGTAGCGCAGGCTGTTGTCGGCCGAAATGACGGTGCCGCCGTCATGCGTTTGCACCTTGAAGTGCCCGGGTGTGGGATTGACGGGCCAAAGCGATGCCGGCGCATAGGAGCGACCCAGGTTGTCCACGGTGGCCACGAAACGGTGTGCAAAGTCATCGACTTGCAAAAAACTCCTGACGGACTTTTGACCCAGCAAATCATCCAGCGCTGCGGCGATGCCGGAGGATTCAAGGGGTGTGGCAGTGGACGAGGCCACCGGATACTGGATCGTAGGCTCCGCCGGCGCGGCCGCCGAGGTGACCGGCGCAGGTGCTGCGGGGGCCGACGCCGCCGGTTCGGGCGGCACGGCCACGGCGCCGGGACGCCAACCGTTCCACCACCAGTAAGCAACGCCCGCGGCGATGGCCAGAATGATGACGATCAGCAGGGCGCGCCACGCGCCGGAGTTCATCTCGCTCCGGTTCTCGCCCCTCTTCGGTGAAGTGCCCATGGCTGCCAATCTACCATGTCTGGCGCGGCGTGGGAACCGACTTGGCTACGGCGCCCCTGCCAATGGGTGGCTCGGTGCGCGCGCCACGCGAACTTACCCGTTCACCATGACCAGCTTGCCCTTCACGCCGCGCGAGCCCATGTGCGCGTAAGCGGCCTTGAGCTCTGCCATCGGCATGGTGCGGTCGATCACGGGCTTGATCTTGCCCTGGGCATACCACTGGGCCAGCTCGGCCATGGCGGCCGCGCTGGCCTTGGGTTCCTGCTTGGCGAAGCCGCCCCAGAACACGCCGACGATGGACGCGCCCTTGAGCAGGGTCAGGTTCAGCGGCAGCGAAGGAATGGGGCCTGAGGCAAAGCCCACGACCAGGTAGCGGCCACGCCAGGCGATCGAGCGAAACGCGGGCTCAGTGAAGTCGCCACCCACCGGGTCGTAAATCACATCCGGGCCCTTGCCGCCGGTCAGCGCCTTGATGGCCTCGCGCAGGTTCTCTGTGCTGTAGTTGATGGTGGCGTCTGCGCCGATGGATTTGCACAGCGCGCACTTCTCGTCGGTGGATGCGGCGGCGATCACCTTCGCGCCCATGACCTTGGCGATCTGGATCGCCGAGGTGCCGACGCCACCGGCCGCGCCCAGCACGAACACGGTTTCGCCGGCCTTGAGTTGAGCCCGGTCCACCAGCGCGTGGTGCGAGGTGGCGTAAATCATGATGAAGGCGGCCGCATCCACGTGCGGGAAACCCGCGGGCAGCGGCATGCACAGCGCGGCAGGTGCAATGGTGTGCGTGCCGAAGCCGCCCGTGCCCGACAGGCAGGCGACGCTCTGGCCCACCTTGAGATGCGTCACGCCTTCGCCCACGGCCTGCACCACGCCGGCGTATTCGGAGCCGGGCACAAAGGGCAGCGGCGGCTTGATCTGATACTTGTTCTGCACGATCAGCAGGTCGGGGAAATTCAGGCTGGCGGCCCGGATCTCGATCAGCACCTCGCCCGCCTTGGGGCTCGGGGTGGGCAGTTCCTTCCAGGTCAGCGCATCCACGCCGACGGGGTTTTCGCAAAGCCATGCGTGCATGAAATTTCTCCAGTGAAGTTGTGCCGATGATAGGGCGTGGCTTCGATCCCGAATGTCCCACGAGCGACCGGCGCGGCGCGCCCTCGCCCGACGCGCGTGCAACCTACAATCGGTTGCATTCCAAGGCGATCATGAAGATTCTCATTTCCAATGACGACGGCTACCAGGCGCCCGGCATTGTGGCCCTGCACGAGGCCCTGAAAGGCCTGGCCGATGTCGAAGTGGTGGCGCCCGAGCACAACAACAGCGCCAAGTCGAATGCGCTCACGTTGCACTCGCCGCTGTATGTGACGTCGGCGGCGAACGGCTTTCGCTATGTGAACGGGACGCCCGCCGACTGCGTGCATATTGCGCTGACCGGCTTGCTGGGCTATCGGCCGGACCTGGTGATCTCGGGCATCAACAATGGCGCCAACATGGGCGACGACACGATTTACTCCGGCACGGTGGGCGCGGCGATGGAAGGCTATCTGTTCGGCATCCCGTCGATCGCGGTCTCGCAGGTGGAGAAGGGCTGGCGCGAGCTCGACGCCGCGGCGCACACCACGCGCGAGCTGGTACTGCAACTGCTGGGCGGCAGTCTGCTGGGATTGCGCCCGGCGGCCGAGCCCTGGCTGCTGAACATCAACATCCCGAACCTGCCGCTGGGCCAGCTCAAGGCACCCAAGATATGCCGCCTCGGGCGTCGGCACAGTGCCGAGCGGGTGATTACGCAGGCCAGCCCGCGCGGCGACACCATGTACTGGATCGGTGGTGCCGGTGCCGCCAAGGATGATGCCGAGGGCACGGATTTTCACGCGGCCCTGCAAGGGCATGTGACCGTGACGCCGCTGAAGGTGGACTTGACTGACCACGACCGGCTGAGCTATTGGGCCCAGACGGCCGCCCGACTGGTGCAGCGGCAAGGCGGCGCTCTCTGATGGCGCGGCGTCCAGGCTTTCCGGCGCGCATGGATCTGTCCGTATCCGGCAAGCATGATTCAAAAAACATAGCTGTAAACCAAGCACAGACAAGGGCCAAGGCCATAAATGATGCTAAACATGGCGCCGCACGAACAGACTGCGGCCATGGCCTGGACTCGCAGGCCGTGCGCGCGAGCATGGTGCGCAAGCTGGCGCAGCAGGGCGTTGCGGACCGTGATCTGCTGACGGCGATGGGCATCATCGAGCGCCATCGGTTCGTCGACAGCGCGCTGGTCAACCAGGCCTATGAAGACACCAGTCTGCCCATCGGACTGGGCCAGACCATCTCCAAGCCCAGCGTGGTGGCACGCATGATCGAGCTGCTGCTGCAGGGGCAGGGTGACGGACGGGCGATCCAAGCGGGTCGTGTACTGGAGGTGGGCACGGGCTGCGGCTACCAGGCAGCGGTGCTGAGCTGCCTCGTGCGCGAGGTCTACAGCATGGAACGCCTGCGCGGGCTGCACGACCGGGCGCGTGAGAACCTGCGCGCCTTTCGCCTGCCCAACGTGCATCTGTTGTTGGGCGATGGTATGCAGGGCTACGCCAAAGGCGCGCCTTATGGCGGCATCATTGCCGCGGCCGGTGGCCATGCGGTTCCGCAGGCGTGGCTGGACCAGCTCGCCGTGGGCGGGCGCATCGTCGCGCCGATGGCGACGGCCACGGGGCAGCAGGCGCTGGTGGTGCTGGACAAGCTGGAGCGGGGAATCCGGCGCAGTGTTCTCGAGGCGGTTCATTTTGTCCCCTTAAAATCGGGCATCGCTTGAAGGGATTGAACATGCTGAGGAATCGACGTCGAGGTTGGGTGTTGGCTGTGGCGCTCGCAATCGGGGCAACCCTGGCCGGCTGCTCGTCCTTCAACAGCGCCAATTGGGCACCCGTCACGAACCGCAGCACGGGCGCCGCGACCGCCGCCTCGGCAACCGATACCAGCGGCGCGGCCACGCCGCTGCCAGGCGCTGAAAATGCCGGCAAGCCCGGGTACTACACGGTGCGACCGGGCGACACCATCATGCGCATTGGCCTGGATACGGGGCAGGATTGGCGCGATCTGGCGCGTTGGAACAATCTGGAAAACCCGAACGTGATCGAAGTCGGGCAGGTCCTGCGCGTGGTGCCGCCAGTCGGAGAGTCGGGCGTCGTGACCCGGCCCGTCACCTCCTCTTCGGTGGCGCCGTTGACGGCCGCAAGCGCCGCCAAATCACCCGCGCCGGCGGTTGCTGCCGTGGCGCCGCCCCCGCCAACTGCGGCGGCGCCCACGCCCGCACCCACCCCGGGCAGCCCCGATGACATTTCGTGGGGCTGGCCGACCAATGGCGGGACCGTGCTGGACCAGTTTGACGAAACCAAGAACAAGGGCGTGGATATCGGCGGCAAGGCGGGCGACCCGGTGCTGGCCGCCGCTGCGGGGCGTGTGGTGTACGCGGGCGCCGGATTGCGCGGCTACGGCAATCTGATTATTCTGAAACACAACAACACGTATCTGACGGCGTACGCGCATAATCAAAAACTGCTGGTCAAGGAGGATCAGACCGTGCGCAAGGGTCAGCAAATTGCCGAAATGGGTAGCAGCGATGCCCCGCGGGTGGAGTTGCATTTCGAAATCAGGCGCATGGGCAAGCCGGTCGATCCGCTCAAGTATCTTCCCCCAAGGTAGGCTTTCATGAAAAAGCGCAACGGACTCGTCAATACCGATGGCCCGATTGCGCTCGACGGGGGCACGCCTGTCGGTCTGTCGCCGTCGGCGTTCGAAGCCGACATGAACGCCGCCGAACCGGCAGCGGGTGAAGTGTCCCGGGTGGACATCGCCGTCGAATTCCCCGGGGAGTCCAGCGACGCGCTCACGCTTTACCTGCGCGACGTGCGGCGCACCGAGCTGTTCAGCCCGGCGGAAGAATTCGAAATCGCCACGCGCGCGCGCGCCGGCGACTTCGTCGCCAGACAGTCCATGATCGAGCACAATCTGCGCCTCGTGGTGAGCATCGCGAAGCGCTATCTGGGGCGCGGCGTGCCCTTGTCGGACCTGATCGAGGAGGGCAACCTGGGGCTGATGCACGCGATCGACAAATTCGAGCCGGATCGCGGCTTCCGGTTTTCCACGTATGCCACCTGGTGGATTCGCCAATCGGTCGAGCGCGCCGTAATGAACCAGGGGCGGGTCATCCGGCTGCCGGTCCACGTGATTCGCGAACTGCAGCAGGTGCTGCGCGCGCGCCGTGCGCTTGAGAACGATGTGATGTTCTCCGCCACCCGGCCCGACGGGGTGCGGGTGGAAGACGTGGCGGCATTGCTCGGGCGCGACGTGCAGGAGGTGGCCGATCTGCTGTCGCTTTCGGAAACGCCGCGTTCGCTGGACGCGTCCACGGACCGTTCCGAGGACGATCATTCGCTGGGCGACACCATGCCCGACGATCTCGCCGTGGACCCGACCGATACGGCGCAGACGCATCAGGTGGAGCGCCTGATCGGCGGCTGGATCGATGCCCTGACGCATCGCGAGAAAGAAGTCCTGGAGGGCCGCTTCGGGCTGCGTGACCGCGAGCCCGAAACGCTCGAAGTGCTCAGCGACAGGCTGGGCCTGACGCGCGAGCGCGTGCGCCAGATCCAGAACGAGGCATTGCTCAAGCTCAAGCGCCAGTTGATGCGCGGCGGCATCGGCAAAGAGGCTTTCTTGTAGGGCCCCCACGCTTGTCGCTGCGCGTACTACGCTGCCCCCCGAGGGGGCTGAACTTGCTCGGGGCGGCCCTTCGCTGCGTTCCCGGGCCTGAGACAATTCAGGGATGACCGATCCCGCCGACAAAAAATCAAACGACCCCGCCGACTGGCTGCTGGTCGAATCGCTGGACATGGACGCGCAAGGCGTCGCGCACCGGCCCGACGGCAAGGTGGTGTTCATCGAAGGCGCGCTGCCGTTCGAAGTCGTGACGGCCAGCGTGAACCGCAGGAAAAGCAGTTACGAGCAGGCCACGATGACGGCCGTGCACCGCGAGTCATCGCAGCGCGTCAAGCCGGCCTGTCCGCATTTCGGCTTGCACGCAGGTGCATGTGGCGGCTGCAAGATGCAGCATCTGCACACCGGTGCGCAAGTGGCCATCAAACAGCGCGTGCTGGAAGACAATCTGTGGCGTCTTGGCAAGGTGCGGCCTGACTATATCCTGCGGCCGATCGAAGGGCCAGCCTGGGGCTACCGCTACCGGGCACGGCTATCCGTCCGTCATGTGCGCAAGAAAGGGACCGTGCTGGTGGGCTTTCACGAGCGCAAGAGCAGCTACGTGGCCGACATCACGCAGTGCCACGTTCTGCCGCCGCAGGTGAGCGCGCTGCTGTTGCCGCTGCGCGAATTGGTGGGTGCGATGCAGGCGCGCGAAACCTGCCCGCAGATCGAGCTGGCCATGGGGGATGCGGAAGGCGGTGGCGTCATCGCGCTGGTGCTGCGGCATCTGGAGCCCCTGTGCGCGTCCGATATCGACCTGCTGAGGGCCTTTGCGGGCACCCATCCGGGGGTGCAGTGGTGGCTGCAGCCGGGCGGCCCGCAGACGGCGCATTTGCTCGATGTTGGCGGCATGCCGCTGGCTTACGCGCTGCCCGAGTTCGGCATCACCATGCCGTTTCGCCCGACCGACTTCACCCAGGTCAATCCGTATATCAACCGGATTCTGGTGGGGCGTGCGCTGCGCCTGCTCGATGCGCAAAAACATGAGCGGGTGATCGACTGGTTCTGCGGGCTGGGCAACTTCACGCTGCCGCTGGCGACGCGGGCGGGCGCCGTGCTGGGGATCGAGGGGAGCGCGGCCCTGGTCGAGCGTTCCCGCCAGAATTATCAATCGAGTCAGTCGATAGCCCATACTGGACAATATTTGTCAGCTATTGAATTTGTAGCGCGCAACCTGTTCGAGATGACGCCGGCGCTGCTGATGGCCGACGGCGCGGCCGACAAATGGCTGGTCGATCCACCGCGTGAGGGCGCCTTCGCGCTGGTGAAGGCGCTGGCCGACTTGCGGCAGAACCCCGAACTGCGCCCGGACGCGGCTTTGGCGCAGGGCAGGGGGCACGAGGGTGACTGGACGCCGCCCAGGCGCATCGTCTATGTCAGTTGCAACCCGGCCACGCTGGCCAGGGACGCCGGCGTACTGGTGCATGTGGCGGGGTACCGCTGTGCCGCGGCGGGCGTGGTGAACATGTTTCCGCACACCGCGCATGTGGAAAGCATCGCGGTGTTCGATCTGGCCTGAAAAAAAACGGGGCCATGAGGCCCCGTTTCGTGGTGGTGCGAGCCTGCGCGCGTCAGTCGCGTTGGCCGCCAAACACGCCCAGCAGTGCCAGCAGGCTCTGGAACACGTTGAACAGGTCCAGGTACAGCGCCAGCGTGGCGCTGATGTAGTTGGTCTCGCCGCCGTCGATGATGCGCTTGAGGTCAAACAGCATGAAGGCGCTGAAAATCGCGATGGCGGCGACCGAAACGGCCAGCATGCCGGCGGTTGACCCGACGAAGATATTGATCACGCTGCCGATCAGCAGAACCACGACGCCGACAAAGAGGAATTTCCCCAGGCCGGACAGATCGCGCTTGACGACGCTGGCCAGGCTGGCCATGACAAAGAACACACCCGCTGTGCCGCCAAAGGCCGTCATGATCAATTCGGGCCCGTTCTTGAAGCCGAGAATCGCCGCGATCATGCGCGACAGCATCAGGCCCATGAAGAACGTGAAGCCCAGCAGAATGGGTACGCCAGCCGCCGAATTCTTGGTTTTCTCGACGGCGAACATCAGGCCGAAGGCACCGATCATGAACACCATCAGGCCCATGCCGCCGGTCAGCGAGCGGGTGATGCCGGTCGCAACGCCGAGCCAGGCGCCCAGCACGGTGGGAATCAGGCTCAATGCCAACAGCCAGTAGGTGTTGCGCATGACCTTGTTGCGCTGCTCCTGCGAGAGGGCGTAGCCATAGCCGGCGCCCTGTTGCGCGATTGGTACTTGATCAATCATGGTTTTGACTCCTTCGTCGCCGTGATGGCAGATGCAGGCATTTTAGGGCGTTTCAAGGGCCTGCCGCGAATGGTGCAATGCACGCTCCCTAATTTTCATAAGGTTACTATTGGGCCCTGCCGGGCAGGCCGGATCCACCCAGCCCGTCGGGCCGGTGGACAGGAACGGCCAGCGCCCTCCATTCAATACCCTCACCTCTGACACCATGAAAAACAAAGCCGTCCTGGAACTTGCCGATATCAAGAAAATTGCCGCCGCTGCGGAGGCCGAGGCACTGCAAAATCATTGGGCCGTGAGCATCGCCATCGTGGACGACGGCGGGCACCTGCTGTGGTTGCAACGGCTGGACGGCGCGGCGCCGATCTCTTCCCACATTGCCCCGGCCAAGGCGCATACCGCCGCGCTGGGGTGCCGCGACAGCAAGGTCTATGAAGACATGATCAATGGCGGGCGGGCATCGTTCCTGAGTGCCCCCGAATTGCAAGGCATGCTCGAAGGGGGCGTGCCGGCCGTGAAGGACGGGCAATGCCTGGGCGCGGTCGGGGTCAGCGGCGTGAAATCAGCGCAGGACGTGCAGGTTGCACGTGCCGGTCTGGCCGCGATCGGCCTGTAAGCCGGGGCTGGTGCGGGCAAGGCCTTGCCGGCGTGCCAAGCGCCGCCCCAAGAATATGATGCTCAGAGACTCGTGCGCGGCGGTTGTTCGCTGATGCCGGGGCGAACATACATCAGGTGAGATGGGAAAGATGTGAAGGTGGAGCGGGAACTGGACCAGTTTTGGGGGGTGGCAAATGGCCACAGGACGTCGCTTGTGGGCGTGTTGGCGCTGGGCACGCTGCTCTACTGGGTGTCCGAATTCCATCCGACCGCGATGCCAGCCTGGGCGCCCTGGGATTTTTCCTGGCTCGAGTATCTGGCGACTGCGCTGGCGCTGGTGTGGTTCTTGCGCGGGCTTGCACGCACGCCGGCGCAGGCCCGTTTGCCGACCGGGCGCCGCGTCGCTTTTCTATTGGGCGTCACCGCTCTTTACGCTGTAACGCAAACGCGGTTTGACTACATGGCGCAGCACATGTTTTTCATGAACCGCATCCAGCATGTCGTGATGCACCATATTGGCCCGTTCCTGATCGCTCTCGGTTGCGCGGGGAAAACCATCAACCAGGGTATGCCGCGATGGTTGCGTCAACTGTTGGCCCGGCGTCCGGTTGAATCCGTCATCCGTGTCTTGCAGCAGCCC
This sequence comes from Rhodoferax sp., assembly GCA_035572155.1. Classification (GTDB taxonomy): domain Bacteria; phylum Pseudomonadota; class Gammaproteobacteria; order Burkholderiales; family Burkholderiaceae_C; genus Rhodoferax_A. The sequence continues at coordinate 16,564 of DATNBD010000234.1, forward strand.
GCTCTGGCGGCATTTCTTTTTGTCGGGTTGTTCTATTTCTGGCTCATTCCCCCGATTCACTTCCGGGCAATGATCGACCATCGTCTCTATGCCGTGATGAACTGGAGCATGGTCCTCGACGGCATCCTGTTCTGGTCCCTGGTGCTGGATCCGCGCCCCAAGCCGCCGGCCCGGATTTCGTTTGGCACGCGCATTGCGCTCTCGATTGGCGTCATGTTCCCGCAGATCATCCTGGGGGCCTTGATCACGTTCTCGACGCGCGACTTGTACCCGTTCTACGACTTGTGCGGGCGGCTGTTTCCCTCCATCGGCGCACTCGAAGACCAGCTTATCGGCGGCATCGTGATCTGGATTCCACCTTCGATGATGAGTGTGATCGGTGCGCTGGTGGTATTGCGCGCATTCCAGGTTTACGACGAATCCACTCCAGAAGAACCCACCCATGACGTACCCGCATCGCTCACCGTCGGCTAGGGCCGTTGCCGGCCGGGCGTTTCTCTCATGTCTTGTCCTCGCTGGCGTGCTCGCCGGTGCAGCCCCGGCCCGGGCACAAGAGCCGGGCGTTCTGGTCAGCGGGCCCTGGATGCGTTTCATCATGCCGTCACGGCCGGCGGCGGGGTACTTCACCCTGTCAAATCAGACTGCGCAGCCACGCACGCTGGTCGGCGCCGATTCACCGGCCTGCGGCATGCTGATGCTGCACCGCAGCCTGACCGACAACGGCGTGGACCGGATGACCATGCTGCAGGACATTGAGGTGCCAGCGCAGGGGCAAGTGGTTTTTGCGCCGGGCGGCTATCACTTGATGTGCGTGTCCCCGTCCGCGGCGATGATTCCGGGACATTCGGTCCCGGTCACGCTGCGTTTCAAGGACGGCGGCGCAGTCACGGCGAGTTTTCCGGTGCGCGGCGTGACCGGCAAATAGTCCCTTCTGCCGCGCGGGATGCGGCGATGGTCACGTGCGCGGGCTGCTCTTTTCCGCGATGAGCCGCTTGAGATCGAGTTCAATGCCTGCGGAGTCGGGCGTTGCGGAGTCCAGGGAGGGCACCAACAAACGTGCCGCGCCGGATCGGTCGAAAACATAGATTCCGGAGGCGTGGGTGACTTCGTATGGGTGGCTCCTGGTTTCGGGCGTCACAGAGTAGACAAGACGATAGCGCCGCGCGAGCGATGCCAGCTGGTCGGGTGTGCCGCGCAGCCCATCGACCTGCGGGGCAAAATTCTGCACATAGGCCTTGAGTACCGCCAGCGTGTCCCGGTTCGGATCGACCGTGACAAACAGCACGCGCACCTGCTGGGCATCGGGCCCGAGCTGGCCGAGAATCTGGCTGAGGTTGGTGAGCGTGGTGGGGCACACGTCGGGACAAAAGGTATAGCCAAAATACAGCATCACCACCTGTCCGTGATAGTCCGCGTTGGTCACCAGCTTGCCGTCGGACGCCCGCGTCATGCTGAACTGGAGCGGCGGCGCGCTGCCCGAGACATCCAGGGAATGCCATGGCGCCGCCTTGCTGCAGCTGGCCAGCAGCAGGCTCAGCGGAGTCAGGCATGCCGCGGCGACAAGCCCCGGGATGCGGCGCCGCGTGATGCGGAATGCGAGCGCCTGCGGCGTGCCGCTTTCAGTGCGCTGCCAGGACATGGTGTATTTCGACATAGTGAACCACGATCGCCACCACGATGGCGATGGCAAAAGCCGATACGGCCCAACTCCCCAACATCAGACCGAGTTTGCGATTCTTTTGCTGCACGCTGCTGCGAAGCGATGTTTCCGTGGGCCTGGTTTTAACGGGTGCGGGTGGTGTTTTTTTATCCGGACCTTGTTCCATGGGCATGGTTGTCATTCCTGGAGCTCATTCGGCAGACCATTCGCGCCACCGCAAGCGTATGGCTGAACAGTCTGCAAATGTGCAAATGACCCTCACTCGGCGTGATTGTTCGTTTTGTTTGGTTTCGGCTGACCGGTGATCGATTCGCCCGGAACTGCGTATTTTGGCACCGTCTGCAAAAAGATCGCTGCGCGTACTGTGACCGCGAGCGGACAAGCCCCTGATCGACCCGATGGCAATACTTTCAGATCCTGTGGTTGATTTTAAGATGCATAAAATATACATCTAAAGTGCTGCACGCCCTTCGCGCCGTGTCGGGTTCTGGAGTGCTGTCATACTGAGCGGTTCGAGTTTTTGCCGCAAAGGATGCGATGGTATGGAGGTAATGCATGGCTCTCGCTGAGCAAGCCGCGCCGCTGGTGCAGGCACTGGATGGCCAGTACCGACATGGTTTTTTCACCGATGTCGAGTCGGACTCGTTGCCGCCGGGGTTGAACGAAGACATTGTCCGCGCCATTTCGCAGCGCAAGCGCGAGCCCGAGTTTCTTCTGAAGCGGCGTCTGGAGGCTTTCGCGCACTGGCGCACCATGCCGCTGCCCGAGTGGGGCAAGCTGCGTGTCGCGCCGGTCGATTTTCAGGCGCTGAGCTACTATTCGGCCCCGAAGTCGCTCAAGGAAGGTCCCAAGAGCCTGGCTGATGTCGATCCCAAGCTGCTGGAAACCTACGAGAAGCTCAACGTGCCGTTGCACGAGCGCGCCCGCCTGGCCGGCGTGGCGGTGGACGCGGTGTTTGACTCCGTGTCGGTGGGCACCACGTTTCGGGAGCAACTGGCCGAGGTCGGCGTGATCTTCTGCTCGTTCTCGCACGCGGTGGAGCACCACCCCGAACTGATCGAACGCTACCTTGGATCCGTCGTGCCGCTCGGCGACAACTTCTATGCCGCGCTGAATTCCGCCGTGTTCTCCGATGGCTCGTTCGTGTATATCCCCAAGGGCGTGCGCTGCCCGATGGAGCTGTCATCGTACTTCCGCATCAACGCACCCAACACGGGGCAGTTCGAGCGCACGCTGATCATTGCCGAGGCCGGCAGTCACGTCAGCTATCTGGAAGGCTGCACGGCACCCCAGCGCGATGAAAACCAGCTGCACGCGGCGGTGGTGGAACTGGTTGCGCACGACGACGCCCATATCAAATATTCAACGGTGCAAAACTGGTATCCCGGCGACGAGAATGGACGCGGCGGCATCTACAACTTTGTGACCAAGCGCGGCCTGTGCGCCGGCAAACGCTCGCATATCGCGTGGACGCAGATCGAAACCGGCTCGGCCATCACCTGGAAGTACCCTAGCGTGATCCTGCGCGGCGATGACTCCAGCGGCGAGTTCTATTCGATCGCGGTGTCCAACCATTACCAGCAGGCCGACACCGGTACCAAGATGATCCACATGGGGCGCAACACGCGCAGCCGCATCGTGTCCAAGGGCATCAGCGCCGGCCATGCGCACAACAGCTACCGCGGGCTGGTGCGCGTGGCGCCGACCGCTGCCGGCGCACGCAACCACACCCAGTGCGATTCGCTCCTGATCGGCCCGCACTGCGGCGCGCATACCTTCCCCTACATCGAGGCCGCGCGCGACGACGCGGTGGTCGAGCACGAGGCGACCACCACGCGCATCTCCGAGGAGCGGCTGTTTTATTGCCAGCAGCGCGGCATCGATCCGCAGGAGGCGACCTCGCTGATTGTGGGCGGCTTTTGCCAGGCCGTGCTCGAAGAGTTGCCGATGGAATTTGCACTTGAGGCCAAGGCCCTGCTGGCCGTGTCGCTCGAAGGTGCTGTCGGATGATGAATGAACCAAGGAAAACCATGAAACCATCGGAACCACTGCTGGAGGTGCGTGATCTGCGCGTCGATGTGGGCGAGCAAAACGTCCTCAAGTCGGTGTCGCTGGCCGTGCCGGCTGGCGCGCTGGTGGTGCTGATGGGTGCCAACGGCAGCGGCAAGAGCACGCTGGGCCTGACGCTGGCGGGCCATCCGCGCTACAAGGTGGTGTCGGGCGAGGCGCGTTTTGGCGGGCAGGACCTGCTGCCGCTGAGCCCCGAGGCGCGCGCGCGCGCCGGGCTGTTCGTGTCGTTTCAGGCGCCGCCTGATATTCCGGGGGTGAAGAACGGACTGTTCATCCGCAGCGCACTGAATGCGGTGCGCGAATCGCGCAGCGAGTCACCACTCGATGCCTTCGATTTTCTGGCAAGTGCCCGCACCGCGGCTGCGGAGCTCGGCCTGCCCGATGCGATGCTGAACCGGCCCGTCAATGATGGCTTCTCGGGCGGCGAACGCAAGCGCAATGAACTGCTGCAACTGGCGCTGCTCAAGCCCCGGTTGGCGCTGCTCGACGAGATCGATTCGGGTATGGACGTCGATGGCGTGCGCGCCGTCGTCCGGCTGGTGCAGTCGCTGCGCGCGCAGGGCACGGCCTTTGTCGTGGTCTCTCACTATCTGCAGTTGATCGAATCGCTGGAGCCCGATTCGGTGCATCGGCTCGATCAGGGCGCGATCGTCGAGGACGGTGGGCTGGCGCTGGCGCGTGACATCGCGCGCACCGGCTTTGTGCGGGCGCCGGCGCTGGCGGAGGCATGAACACATGAATCACGCGCGCGCTGAGGTTTTGACCGCCAGGGAGCGACTGGCTTCCATCGGCTGGATTCCGGGCCGGTCCGAATATTTTCGCCATTTGCCGCCGCCCGGCATGGAGGTGTGGCTGGGCGATGGCAGCGAGATGTCCGCGGCTGATCCCGTGGTGCACGAGCCTGCCGACGCCGGCTGGACGCTGGAGTCGCTCGGTACCGCGCGTCAGGGTCTTGTCGAGGCTCAGTGGCTGGACGCGGCGGATGCCACGCAGCGCAGCCAACTGTTTGCGGGGATTGCAGCGCCGGGCGACAGCGATGCCGATCGCTTCGCATGGGCCCACCAGGCCCTGTGCCGCCGCGGGCTGCGCTTGCGCATTGGCGGTGGCAAGGCGAGTGCGGAGGGTGAAGCAGGCGAGACCGTTTCATTGGCGCTGCGACGTCAGGCGCAAACGGCCCTGGAAGCGCCCACGCTGGTGATCGACGTGCTGCCCGGCATGCACTGCGTGCTGCTCGAGACGCATGAGCGAGGGGCGTCCATGGATGCCGTCGTGCAGAACCTTGACGTTCACGTCACGCTGGGCGCGGGCGCCAGCCTGCAGCATCTGCGCGTGGCCACGCCAGCACCGGGTGACCGTATCGTGCACCGCGTGCATGCCCGCCTGGGCCGTGGCGCCCGCTACGACCAGGCGCTGATCGCCTGCGGCAGCAGCTATCACCTGCAGCGCACCGAACTGGATCTGCATGCCGCGCAAGGCTCGGCGCGCACCGGTGCCGCACTGTTCGCGGCGGGTACGGCGCTGGAGCAGCAAGTCGAGGTGCTGCATCGCGGCGCAGACACGACCAGCGACGTCGAGGCCCTCGTGCTGGCCAGCGGCAAGGCGCGCGCCGTCGTGAATGCCTACAGCCGCATTGCGGCCGGCGCGGACGAGGCGTCCGTACGGCAGCGGCTCAGCGGAATCCCCACGGACGGCCAGCCCCGGCTGGTGCTGCGTCCTCATCTCGAAATCAACCACGACAAGGTGCAGGCGGTGCACGGTGCGACCTGGGGTGCGCTGCCCGAGGATGCGCTGTTCTACGCGCGCCAGCGCGGCCTGAATGAGAGCAGTGCGCGCGCCTTGATCATTAAAGGCCTGCTGACGGCGCTGCTCGAACGCAGTCTGGGCGATCCCGATGTGTTGCAGACACTGGGCGTCGATGCGCTGCTGGGCAACGCGGTGGCGCGCTACCTGGCCGCAGGCAAGGAGTTGTCGCATGAGTGAGTCATCTACCCTGCAGGGTGAGCTGGAGCGCGTCAGCGCGCAGTTCCCGGTGCTGGCGCAGCGTGTTCATGACGCACCGCTGGCCTATCTCGACAATGCGGCGACCACGCAGATGCCGCAGTCGGTGCTGGCGGCGATGAATGGTTTCGAGCAACATGATCGTGCCAACATCCACCGCGGTGTTCACACGCTCAGCCAGCGCGCCACCGACGCCTATGAGCGTGCCCGGGTCGACGTCAAGCGCTTCGTCGGTGCGGATGCGTCGCACGAGTTGATCTTCACGTCCGGCACCACGGAGGCGCTGAATATGGTGGCGCAGGGGCTGTCGGTGAGTGGCGAAGCGCCGGCGGTGATACGCCCCGGCGATGAGATCATTGTGAGCGGCCTCGAGCACCACGCCAACCTGGTGCCGTGGCAGCAGGCGGCACACCGCAGTGGCGCCACCTTGCGCATCCTGATGCCCGATGCCCAAGGGTGCGTTCATGTCGATGACTTGAAGCGCCTGCTGTCGCCGCGCACCCGCGTGTTCGCGCTTACCGCATGCTCCAACGCTACCGGTTACCGTCCCCCCTATGAGACTCTGCTGGCGCTGGCCGCCGACGCCGGTGCGTTGACCGTGCTCGATGCGGCGCAAGCCGTGGGCCACAGCGCGCTCCAGTTGAGCACCCTGGCGTGCGACTTCATGGCGTTTTCGGCACACAAAATGTACGGCCCCATGGGCATGGGCGCGCTGGTCGGGCGCCGCGCCGCGCTGGAGCGGCTGGTGCCGCTGCGCTTTGGCGGGGACATGGTGGACTGGGTCACGTTTGACGCTGCCGGGTTTACCGGTTTACCCGCACGGCTCGAAGGCGGAACGCCTCATGTCGCCGGCACCGTCGGCATGGCCGCGGCAGCGGCGTTCATCACGGTCGTCGGCCATGACCGGTTGGAGCAACATCTGGGCGCGCTGCGCGAACATGCCGCAGAAGGCCTGCAGCGCATCGACGGCATCCGGGTGCTCTCGCCCGACGCCGGGCTGTCGGCCATTGTTTCGTTTGTGGCCAGTGATGTGCATCCGCACGACATCGGCACCTTGCTGGACGAAGCCGGCATCGCGGTGCGCACCGGCCATCACTGTGCACAACCATTGCTCGACCACCTCGGTGTGGGGCCGACCACACGCGCCTCGTTCGCGGTCTACAACACCCATGACGAAGTGGAGCGTCTGCTCGCAGCGGTGTCGCGTGCGCTGAAGGTGTTTCGATGAGTGCCGACACCGATCTTTACCAGGAGGTGGTGGTCGAGCACAAGCGCTCACCGCGCAATTTCGGCAAACTCGCCACCTGGACGCATCAGGCGCGTGGCCGGAACCCGCAGTGCGGCGACGACATCAGTGTGCAGTTGCAGGTCGAACAGGACCAGATCCGCGACATCCGGTTCCACGGACTGGGCTGTGCCATTTGTATTGCGTCAGCCTCGATGATGACCGAGGCCGTGAAGGGCGCCAGCGTACCGGCCGCACAGCAGCTTCAGCAGCGCTTTCGCGCAGTGATGACAGGGCAACAGGAGCCCGATGACGCCTACCTTGGCAAGCTGATCAGCCTGGCTGCGGTGCGGCGCTATCCGAGCCGCATCAAGTGTGCGTTGCTCGGCTGGCACGCGCTGGCGCACGCACTCGGGGATTCCGCCCAAAGCGATGCCGACGCGGAGCGGCCCGAACTGGACGGCGAGGCGCGCGCAAAGGTGCAGTCATGAGACGCAACCGCGAAACGGTTTTGGTTCGGCGTCCGGTCTGGGTCGAACTGGTTCCCGATGGCACCCGCTTCGAGTTGATGCAGGGCACCATGGCCGAGATCACGCAGGCGCTCGGTTCCTCGTTTACGCTGTACGTCGAGGGCCGGCTCGTGCGCCTGCAGGGCGAAGATGCCGATGCCATTGGCAAGACGCCGCCGGTGGCGCCCTCGCTTGCGGCAGACGCCAGCACCGACGACGTGCGCGCGCTGGTCTGGGAAACGCTCAAGACCTGCTACGACCCCGAGATCCCGGTGGATATTGTCGAGTTGGGGCTGGTCTATGTGTGCGACGTGCTGCCGCTGCAGGATGGGCAGTTGCGCGTGTCGATCAAGATGACCCTGACGGCGCCTGGTTGCGGCATGGGCGAGAGCATCGCCCAGGAAGTTCGTCAGAAGCTGATGCGGCTGCCGCGTGTGGAGGAGGTCGGCGTCGAGGTGGTTTTCGACCCGCCGTGGTCCCGATCCATGATGTCCGAAGCAGCGGAGTTGAGCCTCGGGCTGTAGCGACAAAGCGGCCAGGCTCAGGGCTTGTTTGCTGGTTCGGTAACGAATCCGATCTTCTTGATGCCGGCCTGTTGCGCTGCGGCCAGTGCCTGCGCGACGCGTTCGTAGCGCACCGATTTGTCACCCAGGATATGCAACTCCGGTTGCGGGTTCTTCAGGGCCGTGGTCTTCAACAGCACCGCCAGGTCCTTGTCGCTGGTTCGGGTGGCGTTCCAGAAATAGTTGCCTTGCGCGTCCACACTGAGCTGGATGGTTTCGGGCTTGGCTTCCAATGGCTGGCTGCTCGCGCGCGGCAAATCGATGTTCACCGAATTTTTCAGCACCGGCACGGTGATGATGAAGATGATCAGCAGCACCAGCATCACGTCGACCATGGGGGTCACGTTGATTTCGTTCATCACCTCGTCGGTATCGTCCTGGGTTCCAAAAGCCATGGGTCAATTCCTTCTGAATGGCAACACGTGGAGACAGACCTCAGGCCTTTTTCATCGTGACAATATTGCTGTCGCTGCCGGCGGGAACCCGCGCGCCCGTCACGAAGTAGGCGTGCAGGTCGTGCGTGAAGCTGCCCAGCTTGATCAGAATGAATTTGTTGCCGCGTACCAGGGCGTTGTAGCCCAGTACCGCCGGAATCGCGACGGCCAGTCCCAGCGCGGTCATGACCAGCGATTCGCCCACCGGCCCCGCGACCTGATCGATGCTGGCTTGGCCGCTCGCGCCGATGCTCAGCAGTGCATGGTAAATGCCCCAGACGGTACCGAACAGCCCCACGAACGGCGCGGTGGAGCCGACCGAAGCCAGAATCGCCAGCCCCGATTGCAGCTTGGCCGAAAATTCGTCGATGGTGTTGCGCAGGCAGCGTGACACCCAGTCACTCACATCCAGCGTGTCATGCAGGTGCGCCTTCGTATTGCGATGGTGCGCGGTGGCCTCCCGGCCCTCCAGGGCCAATTGGCGAAAGGGGTTGTCGGGAGCGGCACCCAGTTTGGCCAATCCCGCCGCAAAGTCTTCGCTGTGCCAGAAATCAGCCGCCCTGACGGCGAGCCGCTTGTACTTGATGACGTCCAGGGCTTTGATGATGATGACGATCCATGAGGCCAGCGACATGAGGAGGAGGAGCACCGCGGTGCCCCTGATGACGATGTCGCCCTGGGTCCAGAGGTGCACGAGGCCGAATTGGGATTCCATAAATACTCCGAGAATCTATTGGAGAACAAAATTGATTGGCACGTTGACCCACATGGCTTCGGCAACGCCGCCCCGCTTTCCAGGAACGTAACGCCACTTCATCACGGTTTCGAGCGCAACGCGATCGAGGCGGTCGAAGCCGCTGGACTGCTTCAGGTCGGCCTTTTGCGGCAGTCCGTCAGCTCCGATCAACACCTTGACGATGACCGTTCCCTGCTCTCCCAGGCGTTTGCTGATGGGGGGATAGGGTGGCTTGGGGTTCTGCAGGTAATCGGCGTTGCTTGAGGGAAGCTCGATCTTGGCTGGCGCCGCTCGGGCAGCGGGCGCGGGCGGCGCTTCGGGTGCCGGTGCAGCCACAGGTGGCGCGGCGGGTTGTGGTGCGACCGCAGGCGGGGCGGCCGCTGGTGCGGGTTCGGGGGTGGCGACCTCAACAGGCTTGGGTGTCGGACGCGGTGCCGGGTGTGGCGCCGGGCGCGGCTCCGGATGGGGCCGCCCCAGCGGCCTCACGACCGGATCCGGCTGGATCGGGGGTGGTACAGGCGTCGTCGTCGGGGTCGGCTGCTCCACCTTGGGCGCTGGCGGTTTCAGCATCTCGGACAACATTTCTACGGGCACCACGATTTCCGCGGGCCGGGGTCGCAGGTTCACCTGCAGCAGTGCCCAGAGCACTGCTGCGTGAAACAGCACCACGCCCGAGGCAACGATGGTGTTGCGGCTCAGAGACGGATGTGCGACAGACAGGGCCATGGTGGGTGGGTGGAGCGGGCTCGCGCCTTCATCGTGCAGACTGCCGCGACGGTATCGCGACTGGGGGCAAAGCCCGCCAGACCGAGCCCATGATCGGAGTCAGGTTGGCGCCAAATGTTGCAGGAAATTCTATGCGCTGTCTCAGATGCCTGCGGGGGCTGCCGTGGCCACTGCGACCCCGACTCCACCGTCGCCGGGGCTCAATGCCGCCACCGGGTGCGAGGCATTGCATTGCGCGACCAGATCGCGGGCACAGCCCTCGCATCGGCCGCACTGGGTGGCCACGCCGAGTTCCAGCTGGATTTCGTCAAACCCCATTCCTGCGCGCGCATAACGGGCGATTTCGCGGTCAGAGATCCGGCGGCATACACAAACAATCATGGCAATGGCAGCAGGTGGTGAGCGGTTGAAGATCGACGGTATCTGATTATAAATACGAATCCATCTCATTTGCAACATAGTAAATGTAAAGATGTTGCGAATTTCGCGGGTCGTGGTCGCCATGTGGCGCTCGGGCGTTGTCAGGGCCGCTTGACGAATCTGATCCTGGCCGGCTTTGTCTTGCCAGCTGGAGGCGTCGCCGTGCTGCCGCAGCCGCTGCAACCGGAGCCGCAGCCACCCTTTTGCTGCGCCCATGCCTGCCACCGGCGGGACGAGCGCAAGTAGCGTGACCGAGCCATCAAGGCGGTGGCGACAAAGCGTTTGAAGCTGGCCGGCGCCAGGGTCCACGCGGCATAGACGGTGCAACATGCCACCACGGCGTACACCAGCAGCGCCTGCAACGTGTCGGCCATCATGCTGTCAGCGCCAGCGCGACCCGGTACGTGGCAAACGAAGCGGCATAGGCCAGCGAAAACAGGTAGCCCGCCATCAGCAGCGGGTAGCGCCACGAATTGGTTTCGCGCCTGACCACGGCCAGCGTCGAGATGCATTGCGGCGCAAACACATACCAGGCCAGCAGCGCGTAGGCGGTGGCGAGCGACCAACTCTGCGCGATCAGCGGCACCAGCGCTTTCGCCGCATCTTCGCCCGTGCTGGAGAGCGCATAGACTGTGCCGAGTGCGCCCACCGCCACTTCACGGGCCGCCATGCCCGGCACCAGCGCGATGGAAATCTGCCAGTTGAAGCCGATCGGGGCAAACACCACTTCGAGGGCACGGCCGATCATGCCGGCAAAGCTGTACTGGATGGCCGGGCCCGTCGCGCCGACCGGCGGGCTGGGGAAGGTTGACAGGAACCACAACACCACCATGAGCGAGAAGATGATTGTGCCCACGCGCTGCAGGAAGATTTGCATGCGCTGCCACAGGCCCAGCACCAGGTTGCGCAGATTCGGCAAGCGGTACGGCGGCAGCTCGAGCATCAGCGGCTGGTAATTGCTCTTGAGCCAGATGCGCTTGAAGACCCAGGCGACACCCATGGCCGACACAATGCCGGCGGCGTAGAGCACGAACAGGGTGATGCCCTGCAGATTGAACCCGCCGACCTCGCGTTTTGGCACAAAGGCGCTGATCAGCAGCGCGTATAGGGGCAGGCGCGCCGAGCAGGTCATCAAGGGCGCAATCATGATGGTGGAGAGCCGGTCGCGCCAGTTCGGGATGGTGCGCGTGGCCATGATGCCCGGAATGGCGCAGGCGAAGCTCGACAGCAGCGGAATGAAGGCGCGGCCCGACAGGCCGACCTTGCCCATCAGGTTGTCGAGCAGGAAGGCCGCGCGTGGCAGATAGCCCGAGTCTTCCAGCAGCAGGATGAAGAAGAACAGGATCAGGATCTGCGGCAAAAATACCAGCACGCTGCCCACGCCCGCCACAACGCCGTCCACCAGCAGGCTCTGCAGCATGCCGGGCGGCGTGTGCTGCTGAATCAGCACACCCACGGCGGTGACTTCCTTCTGGATCAGGTCCATCGGCAGGTTGGCCCAGGAAAACACCGCCTGGAAGATCAGGAACAGCACGACGCCCAGCAGCGCCAGGCCCAGCACCGGGTGCATCACGACCGCATCGATGCCGTGGTTGAAGCGCTGGAGCTGGCCGGCGTTGGGCGCCGCGGCCGCCAGAATCGACCTGACCTGGGATTGCAGCGCCGCCGGTGTCAAAGGCTGGTTCGCTACAGTGTTGGAAGCAAACTCTTTAGTATGGATATGGGCTTGAGTCTCAAAATCATGCAAAGAATCGCCCAGGAACGCGGCCTGGGCAGCTTGCAGGAGGGCTTCGCGGCCATTCTCCGTGGCGCGGCCCAGCCAACTGCTGACCCAGTTCGCCTTGACCGCCACGGTCTCCACCACCGGGATGCCCAACTCGGCCGAGAGTCGTGCGACATCGATCTGCAGGCCCTGCGCGCGGGCCACGTCCATCATGTTCAGTGCCAGTACCATGGGGCGCCCGAGCGCCCGCAACTGCAGCACCAGGCGCAGGTTCATGCGCAGGTTGGTGGCGTCCACGACCGCGATGATGCCGTCGGGCCGTGCCTCGCCCGCGCGCCGGCCCATGACCATGTCGTGCGTGATCGCCTCGTCGGAGCTGCTGGGGTTCAGGCTGTAGGAGCCGGGCAGGTCCATGATCGAGACCGCGCGGCCGTCTGGCAGGCGTGTAAACCCCTCTTTGCGCTCGATCGTCACGCCCGCGTAGTTGGCGACTTTCTGGCGCGCACCGGTCAGCAGATTGAACAGCGCGGTCTTGCCGCAGTTCGGGTTGCCAACCAGCGCAATGCGCAGGGCAGCGCGCGGCGTTGTTTGCGCGGCGGCGTTCATCGGCTCAGCTCCGTGCCGCCGGCCGGGATCGCCGTTTGTGCGCTGATCCGGCTCATGCGGCGGCTCGCACGCGGATGCAGCCGGCCTCAAGCCGGCGCAGCGCAAACACCGTGTCGCCAACCTGCACCGCGATGGGTTCGCGTCCGCCCGGCCCGCGGCGCAGCACGCTGACGGTTTCACCGACGATGAAACCCAGCTCGGCCAGCCGCTGCGCCATGCTGGTCGATCTGCCCGTGCCATCCTCCTCGGTCAGCGCGGTGATGGTGGCAGCATGACGAGGTTTCAGGTCCGCCACCGACAGCGAATCGGAGACAGGCGCGGCGCACCCGTGTGGCAGGGCGTTCGCCAACGGGGCGGTGGACTCGGAGACAGCTTCGTGACAGGTCATGGGTGCTTGGGCGGATTAATTGATGATTATGAGAATCATTATTATTCAATCTTACCATCACCCGGTCAAGCCAAGGGGCGTTATTCGAGAGGCCGCTCGCCGAAATCGCAGCGGTGCGGCGGCTGCTCCACCAAAGAAGGCGACAGCGTTCGGCGCGCGCGCCGGTTCAACCGGCGGCGGATCGGAGTGCCTGTGCGAGCCGTGCGCGGGCGTGCGATGTCGCCATTGCGCAGACCGGGCGGGGTGTCAGTCGGGCTCGCCCATTTGCGACTGCAGGTAATTCTGCAATCCCACCTTGCCGAGCAGCTCGATCTGCGTTTCCAGGAAATCGATGTGCTCTTCGGTGTCGTTCAGGATGTCCTGCAGCAGGTCGCGCGAGACGTAGTCATGCACTTTCTCGCAATGCGCCATGCCCGCCTTGACGGTGGCCTGCGCGCCCTGTTCGGATTGCAGGTCACAGGCGAGAATCTCGGGCACGTCCTCGCCCACCAGCAGCTTGGCCAGGTCCTGCAGATTGGGCAGGCCGTCGAGTACGAGAATCCGATCCATCAGGCGGTCGGCGTGCTTCATCTCGCCCATCGACTCTTCATGCTCCTTCTTCGCCAATTCGCTAAATCCCCAATGCTTGAGCATGCGGTAGTGCAGAAAGTACTGGTTGATGGCGGTGAGTTCGTTTTTCAGCTGCGACTGCAGATATTCGATGACCTTGGCATCGCCTTTCATGGCGCTCTCCGGTGAAGATTAAGAGGGGGTGACATCGGGATTGTGCGGCGTAGCCGGCACTTGTACAACCTGCATGGACTCTGTGGGCCGCTGCTTGCGTCTGCCTTCAAGACGCATTTGCATTCCCGCCTTCTAATTCAGTATTGCAGCCGGTCCGGCTGAATTTCCTGCAGGATGGTCGTGGCAATTTCTTCGATTGACTTGGTCGTCGTGGACAGCCAGCGGATGCCGGCGCGCCGCATCATGGCCTCGGCTTCGCTGACCTCCATGCGGCAGTTCTCGATCGAGGCGTAGCGCGAATTCGGGCGGCGTTCGTTGCGGATTTCGCAGAGGCGCTCCGGCTGGATGGAGAGGCCGAAAATCTTCTTGCGATGCGGTACCAGCGCAGGCGGCAGCTGGCGGCGCTCGAAGTCCTCCGGGATCAAGGGATAGTTGGACGCCTTGAGCCCGTATTGCATGGACAGGTACAGCGAGGTCGGTGTCTTGCCGCTGCGGCTCACGCCGACCAGGATCACATCGGACTTTTCCAGGTCGCGGTTCGACTGCCCGTCGTCGTGCGCCAGGCTGAAATTGATGGCTTCAATGCGGTCGTGGTAGGCCTTGCTCTGGCTGACGTCGCTGAAGCGGCCAATGCGGTGGTTGGATTTGAGGCCCAGTTCGATCTCCAGCGGACGCACGAAAGTACCAAACATGTCCAGCAGCATGCCCTGGCAACCCTGCTGGATCACACTGAGCACCTCCATGCTCACCAGGGTTGTGAACACGATGGGCTTTTGGCCCTCGACTTCCGTTGTGTGGTTGATCTGGCGCACCGCCTGGTGCGCCTTGTCCACCGTGTCGGTAAAAGGCAGGCGCACATGGCGCGGCTTGATCTCGAACTGCGCCAGGATGGCGTTGCCGAAGGTCTCGGCCGTGATGCCGGTGCCGTCGGAGATGAAAAAAACGGTGCGGGTGGGCATGGTCGACACGGATTTTCAGCTTTCAGTGGTGGGTGATGGCGAGGGCCCGATTTGGCACAGGGGCGCCTACAATTGCGCCAATTATTTGAATTCTCCCATGCACCGCACCGACCCACTCCAAGAAAAGCAAAGTCGCGCTGTTCGCATGAGCGTCGCGGGGGCGCTCCTGCGCGCAACACGCCACGCGGACCCGGTTTTAACTTCTGGAGCTTTCCCATGTCTGCGCTTTTCGATAAGACCGCCCTGGTCGTACCGTTTGAAAACCTGAGAATGACCGATGTCGAGGCGGTTGGCGGCAAAAACGCCAGTCTCGGCGAGATGATCTCGCAACTGCCCACCGGCGTGCGCGTCCCCACCGGGTTTGCCACCACGGCGCATGCGTTCCGCGAGTTTCTTCAGTTTGACGGGCTGGCCGAACGCATCAGCGCGCAACTGGCCACGCTGGACACGGAAGACGTTCGCGCGCTGGCCGCCGCCGGCGCCGGGATTCGCGCCATGATCGAAGCCCAGCCGTTTCCGGCCGGCCTTGAAAAAGCCATCCGCGATGCGTTCGCAGCCTTGAGCGCCGGCAATCCGTCTGCTTCGTTTGCGGTGCGCTCGTCGGCCACTGCGGAAGACCTGCCCGACGCCTCCTTTGCCGGACAGCAGGAGACCTTCCTCAACGTGGTGGGTATCGACGACGTGCTGCACAAGATGCGCGAGGTGTTCGCCTCGCTCTATAACGACCGCGCCATCAGCTACCGTGTGCACAAGGGGTTTGCCCATGCCGACGTGGCGCTTTCCGCCGGCGTGCAGCGCATGGTGCGCTCCGATCTGGGGGCGGCCGGTGTAATGTTCACTCTCGACACCGAATCCGGTTTTGAGGACGTGGTGTTCATCACTTCAAGCTATGGCCTGGGCGAAACCGTGGTGCAGGGCGCCGTGAACCCGGACGAGTTTTATGTGCACAAACCCATGCTGCAGGCCGGCAAGCAAGCCGTGATCCGTCGCAGTCTGGGCTCCAAACTGATCCAGATGGTGTTTGCCAGCGACGAGGACAAGCGCAGCAGCGGCAAGCTGATCAAGACCGTCGATGTCCCCGCCGAGCAGCGCAATCGTTATTCGTTGACGGATGCCGAGGTGCAGCAGTTGGCCCAATACGCGCTGGTGATCGAGCAGCATTACGGCCGGCCCATGGACATCGAGTGGGGCAAGGATGGTGTGGACGGGCGACTCTATATTCTGCAGGCGCGCCCCGAGACCGTGAAAAGCCAGCAGGCCGACAAGGCCGAGCTGCGCTACAAGCTCAAGGGCCAGCAAGGGCAGGGTCGCACCGTTCTGGTCGAGGGGCGCGCCATCGGCCAGAAAATCGGCACGGGTCGGGTCCGGCTGGTGCACGGCATCGCCGAGATGGACCAGGTGCAGGCCGGTGACATCCTGGTGACAGACATGACCGATCCGAACTGGGAGCCCGTGATGAAGCGTGCCAGTGCCATCGTGACGAATCGCGGCGGGCGCACCTGCCACGCGGCCATCATTGCGCGCGAGCTGGGCATTCCGGCCGTGGTGGGTTGCGGCGATGCCACCGATCTGCTCACCGACGGCACTCTGGTGACCGTGAGCTGCGCGGAAGGTGATACCGGATTTATTTACGACGGCCTGCTGGAAACCGAGGTGACAGAGGTGCAGCGCGGCGCCATGCCCGAGATCCAGACCAAGATCACGATGAATGTGGGGAATCCGCAATTGGCGTTCGACTTCTGCCAGCTGCCGAACCATGGCGTGGGGCTCGCGCGTCTTGAATTCATCATCAACAACAATATCGGCGTGCACCCCAAGGCGATTCTGGACTACCCGAACGTCGACGCCGATCTGAAAAAGGCAGTGGAGTCGGTGGCCCGCGGTCATGCTTCCCCGAGGGCCTTCTATGTGGACAAGGTGGCCGAGGGTGTGGCCACGATCGCGGCGGCATTCTGGCCCAAGCCCGTGATCGTTCGCCTGTCCGACTTCAAGAGCAACGAGTACCGAAAATTGATCGGCGGTTCGCGCTACGAGCCCGAGGAAGAAAACCCGATGCTCGGTTTTCGCGGCGCGACGCGCTACATCAGCGAAGAATTCCGCGAGGCGTTCGCGATGGAATGCGAGGCGCTCAAGCGCGTGCGCAACGACATGGGCCTGACCAACGTGCAGCTGATGGTGCCATTCGTGCGCACCCTGGGCCAGGCCGAAAAAGTGACGGCGTTGCTGGCCCAGCAGGGGCTGCGGCGGGGTGAAGCGGGCGATACCGCACTCAAGATCATCATGATGTGCG
Organism: Rhodoferax sp.; assembly: GCA_035572155.1. GTDB lineage: Bacteria > Pseudomonadota > Gammaproteobacteria > Burkholderiales > Burkholderiaceae_C > Rhodoferax_A. The sequence continues at coordinate 33,594 of DATNBD010000234.1, forward strand.
AGGTTCCCAGCAACGCGGTTCTGGCGGAGGAGTTCCTGCAGTATTTCGACGGTTTCTCGATCGGCTCGAACGACCTGACCCAGCTCACGCTGGGGCTGGATCGCGACTCCGGCATGGAGTTGCTGACGGCGGATTTCGACGAGCGCGACCCGGCCGTTCGGGCGCTGCTGGCGCGCGCGATTGCCGCCTGCAAGGCCCAGGGCAAGTACGTCGGGATTTGCGGCCAGGGGCCCAGCGACCATCCCGATCTGGCCCGCTGGCTGGTCGATCAGGGAATTACCTCCATCTCACTGAATCCGGACAGCGTGATCGCCACCTGGAAGCAGTTGGCTGCCCTGTAGCGAGCCGCCGGGCCTGCAGGTGCCGGTATCTGCCCGGCTCGAATACCGCGCCAAAGGCAGAAGCACCAAATCGTTTACAATACCTAGCTTTGCCTTGCCACACCACTAGCGACGCAGCGGGTGGCTTATTTCCATAAGGAGAGTCTATGCGTCATTACGAAATCATCCTGATGATTCATCCGGATCAAAGCGAGCAGGTTCCGGCCATGCTGGAGCGTTACAAGGGCATGATCGCCGCAGGTGGCGGCAAAGTGCACCGTGTCGAGGACTGGGGCCGGCGCCAGCTGACCTACATGATCAACAAGCTCGCCAAGGCGCACTACCTGTGCATCAACATCGAAGCCGATCAGCCCGTGATGGCCGAGCTCGAGCATGCCTTCAGGTTCAACGACGCCGTGCTGCGCCATTTGACGGTGCAGATGGACAAGGCCGAGACCGGCCCGTCTTCCATGATGAAAACCGTCGAGCGCGAAGAGGCTCGTAAAACCCAACAGGCGGAGTACGCGGCGCACGCAGCGCATTGAGCGTTGGCCGCGCGCGAGGAGTGAACCACGTTGTCTTGACGGGCTGCATTGCACAGGTGAATGCCCTGCGCCACACGCCTGCCGGACTGCCCGCCCTGGACATGCAGATCGAGCACGAGTCCAGCATAGAGGAGGCGGGTCAGGTGCGACAAGTCAAGGTGGCGATCAAGGCGGTGGCGTTTGGTGCGATGGCAGAACGGCTCTGTCAGCAAATCATCGGCAGCGTCTGGGTGTTCACCGGCTTTCTCGCGACCCCTCGCAACGGCAAGCAGATCGTGCTTCATATTCTCGATATTCAGCCAGCTTAACGAATTCGCAACATTTTCCAAGGAGTCCATCATGCCCGGACCAAAACGTTTCAACAAAGACAAGCGCCCCAAGCGCAACACCCAGTCCCTGCTGTTCAAGCGCAAGCGCTTTTGCCGCTTCACCGTGACCGGTGTCAAGCAGATCGACTACAAGGACATCGACACGCTGCGTGACTTCATCGCCGAAAACGGCAAGATCATTCCGGCCCGCCTGACCGGTACGCGTGCGATTTTCCAGCGTCAGCTCAACACGGCCATCAAGCGCGCACGTTTCCTCGCCATGCTGCCGTACACCGACCAGCACCGCATCTAAGGGAGCCACGATCATGCAAATTATTCTGCTCGACAAAGTGGTGAACCTCGGCAACCTGGGCGAAATCGTCAAGGTCAAGGACGGCTACGCCCGCAATTTCCTGATCCCCAGCGGCCGCGCGCGGCGTGCCACCGAGGCCGCGAAGAAAGAGTTCGAAGTCCGGCGCGCCGAGCTCGAAAAGGCGGCGGCCGCCAAATTGGCCGAGTCGCAGGCGCAGGGCGAAAAGCTCGGCGGCACCGTCGTCAAGCTGACGCAAAAGGCCGGCGTGGACGGCCGCCTGTTCGGTTCGGTGACGAATTTCGACATTGCCGAAGAACTGAACAAGCAGGGTTACAAGGTCGTCAAGGCCCAGGTGCGCATGCCGGCCGGCCCCATCAAGGTGGTGGGCGACAGCACGGTCAGCGTGGCCCTGCACACTGATGTGGTGGTGGACATTACCGTGACCGTGTACGGCGAGTCGGCCTGAGCGTCGGCAGACTCCAAGGAGGCCACCTCAGGGTGGCTTTTCTTTTTTGACGTCTGTGGTTTTGCCGACATAGTCACTGTTTATCCACAAGGCCTTGCACAGGCTTGTGCGCAAGCTGCTTTGACGTTCGCCATGAGCGGACGTAACATGCCTTTCACTTGGAATCCCACCTGATGTCTGCCGTTTTCAGCGCCGTCGACGACGAGTCTCCTGCCGATCGGCAGATTGCCCAATTGCGCATTCCCCCGCACTCCATCGAAGCGGAGTCGAGCGTGCTGGGCGGCCTGCTGCTGGATAATAGCGCCTGGGACCGGGTTGGCGATCTGCTCACGGACAGCGATTTTTACCGCTACGAGCACCGGCTCGTCTACGCAGCGATCAGCGGCCTCGTGAACGCGACCCGGCCGGCGGACGTGATCACGGTCTACGAGCAACTGCAGAGCCTGGGCAAGTCCGAGGAAATCGGCGGCCTGGCGTACCTGAATGCGCTGGCGCAGTACGTGCCGAGCGCCGCCAACATCCGCCGTTACGCCGAGATCGTGCGCGAGCGCTCGATCCTGCGGAAATTAGTGCGCGCCAGCGACGAAATCGCCACCAACGCGTTCAACACGCAGGGCCGCGCCATCGACAAGATCCTGGACGAGGCCGAGCAGAAGATCTTCAACATCGGCGAAGAAGGCTCGCGCATGAAGCAGGGCTTCCAGGGCATGGACTCCCTGGTGGTTCAACTGCTGGACCGCGTGCAGGAGATGGCCGACAACCCGAACGACATCACCGGCGTGCCCACGGGCTTCTACGACCTGGACCGCATGACCTCGGGCTTTCAGGCGGGCGACATGATCGTGCTGGCGGCGCGCCCGTCCATGGGCAAGACCGCGCTGGCGGTGAACATCGCCGAGCATGTGGCGTTGCACGAGGGCCTGCCGGTCGCGGTGTTCTCGATGGAAATGGGCGCGAGCCAGCTCGCGGTGCGCATCGTCGGCTCGATCGGGCGCATCGACCAGATGCATCTGCGCACCGGCAAGCTGACCGATTCCGAGTGGCCGCGCCTGACCGAGGCGATCGAAAAGTTGCGCAACATTTCGCTGCACATCGACGAATCGCCGGGCCTGACCGTGAGCGAGCTGCGCGCGAACGCGCGGCGCCTCGCGCGCCAGTGCGGCGGCAAGCTCGGGCTCATCGTGGTCGACTACCTGCAGCTGATGGGTGTTTCCAGCAGCATGAGCGACGAGAACCGCGCGACCGCGATCGGCGAAATCTCGCGCGGGTTGAAGATGCTCGCGAAGGAACTCGGCTGCCCGGTGCTCGCGCTCTCGCAGCTCTCGCGCGGGGTCGAATCGCGCACCGACAAGCGTCCCATGATGAGCGACCTGCGCGAGTCCGGTGCGATCGAGCAGGACGCCGATGTGGTGATGTTCATCTACCGCGACGACTACTACAACAAGGACTCGAAGGAGCCGGGCGTCGCCGAGGTCATCATCAGCAAGCAGCGCAACGGGCCGACCGGCATCATCAAGCTCGCGTTCCTGAAGGAGCTGACGCGGTTTGAGAGCCTGGCTTCAGGTAGCAGCGATTTTTAAGAGAAAATCGCTTTTGGCCGGTACCTGTGCTTCGAAGTATGCTAGACTTTCTATAGCACTTCGCTGGCAAAATCGGCCAACCGAGAGCGCTCGCCGCGCGCCAGCGTGATGTGCCCGCCGTGCGGCCAGTCCTTGAATTTGTCCACGGCAAACGTCAGGCCCGAGGAGCCTTCGGTCAGGTACGGCGTGTCGATCTGCGCCAGGTTGCCCATGCAGATGATCTTGGTGCCGGGGCCGGCGCGCGTGATCAGCGTCTTCATCTGCTTGGGGGTGAGGTTCTGCGCCTCGTCGATGATCACGTATTTGTTCAAAAAGGTGCGCCCGCGCATGAAGTTCATACTCTTGATCTTGATGCGCGAGCGGATCAACTCGTTGGTCGCGGCGCGGCCCCATTCGCCCGAGGTGGTCTCCGTCTTGGCCAGCACCTCGAGGTTGTCGTCGAGCGCGCCCATCCACGGGCCCATTTTTTCTTCCTCGGTGCCGGGCAGGAAGCCGATGTCCTCGCCCACGCTCACGGTGGCGCGGGTCATGATGATCTCGGTGTAGCGCCGGTCGTCCA
>DATNBD010000235.1:0-3161 GCA_035572155.1 Rhodoferax sp.
CTGGTCATGCCGCGCCTGGGCGAGCCGGTGGAGCCGGCGCAGGTCGACGGCGTCACGCCCTGGTGGCGCGCGGTGGATGAGCCGCAGAGTCAACCGGTGCTGCCCGAATCACCCGGCGAGTCACCCGCCATGACGCTGCCCAAGACCATGCCGTGGCCGATCGACTGAGCGAGACGTTCTTCACGGCGTCAGCGCGTGGCCCAGTTTGCGAAGCAGCCCGGCGCCATCGCCCGACCAGGCACTGCCGTGCGGCCCACGGGAGCCTTGCACACGATACGTAATCTCACAGGCGGTTCACCGCGCTGACACACTGGCATCACAATTCCTGCGCAGACTTCATGGCACCGTTTTGGGAAAGCGCAATTGTGAGGTCATCGTGAGAACATTGAACTACCGCATTGAAAGTTCGTACCCAATGGTCTGTCCGCTTCTATCGGCATCACTGCACGCCGACCTGCTGATGAGTAACGGCGAGACCGCGGTTGCGGTCGCGGCAAAGAGTGTGACCCGACCATTCGGACACGAAATCAGGGTCGTGTACATCCCCACAGGGGAGGTGATTTTTTCCAAATCCGCCGACCACGGCGACGCCTTGCTGGTTAGCTAGCCGCGTTTCAAGCGGCGCGGCGCCCTTCGACCGAGTAGCCAGGATCGGTATATCCCGGCGGTGAAGCGTGGCCCGATGTCACCAGGTTGTCGACGAGGTTGTAAAGCGGCTCGCTGGCGATGGGCAATGCGATTGGGCCGGTAGCCCAAGCTGGGCGCGGCTGTGTCCGGCCCCGCGCGCTATCCGCTGTCGCGCTCACGTTGGCTGTCCCACCTTCGCAGCGTCCCGGCTTTGCAGCCAATCTTGGTCGCGATCGACACAATCGCCGCTCATCGCGACTCGTGCCAGGGCTTGGCTTACCGGTCCCTGGCGGCGCTCAATGATTGAAGAACAGGTTTGGAAGCCAGAGCGCGATCTGAGGCGCGAGCGAGATTGCAACGATGAACAGCATCATGATGACGATAAACGGCGTCACGCCCCAGACCAATTGCTTCAGCGTGATGTCGGGCGCGATACCCTGGATCACGAACAGGTTGAGCCCGACCGGCGGATGGATCATTCCCATTTCCATGATGATGGTCATGTTGACGCCGAACCAGATCGGATCGAAGCCGTGCGCGAGCAGCCCCGGCATGATGACCGGTGTCACCATCAGGATGATCGCCACCGGCGGAAGGAAGAAGCCGAGAGCGACGACAAGGATGTCGGTCCAGAACAGATAGGCCCACTTCGACAGGCCGAGCCCGACCATCCACTCGGTGGCGCTCTGGCTGATGTGCAGGTAGCTCATCACGTAGGTGAAGAGAAACGCCATCGCGATGATCATCATGAGCATGCACGACTCTTTCGCGGTGCCGAGCAGGATCGCCTGCAGTTCGCGCCAGCGCCAGCACTGGTAGATCAGGATCACCATGACGATCGTCGAGAAGGCGCCGACCCCGGCAACCTCCGACGGCGTCGCGAAGCCGCCGTAGAGTGTGATCATCACCAGCGTGACGATCACCGCGAACGGCAGGATGCGCGGCAGCGACTCCAGGCGTTCGCCCCAGGTGAAGGTCTCGCGCGGCACGCTGGCGGCGGGCGAGGCGTGCCGGCGCGTCTCGCCCGCTTCGCGGTGCGACTTGTAGATGACCCACAGCGCGAACAGCAGCGTCAGGAGGATGCCGGGCACGATGCCCGCCATGAACAGCCGGCCGATCGACTGCTCGACGACGATGCCGTAAAGGATGAAGGTGAGCGAAGGCGGAATCAGGATGCCGAGCGTGCCGCCGGCCGCGACCAGCCCGCCCGCCAGCCCCGGCGAATAGCCGCGCTTGCGCATCTCGGGCACGCCCATCGCACCGATTGCCGCCGCGGTGGCGGTGCTGGAGCCGCACATCGCGGCGAAGATCGAACAGCCGATGACATTGGCCACGCCGAGACCGCCGGGCAGCTTGTGCAGCCAGCGGTAGGCCGACTCGTAGAGATCGCTGGCGGCGCGGGTGCGCCCGACCGCCTCGCCCATCAGGATGAACAGCGGAATGGCAAGCAGCGTGAAGTTGTCCATGCCCTGGTAGAGCGTGTCGGCCAGCCCCTGGATATTGGCTGGCGGCATGAAGCCGAGCATGAAGGACACCGAGACGGTGCCAAGCGCAAACGCAACCGGCATGCCCGAAAACAGCAGCACGAGTGTCGTGCCAACGAAGAGGATCCCGAGTTCATGCTCGCCCACGCTGCGCTCCGGTTATTTCGGGGTAGACCACCTCGTCGACGATCTGCACGATGTATTCGAGCGAGATCAGGGTCAGGCCGAGCGCGATCAGCGCGAACGGGATCCACAGGTGCGGGGCCCAGACCGAATCGGTGGTCCATCCCTCGCGCCAGGCCTGCGCGGTGTATTCCCACACCTTCACGCTCAGGAAGCCGCACAGCAACAGCGACAGCGCGTCGCCTGCAAGCATGCGCCAGCGATTCCAGCGCGGCGACATCAGCGTCTCCAGCACCTCGGTGCCGACGTGGCTGCGTTTCATCTGCGTGTAGTTGGCGGCGAGGAACGTCGCTGCAACCAGCAGGAACACGTTGAACTCGAGGTTCCAGGTGTGCGGCTGGTGCAGGAAATAGCGCCAGACGACCTCGTTGGTGATTGCGATGCAGGATACGAGGATCAGCACGCCGCTCAGGTTGCCGGTGACGACGCTGATGGCTCTGACCGTGCGACGGAAGGCCCGCCAGGCTGGATGCATGTCCACTCCCGAAATGAAAATGCGCCGGCGTGCGGCCGGCGCATGGGGTCGTGCGTGCTAGCGCGCCGTTCTCATTTAACTGCCTCGGCCATGTCGAGCAGCTTCTGGCCATCCTTCACCTGCGCGGCGAAGTCCTTGTAGGCACTTTGCTGCGCGACCTTCTTCCACTCGAGGAATTGCTGCTCGTTCATCTGCAGGACCTTGGCGCCGGCCTTGCCGTAGACCTCGGCGACCTTCTCGTCGTCGGCCTTGCAGGCGTCGAGCGCGTACTTCTGCAGCGAATGGCCTACGTCCATGACGATCTTCTGCTGCTCGGGCGTCAGCTTGTCGTAGGTGGCCTTGGACATCAGCAGCGGCTCGAACATGTACCAGAAGCTGTGGTCCTGCGCGGT
>DATNBD010000236.1:0-2973 GCA_035572155.1 Rhodoferax sp.
GCCATCGACTCCTCGAACGACATGGCCTCGATCTTCTTCATGGTGTACAGGCCGCGGCGAATCGCGGCGGGTGACTTGTCCAGCAGCCGCTCCAGCAGCCATTGCAGCTTGCCGTCGAGGTCGTCGCTCACGTAATTGATCAGCGAGTATTCCAGCGCCTGAGCGGCGGTGAGCGGCTCGCCCGTCAGGCACATCTCGGCCAGCACGCGGCGCGGAACGAGGTGGCCCAGCACGCTCAGCACCTGCGCCGGGAACAGGCCGACCTTGACCTCGGGCAGGCCGAAGATCGCCTTGCTGCTGGCCACCGCCATGTCGCACATGCCCATGATGCCCATGCCGCCGGCCATGCAGGCGCCGTTCACGCGCGCGATCAGTGGCACGGTGGACTGCTTCGCCTGCCGGAACAGGTTGGCAAAGCCCACATGCGGCTCGGAGTAGTCGAACTTGAACGACTGGCCGCTTTGCAGGTCGGCCCCCGCACAAAAGGCGCGCGTGCCTGCGCCCGTGATCACGATGGCGCGTACGTCACGGTCTTTGTTCGCGCGCGCCAGCGCGTCGGACAGGCTAGAGAGCACGCCGGGGCTGATCGCGTTGCGCCGGTCCTCGCGGTTGATGGTCAGCCACATCACGAGGCCGCGCATTTCTTCAATCAGTTCGAGCGGGGTGTCCTGAGTCATGGTTTTCTCCTGGCTTTCAAGAATCTGCGTTCGTCGCCCCCGCGGGCAGGACCGGAAAACGGCGCGGCGCATCACACGATGCCCCATTGCTTCGCCGCCAGCTCTTTCATGATCTCCTCGGTGCCACCGCCGATCGTGATCACCTTGACCTCGCGGTAGATGCGCTCGCACACGGTGCCCCGCATGTAGCCCATGCCGCCGAGGATCTGCACGCCGGCGTCGGCGCAGAACTGCAGCGTCTGCGTCGCCTGGTTCTTCAGCGTCGAGACTTCGCCCACCCAGTCGGCCCCCATGTCGCCGGTATCGGCGCGCGCGGCAAGTTGCTCCAGCCACGCGGCGGTCGCGCGGATGTGCTGCTGCATGTCGACCAGCTTGTGGCGAATCACCTGATGCCCTGTGAGCGCGCTGCCGAACGCCTGGCGTTGCCGCGCCCAGCTCAAGGCTTCGTCGTAACAGGCCTCGGCAAAGCCCAGGGCGCCGGCGGCAATACCGAAGCGCTCGCCGTTGAAGTTGCCCATGATCGCGCGAAAGCCGGCGCCCTCCTCGCCCAGCAGATAGCGCGCCGGCACGCGCACACCGTCGAAGCGCAGTTGCGCGGTGTCGGAACACAGCCAACCCATCTTGTCCAGGCGCGTGCGCGATAGACCTTTGCTGGCACCGGGCACCAGCAGCAGGCTGATGCCGCCAGCGCCTTTCGCTCCCGCCTCACCGGTTCGCACGGCCACGGTGATCCAGTCGGCGCGCATGCCCGAGGTGATGAATATCTTCTCGCCATCGACCACGTACTCACCGCCCTCGCGCCGCGCCGTGGTCTTGAGTTGCGCCACGTCCGAGCCACCGCCCGGCTCGGTGATGGCGAGCGCCGCGATCCGTTCGCCCGCCAGCACCGGCGGCACGACTTCGCGCTTCACGTCGCCACTGGCCAGCGCCACCACCGGCGGCAGGGCTATGTTGTGCGAGAGCAGGCTGGCCTGCACGCCGCCCGAGGTGCCGCAGCGGCACAGCGCGCGCCACATCACGAGGCGCAGCGCATGCGGCGCGGGCGTACCGCCCCATTCCTCGGGGTAACCCATGCCGAGCAGGCCCAGCTCGGCCGCGCGGCGGTAGAGTGCGCGCGGGAACTCGCCAGCGGCATCCCACTCGGTCACATGCGGCGCGATCTCGGTGCGCGCGAAGCGCTCGACCATGTCGGCCAGTTGCGCGCGCGCCTCGCGCAGTTCGGCGTCGGTCATGTCGATGGTGTTCATTTCGCGGCTCCCCCGTCCCCGGCGGGCACCGCAAAGCGCAGCAGCACGTGCCCCGGGCTGACCTGCTGGCCGACCTCGATGAGCACCTCGGCCACGGTCGCCCCGGCGCGCGGCGAGAGGCTGTGCTCCAGCTTCATGGATTCGATGACCACCGCCGCCTCGCCCGCCGACAGTTGTTGTCCCGGCTGGGCAGCGATGCGTACCACCCGGCCGTTGAAGGGCGCTTTCAGTTCGGTGACCGCGAGCGCGTTGCCGGCGCCGGCGACCGGCAGGAAGGACAGGTCGTCGAACCACCAATCGACACCCCCCGCCTGCGCATGCCAGCGCTGCCCGCCATCCCCCCTCGGCACGGCCACGGCGCGCACGCGCTCGCTCAAGCCCTCTTCGGTGCAGCGCAGGCTGCCGTCCGGCTCGGGCTGCACGGTGATGCTGCGCGGGGCATCGCCCTCGATTTGCAGACCGCCGACGCGCTGGCGCACCAGGGCGCTGACGACCGCATCGCGGTGCATGAGCCGCCGGGGTGCGGCAAAGGCGCAGGGCAGACCGCCGTGATTCACAGTAAATATGGCCGCAAGCCCATATCGGGCATGTGTTGTTCGCTCCTTTTCAAGGAGCAATGTGCGCAGCGCGTCGCCATGCTCGGCGAGGAAGGAGATCAGCGCCTCGCCATTTTGATACCGCGCATCGCCGAGGCACTCCATGAGAAAGGCCCGATTCGTCGGCAGGCCCAGCACCTCGGTCTGCGCCAGCGCGGCGATGAGCGCATCGATCGCCTCGGCGCGCGTGTCGGCATGGACAATGAGCTTGCCGAGCATCGCGTCGTAGTACGGCGTGACTTCGCCACCGGCCACGATGGCGTGATCGAAGCGCAGCGGCGCACGCTCGAAGCTGCTCGCGGCGGGCTGCGAGAAATGCACGATGCGACCCGCGTGCGGCACGTAGTTCTCGTCCTCCGCACACAGCCGCACCTCGATCGCGTGGCCGTGCAACTGCACCTGATCCTGCGCGAGTGGCAGTGGCTCGCCACGCGCCACGCGGATCTGCCACTC
>DATNBD010000237.1:0-12911 GCA_035572155.1 Rhodoferax sp.
GGCGGCGGCACGGCGGTGCAGGGCGCGGTGGCCAAACTCTGGCTGGAGAAAACCGGCTGCCCGATTTGCGAAGGCTACGGCCTGTCCGAAACCAGCCCCTCCGCGAGCTGCAACCCCACCACCAGCACCGAATACACCGGCACCATCGGCGTGCCGCTACCCAGCACCTGGTTCAAGCTGCTCGACGACGACGGCAACGAAGTGGCGCCGGGCCAGCCCGGCGAGATTGCGATCAAGGGGCCGCAGGTGATGGCCGGCTATTGGCAGCGCCCCGACGAGACCGCCAAGGTCATGACGCCCGACGGCTACTTCAAGTCCGGCGATATCGGCACGGTGGACGAGCGCGGCTTCTTCAAGATCGTGGATCGCAAGAAGGACATGATCCTCGTCAGCGGCTTCAACGTCTACCCGAACGAGATCGAAGACGTGGTGGCCGGGCTGGCGGGGGTGCTGGAGTGCGCCTGCGTGGGCGTCCCGGATGAAAAATCGGGCGAGGTCGTGAAGCTGTTCATCGTGAAGAAAGATCCCGCCCTGACCGAGGCCCAGGTGCGCGCCTTCTGCAAGGCCAATCTGACCGGCTACAAGCAGCCCAGGATCATCGAGTTCCGCACTGAGCTGCCCAAGACCCCGGTGGGCAAGATCCTGCGCCGCGAACTGCGCGACAAAAAATAAGACTCGCCGGCGCGGCGCGTCGTCATCGTGGACGCTCCATGACACGCATCGCTGTCCTCAGCGCCCTGGCCGAGGAGCAGCACGGCTTGCTGGCGTTGCTGCGCCAGCCGCAGGAAATCCGCCACGCGGGGCGCGACTTCTGGCTCGGCGAGCTACACGGCCAGCACGTGGTGCTGGCGCTGTCGCGCATCGGCAAGGTGGCGGCCGCGACCACGGCGACGGCGCTCATCGAGCGGTTTCATGTGACGCGCATCGTGTTCACCGGCGTGGCCGGCGGACTGGCGCCGGGCGTGCAGGTCGGCGATGTCGTGGTGGCGAGCAGCTTCGTGCAGCACGACATGGATGCCTCGCCGATTTTCCCGCGCTACGAGCTGCCGCTTTATGGGCGCTCGCTGATGGCCTGCGATGAGACCCTGTCCGCTCTGCTTTTTGAAGCGGCATGCAACCATCTGGCAAGGGTTGAAGCCGGTTTTGATACTCAAGACGGGGTGGCGGCGCACCGCGTGCATCGCGGCCTGATCGCCAGCGGCGACCGGTTCGTCTCCGCGGCGGCGCAATCCACGGCGCTGCGCCGCGCGCTGCGGTCCGCCGGCCATGAGGCGCTGGCGGTCGAGATGGAGGGTGCGGCGGTGGCCCAAGTCTGTCTGGACTACGGCGTGCCGTTCGCCGCGGTGCGCACCATTTCGGACCGCGCGGACGACCAGGCGCATCTGGACTTTGCAACATTCGTGCGCGAGGTAGCGAGCCGCTATGCCTGCGCCATCATCGGGCGAGCGCTTCGTTCGCTATTAAACAAATAGCTAATACGCTATATCTGATAACGGCAAAACCCGTTTTTTCTTCAAAATCAAACGCCTCAGGAGCTCGCGAAGAACGTCAGCAACTCGCCCTTGCGGGCATAGGCGTCCTGCTCACCCAGCGCTATCAGGGCCTGCACAAAGCCGGGCTCGAACAGCAGGTAGCTGGCCAGCGCGGCGCCGCCGCCACGGGTGGCGCCCAAGCCGCCCAGTGCGCGCCGCGCCGCGGCGGGCAGTTCCCGCACATGGGCGAGCGCCAGCGCATCCAGCGACTGGCTCGGCTGGATCGCCAACACCTCCACGCTGCGGTACGACAGGCCGGCCGCGACCTCGCGCGGCAGCTGCTTCATCGTCCGGGTGACGCGCTGGGCCTGCTCCACGTCCGCCTGCAGCGTGTCGTGGAACACGCTGGCCATCGCATGCCCGGCGATGCTGCCCAGGGTCGGACCATGCGGCCCCTCATGCGCCGAGGCGCCGCCCAGGCTGGAGCGCTGCGGCTGCCCGACCCCGACCACCAGCACTTTTTGCGCGCCCAGGTGCATGGCGGGCGACAGCGGTGAGATCTGGCGCATCGAGCCGTCGCCGAAAAATTCGCGGTGGTCGTCCACCCACAGCGGCGTGGCCGGAAACAGGAAGGGAATCGCGCTGGAGGCTATCAGGTGCTCGATCGTGATGGGCTGGAACTCGGCGCGCCGGCCCGGCCGGATCCAGCCTTTCGAGGCCACATCGTGCGCCGTGTGGCAAAACGTCCAGTGCACGCCGCTGGTGTAGCTCGATGCGGTGACGGCCAGGGCCTCGATGGTGCGAAGGCGCAGCGCGTTTTCGATCGCGGGCAGCGAGATCGCGTGGTGCAGCGTGTCCACCAGCGGCATGTTGTCGAGCACGGCGCCCTGTGCCAGCGCCCGGCGCGACAGGCTCAGGGCCGCCAGGAGCCGGCCGGCCTGGCCGGACCAGGGCAGCCACGAACCAACCTCCAGTGTGTACACATCGCGCGAACGCAGCCGCTCCCAGAATTGCGCCAGCTGGTCGAATGCCGGCAGCCCCGCGGTGGCACAGGCCGCGAGAAACGTGGTGTTCAATGCGCCGGCGGAGGTCCCCACCAGAATCTGGAACGGAAAAGCCTGCGATGCCCCGGGCTGCAGCCGCAGCATCTCGGACAGCGCGCACAGGACCCCGACCTGATAGGCGGTGCGGGCGCCACCGCCCATCAGCACCAGGGCGCTGCTGGGACGGGGTGCGGGCCTGAGCCCGGCCTGGATCACGGTATCAAGACTCATCGGGCTGGTGTCTCGGCGGCGGATGCGGCAAAAGTGGGAAAGCCCCTGCTTCACAAGGGGGATGGCGACGGGTGTCAATACAGGGGTGGACCGGATTTTGCCTCAGCCCGGCGCTTTACCGTGGCCGGCGCGTGCCAGGGTTGCTTTTGCCGGGTAACCGGGGCATAGTGAAACCGACTTCAGACATTCACGGTTCCCCGGCCGCATGTCGCTTGGTGTGCGGCTATTTCAACCCGAAGCCCAGGAGGTTATTTATGAATCTGACGATCAGCGGTCATCACCTCGAGGTCACGCCCGCCCTGCGCACTTACGTGACGAGCAAGCTGGATCGAATCAGCCGCCATTTCGACCAGGTGGTCGACGTCAAGGTACTGCTCACCGTTGAGAAACAGAAGGAAAAGGAAGGACGGCAACGCGCCGAATGCAATATCCATGTCAAGGGCAACGACATGTTTGCCGAAAGCTCGCACGAAGATCTGTACGCCGCCGTGGATGAGCTGGTCGACAAGCTCGATCGCCAGGTGGTGCGCCACAAGGACCGTGTGCAGCAGCACGGCCATGCGGGCTCCAAGCGCGCGCCGGTAATGTGATTGCGCGCGTTCTCGCGACAGGCCGCCCGGGATCGCCGAGCGGCCTTTTTTGCGGGCCGTCCGTGAGGAATTGCACAAATCTGGGTTGGCGGTGGTGCTGTTGCGCCACACCGGCATGGCACGTGGGCGACGCAGGTGCATAATCCTATTTGATTATCGTTATGAACCGTCTCGCGTCCATCCTGCCTGCCGCCCAAGTTCTCGTGGGCGTCGATGCCACCAGCAAGAAGCGCGCTTTCGAAGAAGCCGGCCTGCTGTTCGAAAACCTCCACGCCCTGCCGCGCGCGCTCATCACCGAAAGTCTGTTTGCGCGTGAGCGGCTGGGCTCGACCGGGCTCGGCCATGGCGTGGCCATTCCACACGGACGCATCAAGGGCCTGAAGGCGCCCATGGCCGCCGTGTTCCAGCTGGCGCGGCCCATCGGCTTCGATGCGCCCGACGAGCAGCCGGTGGGCCTGCTGATTTTCCTGCTGGTGCCGGAAGCCGCCACCCAGAAGCATCTGGAAATTCTTTCGGAAATCGCCGAGTTGCTGAGCGACGCCGTGCTGCGGGAAAAGATCAAAGGCAGCACCGACGCGGCGCTTTTGCATTCCCTGATCTCGACCTGGCAGTCGGCGCAGCTGGCCTGAGCGGTATGGCTCGCGTGCGTCCCGCGCTCCCACGCGTCCCGGGGCTGGCTGGCGAACCGGCGCGGCTCCAATATTGCGCCCGGCGATGAAGCCCACCGTCGTCAGCGCCGACGTCCTGTTCGATGTATTCCGCGCCGGGCTCAAGTGGGAGTGGGTGGCGGGTCTGGGGGCTTCCGAGCGCCGCTTCGCCGATGTCGCGATCCAGGCCGCGCGCTCGGGGGCCGACCTGGTGGGCTATCTCAATTACATCCACCCCTACCGCCTGCAACTGCTGGGGCAGCGCGAGGTGGCCTATCTGCTCAAGGGAACGCCCGAAGACTGCGCGCGCCGCATCGCGCGCATCGTGACGCTGGAGCCCCCGGTGCTGGTGCTGGCCGACGGCCAGACGGCGCCGGACGCCCTGCTGTCGATGTGCGAGCGGGCCCAGATTCCGATGTTCGCCACGCCCGAGCCGTCGGCTTTCGTGATTGACGTGCTGCGCGCCTACCTGTCGCGGCACTTCGCGGATCGCACCTCGATGCATGGCGTGTTCATGGACATCCTGGGCCTGGGTGTGTTGATCACCGGGGAATCGGGCCTAGGCAAGAGCGAGCTGGGGCTGGAGTTGATCTCGCGTGGCAATGGCCTGGTGGCGGACGATGCGGTCGAACTCGATCGCATCAACCAGACCACGATCGAAGGGCGCTGCCCGGAACTGCTGCAGAACCTGCTCGAGGTGCGCGGCATCGGCCTGCTCGATATTCGCGCCATTTTTGGCGAGACCGCCGTGCGGCGCAAGATGCGGCTCAAGCTGATCGTGCATCTGGTGCGCAGCGAAACCCTGGAGCGCGACTACGAACGCATGCCGTACGAGCCGCTCACTCAGGATGTGCTCGGCGTGGCGGTGCGCAAGGTGGTGATTCAGGTGGTGGCGGGGCGCAACATCGCCGTGCTGGTCGAGGCCGCGGTGCGCAACACTATCCTGCAATTGCGCGGCATCGACACTTATCAGGAATTCGTGGTGCGGCACCGCCGCGCGATGGACCGGAAAAGCTAGCCGCGGTGGGGTGCCGGCCGGTTCGGGCACTTTTCCTTGGTGCAGTTGGCGTACAGGCTCAGCGCGTGGTCGGCGATGGCGAACCCCTTGGCCTTGGCCACGGCCTGCTGGCGCTTCTCGATTTCGGGATCGTAGAACTCCTCGACCCGGCCGCAGTCCAGGCACAGCAGATGGTCGTGGTGCTGCCCCTCGTTGATCTCGTAGACCGATTTGCCGCTTTCGAAATGGCTGCGGCTCAAAATGCCGGCCTGCTCGAACTGGGTCAATACCCGGTACACGGTGGCCAGGCCGATGTCGGAGCGCTCTTCCAGCAGCACGCGAAACACGTCTTCCGCCGTCATGTGGCGCTGCGTGCCTTTCTGGAAGATTTCAAGGATTTTCAGGCGCGGCAAGGTCGCTTTCAACCCGGTGCTCTTCAGTTCGTCGATGTTGGCCATGTGCGTCTTTCGGTGCAACCGGGCGGGCTGCCACTACAGACCCAACCGCTACAATGGCCTCATCATATCGCCATGCGTTTGCCCATGCCTTCCTTATTTCTTCGAGGCGCCCGGCTGGGCCTCTGCCTGATTGCAGGCGCGGGCCTGGTGGCCTGCAGCGCGTTCAACAGCGCCAGCCACAGCGTGGCCGACATCATCACGCCGTACAAGATCAGCGTGCAACAGGGCAACTTCGTGTCGAAGGAGCAGGTCGAGGCGCTGCGCCCCGGCATAAGCCGTGAGCAGGTCAGCGCGATCCTGGGGACGCCGCTCCTGACCGATATGTTCCATGCGGATCGCTGGGACTATGTGTTCACCCTGAAGCGTTCGGGCGTGCCGCCGCAGGAGCGCAAGCTCACGGTGTTCTTCAAGAACGGCGTGCTGGAAAGCTTCAAGGGCGACGAGATGCCCACCGAGGCCGAATTCGTGGCCTCCCTGTCATCCGGGCGCAAGCCGGGCAAGGCGCCGCTGCTGCAGGCCTCCCCCGAAAGCCTGAAAAAATACCCACCCCCGCCGCCGCCCGATGATTCGCTGGCGCAATACAGTACGCCCTTACCCACCAGTTACCCGCCCCTCGATGCGCCCGCGCGTTGAGCCTTGCGGGCCCCGGATACCATGACCACCACCCCATCTCCAGCCCTGCCGCACCGGATCGCCGTGGCCGGCGCCAGCGGCCGCATGGGCCACATGCTGATCGAGGCGATTCGGGCCACGGACGACTGCCATCTGGCCGGCGCGCTGGACATCGCCCAGAGCCCGGCGATCGGCCTGGATGCGGCGGCCTTCCTGGGGCATGCCAGCGGCGTGCCCATTAGCTGCGATGTGCGCGCCGGCCTGCAGAACGCGCAGGTGCTGATCGATTTCACGCGGCCCGAGGGCACGCTGGCGCATTTGAAGGTGTGCCGCGAGTTGGGAGTGAGTGCCGTGATCGGCACCACCGGCTTCAGCGATGCGCAAAAGCTCGAGATTGCCGCTGCCGCGAAAGACATCGCCATCGTGATGGCGCCGAACATGAGCGTCGGGGTCAACGTCACGCTCAAGTTGCTGGAGATGGCGGCCACAGCCTTGTCCCGCGGCTACGACATCGAGATCATCGAAGCGCACCACAGGCACAAGGTGGATGCGCCGTCGGGCACCGCGCTGAAGATGGGCGAGGTCATCGCCGGCGCGCTGGGCCGCGACCTCAAGGGCAGCGCCGTGTTCGAGCGGCACGGCATCACTGGCGAACGCGATCCGTCGACCATCGGCTTTTCCAGCATTCGCGGCGGCGACATCGTAGGCGACCACACCGTGCTGTTCGCCGGCATCGGCGAGCGCATCGAAATCACGCATAAATCGTCCAGCCGCGCCACCTACGCGCAGGGCAGTCTGCGTGCGGTGCGCTACCTCGCCGGGCGCGGCGCCGGGCTGTTCGACATGTTCGACGTGCTGGGCCTGAGCTCTGCATGAGCGTGCTGGCGCTGCTCACCCGGGGTGATCTGATCACCAGGCTGGTGACGGTGCTGCTGCTGGCCATGTCGGTCGCCAGTTGGGTCGTGATTTTGTGGAAGACCTGGCTGCTGCGCCGCGCCAGCGGCGACGTGGCACGCAGCACGGCGGCGTTCTGGCAGTCCGCGACGGTCGAGGAAGGACGCCAGCGTGTCACGCTATTTGATCGGGAAGCCCTTGTGTTACCTTTGATTGTTGCTATTAAAATAGAAGCAATCGATACATTGGCCGGCGCCGGCGACCGGTCCCAGCAGTTGACCCGGTTGCTGCGCGGCGCGCTGCACCGTGTGTTGCGCAAGCTGCAGTTCGGCCAGGTGTTGCTGGCCACGGTGGGTTCCACGGCGCCGTTCGTCGGGCTGCTCGGCACGGTCTGGGGCATCTACCATGCGCTGGTCGATATCTCCGGGGCCGGCCAGATCACCATTGACAAGGTCGCCGGCCCGGTCGGCGAAGCGCTGGTCATGACCGCGGCGGGCCTGGTGGTGGCGATACCGGCGGTGCTGGCCTACAACGTGCTGGGGCGTTCCGTCGGCGCCATCGAGGCTGACCTCGAAGGTTTCGCGCGCGATGTCCGCGAATTGATGGCCGGCCCGGCGGGCGGACGCCCGTCGCTTTCCTGACGCCAGACCACAGGCGGCAGCATGGGATTTGGCCGGCTGGAACACACCGAACGCCCGGCGCCGATGAGCGACATCAACATGACGCCACTGGTCGACGTCATGATGGTGCTGGTGGTCATTTTCATTCTCACCGCGCCGCTACTGGCCAGCTCGATCCGGCTCGATCTGCCCCAAACCGGGGCGGCCAGCCCCAGCGACGCGCCCAGCTTCGTGACCCTGGTGGTGGACAAGGCGGGTCAGGCGTTCCTGAACGACAAGCCGGTGACCCAGGCCGAGCTGGCGGCCAGCCTGCGCCAGAGCGCCGCGCGCAATCCCGACACCGAGGTGCGGCTGCGCGCCGACGCGGCGGTGCCATACGGCCGCATCGTGCAGGTGATGGGCGCGGCCCAGCAAGCCGGCCTGAACCGGATGGCCTTTGTCGCCCAGCCGGAGGCCCGCTAGGCGCGGCCCCCGCGCGCCGCCGCAGCGCCTAAAATCCAGCTTTCGCGCAGGGCATGCCGCCTGCAACCCCATCGCTGCGACCGTTTTCCCTTTCCATGCAAGAAAAATACAACCATATCGACGTAGAACAGGCGGCGCAGGCCGACTGGACGGCGGCGGATGCGTACCGCGTGACCGAGCACGCGCGTGACGCGCGCGGCCAGCCCCGGCCCAAGTTCTACGCCTGCTCCATGCTGCCCTATCCCAGCGGCAAGCTGCACATGGGCCATGTGCGCAACTACACGATCAACGACATGCTCACGCGCTACCTGCGCATGAAGGGCTACAACGTGCTCATGCCGATGGGCTGGGATGCGTTCGGCCTGCCCGCGGAAAACGCCGCCATGAAGAACGGCGTGCCGCCCGCGAAGTGGACCTACGACAACATTGCGTACATGAAGCGCCAGATGCAGGCGATGGGCCTGGCGATCGACTGGAGCCGCGAAGTCGCCACCTGCGATCCGGATTACTACAAGTGGAACCAGTGGCTGTTCCTGAAGATGCTGGAAAAGGGCATTGCGTACCGCAAGACCCAGCTCGTGAACTGGGACCCGGTGGACCAGACCGTGCTGGCGAACGAACAGGTAATCGACGGCCGCGGCTGGCGCACCGGCGCGCTGGTGGAAAAGCGCGAGATTCCGGGCTACTACCTCAAGATCACCCATTACGCCGAGGAGTTGCTCGACAGCGTGAGCCGCAAGTTGCCGGGCTGGCCCGAGCGCGTCCGGCTGATGCAGGAGAACTGGATTGGCAAGAGCGAGGGCGTGCGCTTCGCCTTCACGCACGACATCCGCGGCGAGGACGGTGCGCTGATCCAGGACGGGCGGCTTCATGTGTTCACCACCCGCGCCGACACCATCATGGGCGTGACCTTCTGCGCGGTGGCGCCGGAACATCCACTGGCCACGCACGCGGCCCGATCGAACCCGAAGCTTGCGGCCTTCATCGAAGCCTGCAAGAGGGGCGGCACGACCGAGGCCGAGCTCGCCGCGCGCGAGAAGGAAGGCATGTTCACCGGCCTGTACGTGACGCACCCGCTGGAGGGCGACCCGATTGCGCTGTGGGTCGGCAACTACGTCCTGATGAGCTACGGCGACGGCGCCGTGATGGGCGTGCCAGCGCACGATGAGCGCGACTTTGCCTTCGCGCTCAAGTACGGCCTGGCGATCAAGCAGGTGGTGCTGGTGGACGGCGAAACCTTCAACTACCACCACTGGCAGGACTGGTACGCCGACAAGCAGCGCGGCGTGACCATCAATTCCGACAGTTTCAGTGGCCTGCCCTGCCAGGAGGCGGCGCAAGCCGTGGCCCATGCGCTGCAGGTGCGGGGGCTGGGCGAAAAAAAGACCACCTGGCGCCTGCGCGACTGGGGCGTGAGCCGCCAGCGCTACTGGGGCACGCCGATTCCCATCATCCATTGCGCCGAGCACGGCGCCGTGCCGGTTCCGGAAAAGGATCTGCCGGTGCTGCTGCCGCCCGACTGCGTGCCGGACGGCTCGGGCAATCCGCTGCTCAAACACGAAGGTTTCCATGCGGGCGTGACCTGCCCGATCTGCGGCAAGGTGGCGCGGCGCGAGACCGACACGATGGACACCTTTGTCGATTCGTCGTGGTATTTCATGCGCTATTGCGACCCGCACAGCACGGAAAAAATGGTGGCCCAGGGCGCCGACTACTGGATGCCGATGGACCAGTACATCGGCGGGATCGAGCATGCGATCCTGCACTTGCTGTATGCGCGGTTCTGGACCCGGGTCATGCGCGACCTGGGGCTCGTGAAAATCGACGAGCCCTTTACCAAGCTGCTGACTCAGGGCATGGTGCTGAACCACATCTATTCGCGCCGCGGCGACGCGGGAGGCAAGGATTATTTCTGGCCGCAGGATGTGCAGCCGGTGATCGATCCGGATGGCAAGCAGGTGGGCGCCCGTCTCAAGAATGCCGTGGGCGAACTCCCGGCCGGCGCGCTGATCGACTACGAGGGCGTGGGCACCATGTCCAAGTCCCGCAACAACGGCGTCGATCCGCAGGACCTGATCGAGAAGTACGGCGCCGACACCGCGCGCCTGTACACCATGTTCACCGCGCCGCCCGAGGCCACGCTCGAGTGGAACGATCTGGCAGTGGAGGGCTCGTACCGCTTCCTCAAACGGGTCTGGAATCTTGCTTTCAAAAACATAGCTATCTATCAAGACTCAGCAACGGCTCAGGCCGAATTTGACTCGCAATCCAAAGCGCTGCGGCTGGAAATCCACGGCTTGCTGCGGCAGGTGGACTACGACTACCAGCGCATGCAATACAACACCGTCGTCTCGGGCGCGATGAAGATGCTGAATGCGCTGGAGAGTTTCAAGAACGACGGCTCGGCGGCCCGCCAGGCCGCGCTGGCCGAGGCCTTAAGCATCCTGCTGCGCTGCCTGTACCCGGTCGCGCCGCACATCACCCATGCGCTGTGGCGCCAGCTCGGTCTCGCGGCGCGGCAGGGCGGGCTGCTCGATGCGCCGTGGCCCGAAGTCGACCCGCGCGCGCTCGAACAGGACGAGATCGAACTGGTGCTGCAGGTCAACGGCAAGCTGCGCGGCGCCGTGCGGGTGCCCGCAAACGCCAGCCGGGAAGCCATCGAGCGCATAGCGGTGCATAGCGAGGCGTTTCTCAAGGTGGCCGAAGGCGCCAAGCCCAAAAAGGTGGTGGTGGTGCCGGGGCGCCTCGTGAACGTGGTGATCTGATGGGGCCACTCCCGCTTTCCGGCCCCGCCCAAACGCGCCGCCTGCTGCTGGCCGGCGCGCTCGTCGGTGGGCTGGCGGGCTGCGGCTTCAAGCTGCGCCAGGCGCCCAACTTCGCGTTCACTTCGCTGTACTGCGCGGACGCGACCGCGCTCGGCGTCGAGCTTCGGCGCGAACTGCAGGCCAGCGACAAGCTCAAGGTCATCTCCGATCCGGCACTGCTCGGCAGCGCCCAGGTGATTCTGGAGATTCTGGGGGATCAGCGCGAGCGCGCCGTGACGGCGCTGAATTCGGCCGGCCAGGTGCGTGAACTGGAGCTGCGCGTGCGCGTGCAGTTCCGGCTGCGCGGCAAGAATGGCAAGGAGCTGATTCCCGAGACCGAGCTGCTGCAGCGGCGCAACGTGAGCTACAACTCCTCCGTGCTGCTGGCCAAGGAGTCCGAAGAGGAACTGCTGTACCGCGACATGCAGAACGACATCGTGCAGCAGATCATGAGCCGTCTCGCGGCGGTGAAGGGAATATGACGCTTTGCGGGTCAGACCGTAGCGCCAAAGGCGCGCAGCTCTGTCCCCAACTGGCTGGGACCAACCGTACTTCCTGCGGAAACCTGACCAAGCCCACCTGATCCCATGCCACTCGATCCCATCGATCGCAAATTGCTGGCCGCGCTGCAGCGCGACGGCCGCGCCAGCATGCAGGCGTTGTCGCAACGGGTGAATCTGTCGGCCCGCGCCACCCTGAACCGCGTGCGCAGGCTGGAGGCCGAAGGCCACATCGAGGGCTACCGCGCCGTGCTGGCGCGCGCCAGCATGGGCGAGCAGGTTGGCGTGTTCGCGGAAATCGCGCTGAAGGACCAGCGCCGGGCCATCGTGACCTGCTTCGAGCAGCGCATGGCGGCCACGCCCGAAGTGGTGGCCTGCTACGTGATCAGCGGACGCTACGACTATCTGGTGCGCATCGCGTGCCGCGACCTGGCGCAGTACCACGCACTGATCAACAGCTGGTTCGACGACGTGACGCTGGGCATCGAGAAGATCGTTACCAATACCGAACTGCAGACCATCAAGGAATTTGCCGGTTTCCCGCTGCGTTAGCGGCCCCCACGCTTGCCACTTCGTGTGCTGCGCTGCCCCTGAGGGGGCGGCCCTTCGCGGCGGTCGGTCAGCCTTGAAGTTCGATTCCGAATCGGAAGTTTATTTGCTGTCGAACGGCTGTAGTGGTTAAATCGGTACGTCCATCTTCACCACTGCCGCAGCCTCTTGCGACCTACACTGATCTCAACCAGGGAGATCATCATGACTACCAAAAAAGAAGCAATATGGCAAGATTTCATAAGGGCAGAGGCCGAATTCTGTGCACATAACTACCATCCGGTGCCGGTGGTAGTGGAGCGCGCACGCGATTGCCTGGTGTGGGATGTGGAGGGCCGACAGTACCTCGACATGATGAGTGCGTATTCCGCCGTCAGCCATGGCCATCTGCACCCGCGGCTGGTCGCGGCTGCCACGCACCAACTGCAGCAGGTGGCGGTCACTTCGCGCGCCTTTCACAGCACGGTGCTGGGGCCGTTTCTGGAAAAACTGTGTCGGCGGGCCGGCTTCGAGCAGGCCCTGCCGATGAACACCGGCGCCGAGGCGGTGGAAACCGCCATCAAGGCGGCGCGCCGCTGGGGCCACCGCGTCAAAGGGATCGCCGACGGCACGGCCGAAATCCTGGTGGCGCGCGGCAACTTCCACGGCCGCACCACCACCGTGATCAGCGCCTCCAGCGAGCCTGATTACAAAGCCGGTTTCGGGCCGCTCACGCCGGGTTTCAAGTTTTTTGACTTCGGCGACATGGCCAGCGTGCGCGCCGCCGCCTCGCCCCGCACCTGCGCCATACTGGTCGAGCCAATCCAGGGCGAGGCCGGCATTGTGCTGCCGCCGCCCGGTTTCTTCAAGGAACTGCGCGACTGGTGCACCGATCACAACGTGTTGTTAATTCTCGACGAAGTCCAGTCGGGCCTGGGGCGCACCGGGCGCTGGTTCGCGTTCGAGCACGAGGGCATCCGGCCCGACGCGCTGATCCTGGGCAAGGCGCTGGGCGGCGGGCTGCTGCCGGTCAGCGCCTTTCTGGCCGACCAC
>DATNBD010000238.1:0-11909 GCA_035572155.1 Rhodoferax sp.
TGGTTGGGGTCGTGCAGGTCGTCCAGGATGTTGATGCCGCCGCAAAACGCCACCGCGCCATCGACCACGCACAGCTTGCGGTGCAGCCGCCGCCAGCGCCGGGGCAGCAGCAAGCCCAGCGGTCCGAGTGACGAGTAGACCCGCCACTGCACACCAGCCTGCTCGAAACGAACCAGCCACTCGGGCGGAAACGCGCCGGTTCCCACCCCATCAACCACGAGTTGCACCGTTACCCCGCGCCGTGCCGCGCGCATCAGCGCATGCGCCACGCCGGCGGCGCTGTCCGTGAAGTCGAAGATATAGGTTTCCAGCCGTACTTCGATCCGGGCTCGATCCACGGCAGCCACCAGCGCGGGGAAAAACTCCGCGCTGCCCTGCAAAAGCTCGATCAGCCGCTCGCCCTGCAGCGGTGTCGCCGGCAGGAGCAGATCAGAGCTCAAACTCGGCAATCAGCGGCAGATGGTCCGACATGCGCCACCAGATGCGCCCGCGCGGGATCTCCAGTCCCACCGGCGTGAGGCCCCTCGAATAGATGTGATCCAGTTGCACCACCGGCAGGCGGGCCGGATAGGTGGCGCTGCGCTGGTCCTTCAGTGCCACCAGATTGATGGCGCTCAAGGCCCGCTGGATATGGACTCCCCAGTCGTTGAAGTCCCCCGCCACAAGCAGAGGCGCGCGCGCCGGCACCTCGCGCGCGATGAATCGCTTGAGTTGCTCGACCTGCCGGGTGCGGCTGGCCGGAATCAGGCCCAGATGCACCACGATCACATGAACCGCGCGGGCCTGAACCTGCACCTCGACATGCAGCAGCCCGCGCTGCTCGAAGCGGTGATCCGACATGTCTTCGTGTTGATGGTCGATGACCGGCCAGCGCGACAGCAGTGCATTGCCGTGCTCGCCGTAGCGCGTGAACGCGTTCGTCTGGTACACCGCCTCGTAGCCTTCGGGAGCCAGGAACTGGGCCTGCGGCAACTCCGGCCAGCGCGCGAAATGCCGCGCCTCGCGACGATGGAGCTTGCGCACTTCCTGCAGACACACGACGTCGGCATCGATCTGCTCTACCGCGTGGCCCAAGTTATGGATCTCGAGCCGGCGGCGCGGGCCGATGCCTTGCACGCCTTTGTGGATGTTGTAGGTTGCCACGCGCAGCAGGGTCATGGCGCAAACTTTACGCCGATCAGTTTCGGCAGCAGCAAGATGGCCTCGGCGTTGGAAGGCGAATAGCATCGGTCCGCCGCCTCGCGCCACGACAGCCACTGGCTGGCCGTGTGTTCGCGCGGATTCAGGGTGACCGGCGTGCCCGCCGGCACCTGCAACCCGAACACATGCTCGGTGTTGCGCGTGACCCCTGGCGCGTAGCGATGCTGCCAGCGTGGATAAATGTCGTAAACGTTTTCCAGATGCCAGTCCACCAGGCCGGCGTGCAGCGCCGTGCCGGGAGCGCAGTCGATGCCCGTTTCCTCCCGCACCTCGCGCGCCGCGGTGCTGCGGAAATCCTCAGCAACGTTGTCCTTGCTCCCCGTCACCGACTGCCAGAATTCCAGCGCGTCGGCACGTTTGATCAGCAGCACATCGAGCGCCGGCGTGTGGATCACCA
The DNA here is from genome assembly GCA_035572155.1 of Rhodoferax sp. Classification (GTDB taxonomy): domain Bacteria; phylum Pseudomonadota; class Gammaproteobacteria; order Burkholderiales; family Burkholderiaceae_C; genus Rhodoferax_A. The sequence goes on from DATNBD010000238.1 coordinate 1,598, forward strand.
CCAGCACGGACAAGGGAATCTTGTATCGCTCGGACATGAAAAAAGGGCGCCAGAGGGGCGCCCTTTCATTGTGCCCCAATCATGGAGCACAAGCCCGCTGTCACTCGGGCCGGGCCAGCTCGCTGTTCCGAAGGCGAATGTGCAGCTCGCGCAACTGCTTCTCGTCCACCGGCGTCGGCGCCTGGGTCAGCAGATCCTGTGCCCGCTGGGTCTTCGGGAAGGCAATCACATCGCGAATGGATTCGGCGCCCGTCATGAGGGTCACGATCCGGTCCAGACCGAATGCCAGGCCGCCATGCGGCGGCGCGCCGTATTGCAGCGCATCGAGCAGAAAGCCGAACTTGTGCTGGGCGTCCTCTGCGCTGATCTTGAGCGCGTCAAAGACTTTTTGCTGCACGTCGGCACGGTGGATGCGCACCGATCCGCCGCCGATTTCCCAGCCGTTGAGCACCATGTCGTACCCCTTGGCCAGGCATTTCTCGGGCGCCGTCACCATCCAGTCCTCATGCCCGTCCTTGGGCGCGGTGAACGGATGGTGCACCGCGTTGTAGCGCTGGGCCTCCTCATCGAACTCGAACATGGGAAAGTCCACCACCCACATCGGCCGCCAGCCCGCCTCGAACAGACCGTTCTTTCGGCCGAACTCACTCAGGCCGATCTTCAGGCGCAACGCGCCCATGGCGTCGTTCACGACCTTGGCTTTGTCGGCGCCGAAGAAAATCAGGTCGCCGTCCCGAGCGCCGGTGCGCTCGAGCAGCTGCACCAGGGCCGCGTCATGGATGTTCTTGACGATCGGGCTTTGCAAGCCATCGCGCCCGCGCGCCCGCTCGTTCACTTTGATGTAGGCCAGGCCCCGGGCACCGTAGATCTTCACGAACTCGGCATAGCCGTCGATCTCGCCGCGGGAGAGGCCACCCGCCTCGCGCGCCCCCCCCGGCACGCGCAGGGCCGCCACGCGGCCGCCCTTCATCGCGGCGGCGCCCGCGAAGACCTTGAACTCCACATCCGCCATCACGTCGGTCAACTCGGTCAATTCGAGCTTGACGCGCAGGTCCGGCTTGTCGGAGCCGAAGCGGTGCATGGCCTGCGAATAGGGCATCACCGGAAACTCGCCCAGATCGACCTCCAGAACGCTCTTGAAGACGGTGCTGATCATGCGCTGGAACAGGTCGCGGATCTCCTGCTCGGTCAGGAAAGAGGTCTCAATGTCGATCTGGGTGAATTCGGGCTGCCGATCCGCCCGCAGGTCTTCGTCGCGAAAGCACTTGGTGATCTGGTAGTAGCGGTCGAAACCGGCCACCATCAGCAACTGCTTGAACAGCTGGGGGGACTGCGGCAGTGCGAAAAACATGCCGTCGTGCACCCGGGACGGCACCAGGTAGTCGCGCGCGCCCTCGGGCGTGGACTTGCCCAGCATCGGCGTTTCGATGTCGATGAAACCATGGGCATCGAGAAACTTGCGCACTTCCATTGCGGTCTTGTAGCGCAGTATCAGGTTTTTCTGCATGTACGGACGGCGCAGGTCCAGCACGCGGTGCGTCAGGCGCGTGGTTTCCGAAAGGTTGTCGTCGTCGAGCTGGAACGGGGGCGTCACGGAGGGATTCAGCACCGTAAGTTCATGGCACAGCACCTCGACCCTGCCGCTCTTGAGGTTCTCGTTGATGGTGCCCTCGGGGCGGGCGCGCACCAAGCCTTTGACCTGGATGCAGAACTCGTTGCGAAGATCCTCCGCAACGCCGAACACCGCGGCGCGGTCCGGATCGCATACCACCTGAACATAGCCTTCGCGATCGCGCAAATCCACAAAAATCACGCCACCATGGTCGCGGCGCCGGTTTACCCAGCCGCACAGGGTCACGGTTTCGCCCGTCAGGGCCTCGGTCACCAGACCGCAATAATGGGAACGCATAGCCATGGTCATTCTTCTCTGCTTCTCTTCACTCAAAACGCCTAGGTACCCGTGAGCCGCGAACGGGCGCCGGCCACGGTCTCGCCGGGGCCGCCCGGAACCACGACGCCCATCGAGACCACGTATTTGAAGGCCTCGTCAACGCTCATCTTCAGTTCGATGCAATCGCTTTTGCGCAGCATCACGAAATAACCGCCAGTCGGATTCGGCGTGGTGGGCACATACACACTCAGGCAATCGTCGGGCAAATAAGTGACCGCATCGCCGCCCGGCGTGCCGGTCACGAAGCCGATGGTCCAGACGCCCTCGCGTGGCCACTGCAGCAGCACCGCGGTGCGAAATGCGTTGCCGTTCTCGGAAAACAGCGTGTCGGATACCTGCTTGACACCGGAATAGATGGAGCGGACGACCGGAATGCGATGCAACAGCAGATCCCACCAATCCACCAGCTTGCGGCCCAGGAAATTGCTGGTGGTCGCGCCCACCACCAGCAAAACGGCCAACGCCAGCAGCACCCCGAATCCCGGCACGTGAAATCCCAGAATCCGGTCGGGCTGCCAGCTCTCCGGCAGGATCAACAGCGTCTTGTCCAGGGTGCTGACGATCCAGTCCAGGACCCAGATGGTGATCGCAACAGGCACGATCACCAGCAAACCGGCCAGCAGCCATTTGCGGATTGCAGCCATCATGGGCCTCAGTGGCTGGAATCTGCAGCCGGCGCCGGCGCAGCGTCGGGTTTGGCCGGCGCGGCCGGGGATTTGGCAGGTGCGGCGTCGGATTTGGCCGGCGTGGTGCCGCCCTCGGATGTCCTGCCATCGACCTTCGCGTTGGTCTTGGCCCCGGCGTGATCGCCGTTATCGGCGCTGGCGGGCGCAGCCGCGGCATCGCCCCCGCGGAAATCCGTGACATACCAGCCCGCCCCCTTGAGCCTGAACCCGGCCGCCGTGACCTGCTTGCGGAAGCTGGCGGCGCCGCATTTCGGGCAGACCGTCAGCGGTGCGTCGGAGATTTTTTGCAATACGTCTTTGCTATGCCCGCAGGACTCGCATCGGTAAGCGTAGATTGGCATGACGTTCGGACTTCAGGGCAGGTGCAAAACCTTTGATTATAGGCGCCGACCCGAAAATCAAGCCCTGATCGCCCCATGCCGCGCCGCGCCGCACCAACCCGCGCGCGGCACAGGCTCCGGATCAGGACACGAACACACGCAGCACAACCTGCATCGCGATCAGACCCAGCACAAAGCCGATGCCGCCATAAACAAGCCCCTGCAACAACCGGTTGGTGCGCCTTTGCTCGGCCAGCAGCTCCAGCAGTTCGCGCCGCTGATCGCCGTGGGGCCGCAGCAGATAATCGTGCAGCAGGCGCGGCAGCTCCGGCAGCAGCTTGGCATAGCGCGGCGCCTGATCCTTCAGCTGGTCGATGAGTTTCTTCGGCCCGACCTGCTCCAGCATCCACTTCTCCAGGAAGGGTTTGGCGGTCGCCCACAAATCGAGTTCCGGGTCGAGCTCGCGCCCCAGCCCTTCGATATTGAGCAGGGTCTTTTGCAGCAGCACCAGTTGCGGCTGGATTTCCACCTGGAAGCGCCGCGAGGTCTGGAACAGGCGCATCAGCACCATGCCCAGCGAAATTTCCTTGAGCGGGCGGTCAAAATACGGTTCGCAGACGCTGCGGATGGCCGACTCCAGCTCATCCACGCGGGTGCCGGCAGGCACCCAGCCGGATTCGATGTGCAGCTCGGCCACGCGCTTGTAGTCGCGCCGGAAAAACGCGGTGAAGTTTTGCGCCAGGTATTCCTTGTCGAACTCGGTGAGCGTGCCCACGATGCCGAAGTCCAGCAGGATGTAGCGCCCCAGCGTACCCGGCTGGATGCTGACCTGCAGATTGCCCGGGTGCATGTCGGCGTGGAAAAACCCGTCGCGAAACACCTGGGTGAAAAAAATCGTCACGCCGTCGCGCGCCAGCTTGGCGATGTCCACGCCGGCCGAGCGCAAACGCTCGGTCTGGCTGATCGGAACGCCGGTCATGCGCTCCATCACGATCACTTCGGGCATGCAGTATTCCCAGAACATCTCCGGGATCAGCACCAGGTCCAGCCCCTGCATGTTGCGTCGCAGCTGCGCGGCACTCGAGGCTTCGCGCACCAGGTCCAGCTCGTCGTGCAGATATTTGTCGAACTCGGCCACCACCTCACGCGGCTTCAGGCGCTTGCCGTCGCTGGACAGGCGCTCCACCCAACCCGCCATCATGCGCATCAGGCTCAGGTCCTTTTCAATCGCCGGACGCATGTTCGGGCGCAGCACCTTGACGGCGACTTCACGCTCGCGGCCGTCCTGGCCGCGCAGCATGGCGAAGTGCACCTGCGCAATCGAGGCGCTGGCTACCGGCTCGCGCTCGAAGCTGGTGAAAATCTCGTCCACCGGCTTGCGAAAGGCGCGCTCGATGGTCGCCACGGCAATGGCCGAGTCAAACGGCGGGACGCGGTCCTGCAGCCGTGCAAGCTCTTCGGCAATGTCACCCGGCATCAGATCGGGCCGGGTCGACAACACCTGGCCGAACTTCACGAAAATCGGCCCGAGCCGCTCCAGCGCCTCGCGCAGGCGCTGCCCGCGCGGCGCCTGCAGGTTGCGCCCGATCGAGACCACGCGTGCGATCGCGTGCAACCAGGGTTGCTGAAAACTGGTGAGCACCAGCTCGTCGAGCCCATAGCGCAGCGCGATCAGCACGATGAAGGCGCCGCGGAACATTCGCCTCATGGCTGGGCCTTGCCTGCTCCCGCGGAAGCCGCCGGACGCGCGCCGGTGAACTGGCGCAACCCGCCCAGCAGGCCGCGCGCGACCTGGCCCAGCGCGTGAGCCGGCGCATCGCCCAACACGCGCGACAGGTCTTCCTCGGCGTCCCAGCGCACATGATCCACCAGCCAGTTCACATCGGCCGCCAGTTGCACGTCTCCTTCGATGCGTACTTCAGGCTTGTCGCCGCGCAGCGCCGCCTGCGCCACTTCGAGCGGCGACCCCTGCAGCATGGCCAGCGTCAGGTCGGGCCGCGCATCCGCCGCGGCCACATCGAGCAGCCCGGCCGGCGTGGCTTCCAGCCGGATCGAGAACGAACGCCACTGGGCCAGCACCACGCGGCCTTTCTGCCGCGCCAGACGGGCCATCGCCTCGGGCTCCTGCAGCAGCACATGATTGAGGAACAGGACCAGCCGGTGCTGTACTTCGTCCACCACCCAGACGGGAGGCTGCAGGCCAGTCGCCAGCTTGTCGAAAATGCCGCTCAGAATGGAAATCGGGGACTGTGTTGCCATAGCCCCCGATTATTCCCCGAAAGTCGCGAAAACCCCGCGCGGCGCCCGAGGTACCGGCCCGCCCGCTATTGCAGCGCCTGCACCCCGGCCACCAGCCAGCCGATCGAGCCGTTCTTGGGTTTGGACATGTTCCAGACCTCCCGGAAAGGGCTGGGGCCGGCGGAAGGCTCCTCGCGGATCATCCCGGAAAACTCCACGCTCGCCAGGTAACCCTCGCCCAAGTCTTCGATGCCCAGCAACTGCGCCTGCAGCATCACCACGTCGGTACGGTTCGCCTGCCCGCCGGTGTGCGCCGCCCGCTCGGACAACTGGGTCTTGATCTCGCTGACCATGTCATCGGTCATCATGGCGCGCAGCACGGCGATGTCCGCGCGATCCCACGCGTCCTGCAGCGTCACGAAGTTGCGCTTGGCCGCCGCGAGAAACCCGTCCGCGTCGAACCCGGCGGGGATGCCCCAGCTTTGCCGGCCCGCCAGCGCCGTGCCAATGAGGGTTCCCGCGCCAGGCAGGACCGCCGCGTCGCCCGTGGATTTGCCCGGATCCAGCGCCATGCCGCTGCGCTCCCAAGGACGCGCCGACGCGTCGTTGCCCACGTTGTCGGGACTGTACTGGCGCGGCGTGACCGCCGCCGGCGCGCTCCCTCCCACGCCCTGGAACGCGAACGCACCGCCGGACGGCGCGGCCGGCTTGCGCGCGCGCATCACCATCGCGTACAGCGCAAGACCGATCAACACCACCAGCGCCAGCAGCAGCACTTGCCCGAATGCCGCCCCCAACCCGAGCGAATGCGCCAGCCAGGCCAGACCCAGCCCGGCCGCCAAGCCGCCCAACATGCCGCCCAACGGACCGCGCGGCGCCGCAGCGGCGCCAGTCGCGGCCGGCTTCGCTGCATTCTGAAGAGTGCCGCCCGGCGCCCGGGCCGCCTCGCGCTGCACCACAAGACCGGATTGCTGGCCCACCGAGCGGCCGCCCCCCATGCGCGCCGCGTCGACGTTCAGGCTGACCACGGCCAGAACAGCCATCAAAATCAGAGCCCAGTACCTCACGTCAACCTCCCTGTTTGCAATCCGTCAGCACTTGATTCCAACATGCAATGCCACCACGCCGCCGGACAGGTTGTGGTAGTCCACATGGCCAAAGCCATTTTGTTTCATCAGGACTTTGAGCGTCTGCTGGTCGGGGTGCATGCGAATCGACTCCGCCAGATACCGATAGCTCGCGTCGTCGCCTGCCACCAGTTTGCCCAGGTTGGGAAGAATCCTGAACGAATACCAGTCGTACATCTTCTCCAGCGGCTTCGCCACTTTGGAGAATTCGAGCACCAGCAGCCGGCCAGCCGGGCGCAGCACGCGGCACATCTCGGCCAGTGCCGCATCCTTGTGCGTCATGTTGCGCAGGCCGAAGGCCACGCTGACCACGTCGAACGAGTCGCTGGCAAACGGCAGCTTTTCGGCGTCGCACACCAGCGTGGGCAGCGCCACGCCCGCATCGAGCAGGCGGTCGCGCCCGGTGCGCAGCATGGCTTCGTTGATGTCGGTGTGCACCACCCGGCCCGACGCGCCGGCCTTTTTGGCAAACGCCAGCGCCAGATCACCCGTGCCGCCCGCGATATCGAGCACCGAGTCGCCCTCGCGCACGTCGGCCACCAGCACGGTGTAGGCCTTCCAGGCGCGGTGCAGACCGAGCGACATGAGGTCGTTCATCAGGTCGTATTTGGGCGCGACCGAGTCGAAAACGCCGCGCACACGGCGCGCCTTGTCGCCCTCTTCGACCGACTGGAAACCGAAATGCGTGGTAGTCATGCCCTTCATGCTAGAGCAGAAACGCCGCGCGCGCGGCCGCAACCTTGTATTCCTCGCGGAATTTTCCGGAAATGACCTCATTGGACACGTTCCGCGACGCGCCAAGTGACGCCGCGGCAACAGCAACGAAGCGCCGGCAGGCCACCCGACCGGGTCCCCTCCCCTCACCGCGCCATCGTTACCCCGCGCATCGGGCGACAGTCGTCGTCCAGCCGCACGGACTTTCCCCCCATCTTCAGCCGGTCGCCGCGAAAGCTCGTGGTCCCGTTGAAATACGCGCTGCGCCAAAGCACGCGGCAGCTCTGCGTATCCACGGCGTAAACGCGGTTGTTGCTGCCCGAATAAGTCGGCATGTACAGAATACCGTGGCCCAGCAGGATCGGCGCTTCCACGATGGACACCTCACCGCCGGCCACGCAGGCGGGCACGGAGCCCGTCGAGATCGTCACTCGCCCCTGCCACGCGGTCGGATGCGCGGCATCATCTGCGGCGCCGAACGTAACCGTCACGCCGCGAGCGCTTGCCCGACCGTGCACGACCGGCATGGCCACCATGTCGCAGGCGCCGGCCAGAGCCGGAACCAGCACGAGCGCGGCGGCGAGTGACCGTTGAAATCTCCGGAATATCGAATTAAATCGAACGTTTGCCCAGATACAGTCTATCAATTTAGCTATAAATAAAATAGCATCGGCGAGCGCCACCAAAGTCACCCGCAGCCATGCCCGTGACCGTGCCCATGGGCGGCCGGACGGGCCATCGGCGCATCCCGATCGGCACCGGCGGCGCGCAGGCGCTCTTCATACTCGGCCCAGAGCTTGTCCTGCTGCGAGCCCAGATAGTAGAGGTAGTCCCACGAGAAAATGCCGGTGTCGTGCCCGTCCGAGAAGGTCGGCTGCACGGCGTAGTTGCCGATCGGCTCCAGCGACACCAGATCCACCTCGCGCTTGCCGGTCTGCAGCACCTCCTGGCCGCGCCCGTGGCCCATCACCTCGGCCGATGGCGAATACACGCGCATCAACTCGAACGGCAGACGGTACCTGGCGCCGTCCGTAAAAGTGATTTCCAGCACGCGCGACTGGCTGTGCACCGTGATGTCCTGGGGGGTCGGCGACCCCGATTTCAAACCGGCCATGCAAATTCACCTGTGAAAACGACGATTATCAAAGCAGAAGCCATTGTCCCATCGCGCCCGCGCCAGCGGCCCGCCCCAACGCACGACCTTGTCCGGCGCAGGGCTACAGGGCATCGAGCGGGCCCGGAATCCGCTCCCTTGCGCCAGATGCATTCACGGGTTCCGCGGCCATCCGAGAAACTCCAGGTTTGACTGAACGTTAACGAGCCAGGCGCTTGCCCGCGAGCGTCGCCGGATGTATTGGCTTATTCGACCCGATCCAGTAGCATCCAGACCGTTTATTCTTGGTTGGTAGACGCCTCAAATCCGGCTTCGCAGCCTTTGGTCTGCCGCTCATGTCAATCGTTACGCGGCAGACAACCAGAACCGAGCGGCTTGCAGTCCTTCATCAAATTCAGTCAGGAGACACAGAATGTTCAGTCACGTGATGGTTGGTTCCAACGATATCGAGCGGTCCAAGCGCTTCTATGACGCGGTTCTCGGCGTACTGGGAGCCGGAGAGCCGCTGCGCAACGTGGCGGGCACGGGTCACACGCGCCTGTTCTACCGGCACGACGGAAACACCTTTTGTGTCAGCGAGCCCATCAACAACCAGGCTGCCGCTTTTGCCAACGGCGGCACCATCGGGTTCAAGTGCAACACGACCGAACAGGTCAGGGCGTTTCATGACACGGCAGTGGCGCATGGCGGCACGTCCATCGAAGAAGCACCCGGCTTGCGGGAGGGCAAGACGGGAGCGCTGTACCTTGCCTATGTCCGGGACCCCGACGGCAACAAGCTTTGCGCGCTGCACCGGCCCAAGGTGGAACGCTGAGCATCCGCCACGACATCTTGCCAGGCCACTTCCGCTCATTTCGAACCGGACGCTCTGGAAGCACGTAGAGGAGAGCATGATGAGCAACGAACAAGCGGTGCCCGAGACGAAAGGCGTTACGGTGGAGTTACTTGGGACGGTTGACCTTGGCCCCGAGATCGAGGGGATGACGGGGCGCCAACTGCGAATGCGCAAGGTGATCATCGAGCCCGGCGGAGTCTTCGGCCCGATGCACGACCATATAGACAGACCGGGCACCGTCTACATACTGCAGGGAACGATCACCGACCATCGAAATGGCGTTGCGACGGACTATGGGCCAGGCGTGGGTTGGCCGGAGGACAGGAACACCCTCCACTGGCTCGAAAACAGGGGAACGATTCCCGCGGTGGAGATTTCGGCCGATATAGTCAGGTCAAAGTAAGCACGGGCAAGACATGCAACGCGGCTGTGCTTGACACGCTTGAGGCGTAGCGTGATGCGCGACCCATCATTTCGCCGCACTATCGCGGAACAAACCGCGCCACATTTGCAAGTTCAGGCGTTGGATTTCATGCATAAGAGGCTGGCACAAACAGTCACGCTGGCAGTGGCGCTGATGGGTTGCTGCCCGGTTGCGCAGGCGCGCGCGAAAGGATTTGCAGGCCTTCAATGCGGCGCCAATATCCCCAAGCTGTTGATCGGAAGAACCATGCCCAATGAAAGGGTGGTCGTGACAGAGCGCCGGTACAGGAACCTGGGCCTCAAGGACCTGGGCGCGACGGAATTGGACGCGGGTTCCAACGCGATCTGGTGGTCGATTTGTGGCGCGGAGCTTGTCGAGCTCGAAGATTCTCATTCTGTCGTCCGGGATGTACTGAGCTTTGACTCCGTGCCGAGCAAGGCGTTGCTGTTTGAAGGCGGTTGCACCGTCAATCACCAACTCCTGCGAAACGAGGTCATTGCGGTCTTGACCGACCAAGCTGGACACGCCATGCTTGCCGCCACGAAAGCGTGGACGATCGATGCGGCAAAAGGCCGTTTCATGCCGCAGGGCACAACAGCGCTTTTGTGCCCAAGGAGTGGGGCGCACGCGGTCGAAAGTCAGTAAATGCAGGTTGGGCACGTCATGAAGGTTGCAACGCCATTGTTGGTGACCCTGTTCACGCTGCTGTGTTGATGCAAGTTGGTGGTCATACGGGGTGCCCTGAATGAAACGAATGGAACCGCTGACGCGTTCATGGCAAAGATCGTGGCAGGCGTTGCATGCGGCGCCCGCAGCCGGCCTGTTCGAACAACTGGTCGCCTGCTACGAGGAACCCCATCGCAGGTATCACACACTCTTGCATCTGGGTGAATGCATTGAACG
>DATNBD010000239.1:0-5941 GCA_035572155.1 Rhodoferax sp.
TTTGTACTTTCGGAAGACCTCGGCGGACAGGATGCAGTCCCACGGCAGCCCCGCCCGTTTCGCCATGTCGGCCAGCAAGCCGATGTTGCCGTTGGACAGCGTGCAAATGGTGTACTTCGACTTGAGCCGCTTCAAGCCTTCCACCGTATCAGGCCAGGCGTCGAGCCGGTGCCACGCCTTGTTGAGATGGCGCTTTTGTGCCTCCGTCAGGTGCGTGATGTGGAACTGGCCGAGGATGTCGTCGAGGATCAGGCGGTGCAGATCATCGATCAGCGTCCAGCCCAACTCGCCCGACATCACGCGCCGCATCGCCGGCTGATAGCCCGCGCGCCAGGCCAGCGCAAATTCGCCGGGGTCCACGGCCAGCCCCAGCGCGGCGACTTCGCGTGCGATGCCGCCATGCCAGTCGACCACCGTGCCGAACACGTCGAACGCCAGCACCTTGAGCGATTCACATCCCGCAATGGCCATATTTTTTCCTTGCATGTGGAACGCGAGTATTGTCTGGCAAACACATGCGCCCTGTACGCGCCGGCCCACCCGTTGCAGAATCCACGGGCACGGCGCGCAGGGCGCGGCGTGCAAGGAGATTCTCATGACCCGCAAAACACCCATCGAACGCTATCGCAACATCGGCATTTCGGCCCATATCGACGCCGGCAAGACCACGACCACCGAGCGCATCCTTTTTTATACCGGGGTGAACTACAAGCTGGGCGAGGTGCATGAGGGCACGGCCACCATGGACTGGATGGAGCAGGAGCAGGAGCGCGGCATCACCATCACCTCGGCCGCGACGACCGCGTTCTGGAAAGGCATGGCCGGCAACTACCCCGAGCACCGCATCAACATCATCGACACGCCCGGTCACGTCGACTTCACGATCGAGGTCGAGCGCTCCATGCGCGTGCTCGACGGTGCCGTGATGGTGTACGACGCGGTCGGCGGCGTGCAGCCGCAGTCGGAAACCGTCTGGCGCCAGGCCAACAAGTACCAGGTGCCGCGCATCGCCTTCGTCAACAAGATGGACCGCGTGGGTGCCGACTTCCTGCGCGTGCAGCGCCAGATCAGCGAGCGCCTGAAGGGCGTGGCCGTGCCGGTGCAGATTCCGATCGGCGCCGAAGAGCACTTCCAGGGTGTGGTCGACCTTGTGAAGATGAAGGCGATCCTGTGGGACGACACCAGCCAGGGCGTGCATTTCGAATACGCCGACATCCCCGCCGATCTGCTCGCCACGGCCACCCAGTGGCGCGACAAGATGATCGAAGCGGCCGCCGAAGGCAGCGAGGCTTTGCTGGAGAAATACCTGGCCGGCACGGCTTTGAGCGAGGACGAAATCAAACAGGGCCTGCGCCAGCGCACGGTGAGCAACCAGATCGTCCCCATGCTGTGCGGCAGCGCGTTCAAGAACAAGGGCGTGCAGGCGCTGCTCGACGCCATCCTCGACTACCTGCCCTCGCCCGTCGATGTGCCCGCGATCCGGGGCCACAGCGTGGACGACAAGGAGATCGAGCGGCACCCGGCCGACAAGGAACCGTTCTCGGCGCTGGCGTTCAAGATCATGACGGATCCGTTCGTCGGGCAGCTGATCTTCTTTCGCGTCTATTCCGGTGTGGTCAAAACCGGCGACACGGTGTACATCCCCGGCAAGACGCGTAAGGAGCGACTCGGGCGAATCCTGCAGATGCACGCCAACGTGCGCCAGGAAATCAAGGAAGTGCAGGCGGGCGACATCGCGGCCGCGGTCGGCCTAAAGGACGTGACCACGGGTGACACGCTGTGCGACCCGGACAAGATCATCATCCTGGAGCGCATGATTTTCCCCGAGCCGGTAATCTCGCAGGCGGTCGAGCCCAAGACCCAGGCCGACCAGGAAAAGATGGGGGTGGCGCTGCACCGTCTCGCGCAGGAAGACCCGTCGTTTCGGGTGCAAAGCGACGAGGAGTCGGGCCAGACCATCATCTCGGGCATGGGTGAGCTGCACCTGGAGATTCTGGTCGACCGGATGCGGCGCGAGTTCGGCGTCGAGGCCACGGTCGGCAAGCCGCAGGTTGCATACCGCGAAACCATCAAGCAGTCCGTGAAAGATGTCGAAGGCAAGTTCATCAAGCAGTCGGGCGGACGCGGTCAGTACGGCCACGCGGTGCTGAACCTGGAGCCGCAAGCCCCGGGCAAGGGCTACGAGTTCGTCGATGCGATTAAGGGTGGCGTGATTCCGCGCGAGTTCATTCCGGCGGTGGACAAGGGCATCCAGGAGAGCCTGAAGGCGGGCGTGCTCGCGGGCTACCCGGTGGTCGACGTGAAAGCCACGCTGGTGTTCGGCTCGTCCCACGACGTCGACTCGAACGAGAACGCGTTCCGCATGGCCGGTTCGATTGCCTTCAAGGACGCCATGCGCCGCGCGCGGCCCATCCTGCTGGAGCCGATGATGGCGGTCGAGGTCGAGGTGCCGGAGGACTTCATGGGCAACGTGATCGGCGACCTGTCGACGCGCCGCGGCATGATCCAGGGCATGGAAGACATCGCGGGTGGCGGCGGCAAGCTGGTGCGCGCCGAAGTGCCGCTGGCCGAAATGTTCGGCTACTCGACCACGCTGCGCTCACTCACGCAGGGCCGCGCCACCTACACCATGGAGTTCAGGCACTACGCGGAGACGCCGCCGAATATTTCGGAGGCGATTGTTCGCGGACGCACATTGCGGTAGTGCGCCGCTGCGGGCGCAGCGGCTTGTGGGGCGCCGAGGTGGAGGTGCGGCGCGGGAGGTACGGGATCCCGTGCGGCACGACTCACAGGCCGAACACCGTCAACACCCCGGTGTAGCCGTACAGGTGGTGACGCGCAATCTCGCCGCCCGCGAAGAAACCCACCAGCGGCACGTCGCCCAGCGCGCGGCGCACGATCTGCAGCTCCGCGCTGGGTGCGCCGAAATGCGGGCCGCCGCGCCCGGAGCAGCTCACGTAGATGGCGCCGGCCATGCGCCGGGCCGCGCTGGGAGCCGCATCGGCCTCGCCCGCGGCCAGCACGGTGGCGGCGCTCACGGGCAATTCCTCGGGCTCCAGCTCTTCGCGGATTTCGGCGCAGATTCGAATCAGGTCAGCGCGTGCCGCCCCCGCGTTGCGTTGACAAAACGCCAGCCGCATGCCGGCCTCGGCGACCTCGGCAATGGCCACGCCCTTGCGTGCCGGATCGAGACCGACGATGTGGCGCACGATCACGTCGCTGCCGAAGTGGCCGGTGCGACTCACCGAGTCGCTGCCCGAGTCGCTGAGCCCCACCAGCGTGGCGCGGACCTTGGCGAGCGCGGCACGCGGCTGCGCGAGCGAAACGCCCAGATCGTCCATCAGCACATCGAGCGCAGGTCGGTCATCGAGCCCGGTCAGTACGTTCCCTTCCACGCCGGTGATCTCGCGCACCGGCGCGACCGGCTGGCAGCCCTGCGTCACACGCGACACCAGGTTCACGCCCTCGCCAAAGGCGACGCCCGACAGGCCGCCGCTGAACACGCCGCTGGCGGCGCCGTGCCCCTTGATGTTGCCGTTGCCGCCTACGGCGAACTGCACGCTTTGCGTGCGGCTCGATGCCAACCCGCCAAACAGGTAGCCGGTAGCCGTGCGCCCAGCCATCTCGGCCACCAGCTCGCCCACGTCGGGAGCGCCCGAGTCCGCATGGATCAACGCCGTGTGCGCGTCGAAGCCCAGGCCCAGCGGGGCCACTCCGGAAAACACCCGGTACTGGTCGCTGGGCAGATCGCACAGCATCACGGCCAGCGCCGGCTCATCAAAATACTCGACGTTATTGGAGGCGATGCCGACGCCCACGGTGCCGGACCAGTCGGTCACCTGTGGCAACTCGGCACCGAGGAATTCCAGAATCTCCTGCGCGGCGGACGCATAGTGATCCGTGATGTAGAGCAGGCCCAGCGTCGGCGTGCGCGCATAGCCGGGCAGCGCCATGTGGGCGCGCAGTTGGGCCAGCACCAGCGCCGCCGCCATGCGCCACTGCGGATGCGTGGCATGACCATAGGGAAATAACTTCACGCGCGCGTCCTGCAGCGGGCCTACGCCCCTCGGGAAGTTCTCTTTTTGACGGTTTTCTGGGCACCAGCCCTTGCCCTGTTTAGACCAGAAGCTACTGATTTTGTAGCGACCCGGGTAGCGCTGCCGGCCATGCCGGTGGCCGTCTGGAGGGCCCCCTTGGCCAGTCCGGCCGCCACGTTGCGGGTGGTGTCCAGGGTGGCCTGCTTCGCGGCCTCTTTCATGGCGCCAGCCGCAATCTGCTGGAACTGCTGGGTCAGCGCACCCCACCACTGCAGCGGATCCACGACGCCCGGCGCGGCCTTCGCGTTCGCCCCTCCTGTCGTTTTTCCGCGAACCTTGGAGGGCGGTTTGGTCGCCATGTTGTCAGCGGCCGCGTCCGCCGCGGCAACTTTCTCCGCGGCCTTTTGCACTCCGGACATGACCGCGTCGGCCGCCTTGAGTTTAAAGGCATTGGCCACGTCGCCCATGTTGAAGTTCATGCCGTGCAGCGTGGCCAGCGTCATCTTTTGCACTTCGAGCGCCTGGATCGTGGCCTTCAGCGCCGTGGCGTTCTGGTCCAGCCAGAACTGCACTGCCTTGAGTTCGTCAATCCGCTTCTCCAGTTCTTCCACGTTCAAGGTGGGCGCTACCCAATTGCCCAGATTCGGCAACTGCGGAATGTTTTGCGCGGCACCCTTGGCCAGGGTTTGCAGAAAGTCGAAGCCGGGAATCAACTTGCCGAAGCCGGGGTTTTGCAACAGGCTGCTCATGTCTGCTCCTTTGGGGCGATTTCGGGTGGAAGCCGTGTCAGCTTACCTCAACCCGAAGCGGATGGCGATGCAAAACAGTCAGTGTTTATGCCCATTCATGTTGCTCCCCAGGCCCGCTCCCATGCCGTTCGCAACATCGGGCTCCATGGTGCTGACGGGCACCTTCAACTCCACCTTGCTCTCGGTGCCACCGGCGTCCTTGAACAGCAAGGTCATCGGCACCGTGCTGCCCATGGCCAGGGGCGCCTTCAGGTCCATCAACATCACGTGGTAGCCACCGGGCGTGAGCGCGACGGTTTTCCCGGCAGGCAGATCGAGCCCACCCTTGACGGCGCGCATTTTCATCACGCCGCCGTCCAGCGTCATCTGGTGCACCTCGGCCACCCCTGCCGCCGGGGTGGACACCCTCACCAGCCGCTCGTCCACCTTGGCGGTGATTTTCATGAACGCACCCGTGGCCTCCTGGCCCGGGACCGACGTGCGAATCCACGCGTCCTGGACGGTGACCGTCTGCGCATGGGAGGCGCCGCACGCCAGCCCGAGGCTGACCAAAAGGGCTCCGGCAAGAGTTCTGGATTTCATGGAGTGCTCCGGGTGAAGAACAAAAGATAGCAAGAAATGCGCACCGCCGACTTGTCCGACCTGCAAGCACGTATCAGAACCCGGGCTTTCTTCGCTCGCGCAGCGATGCCACGCCCTCGCGCACACCGGGTCTGCCAAAGCCCACGAATTCGAGTTTTCGAGCGATGAACACGACTGATTCTCACCCGCAAACGCAGTCGCGTGCAATAACTATTCGGGGCGCTCAAGCTTTGCCGTTTCCGGATGGTCACGCGCGCTGAATGGTGCGATCATTCGCGCCGAAGACTGGTTTCTTGTTTCAACAACTTCAGCAAAAGGGGACCCCATGAGCAGCAGCAATCGACGCGTATTTTTGATGGCCGTGGCGGCTGGTGGTTCGGCCCTGGCGGCAAGCCAAAGCCTGGCGCTGGCCGCCGAACCGGAACTGCAGGACACGGATCCGCAGGCGGTGGCACTGGGCTACAACCAGGACACGAGCAAGATCGATCAGAAAAAATACCCGAAGCACACGACCGCCCAGCACTGCTCGGACTGCCAGTTGTTCACCGCGATGGGCACGGCTCCGACGGGCCA
>DATNBD010000240.1:0-6133 GCA_035572155.1 Rhodoferax sp.
GTGTAGTTATAGGGGATTTCGCGCAGGCGGGGCGCCTCATCGGCCGCGGCCATGAGGTGGTTGAGCGTTGTGGGAGCGTTCATGAGGTCCTGGAATTGCAGCCAGAACGGACGGCCGTGCTGGGGTTGAATATTACCGCAGCGCAGCATCATTGCGCCGGGCACGGAGCGACTCCATGAAAACCCGGTTGCGGCGCACAGAGGGCGTCGTGTCCAATCAAACGGTCATATTTTCTTGATAATCTCGAACCTTCTTTCAGGAGCACCCATGAAATTGAAATTGCAGTTGACCGCGGCAGCCTTCGCACTGGCCTGTGCGTTGCCCATGCAGGCCCAGGCCCAGGCTCCGATCCAAATCCAGTGGTGGCACTCCATGAGCGGCCCGCTCGGCGAGTGGGTGACCGACCTCGCCAAGGGGTTCAATGAAAGTCAGAAGGAATACGAGGTCGTACCCACCTACAAGGGTTCCTACGACGACTCGATGGCGGCGGGCATCGCCGCGTACCGCGCCGGCAACGCGCCGAACATCATGCAGGTCTTCGAGGTCGGCACCGCGACCATGATGGCCAGCAAGGGCGCGATCGTGCCGGTCTGGAAGATCATGCAGGAGGGCGGGCAGAAGTTCGATGTGAAGTCCTACATCCCGGCGGTGGCCAGTTACTACACCGCATCGAACGGCCAGATGCTGAGCCTGCCCTTCAACAGTTCGACCACGGTATTTTTCTACAACAAGGATGCGTTCAAGGCCGCCGGTCTCGATCCGGACAAGGCGCCGTTGACCTGGGAAGAGGTCAAGGCGGACGCCATCAAGCTCAAGGCGAGCGGCAGCAAGTGCCCGCTCACCACTTCATGGGAGAGCTGGACCCAGCTGGAGAGCTTCTCGGCCTGGCACAACGTTCCGTTCGCGTCGCACAACAACGGCTTCGGCGGCACCGCCGCGCGACTGGAGTTCAACGGCCCGCTGCAGGTGCGCCACATCCAGGACCTGGCCAACATGGAAAAAGAGGGGCTGTTCGTCTACAAGGGCCGTGGCAACGTGCCTGACGCCGCCTTCATCTCCGGTGACTGCGCGATGTCGATGGGCTCATCGAGCACCTACGGGCAGCTCAAGAACGTTGCCAAATTTGCGTTTGCCCTGTCCCCACTGCCCTACTACGCGGACGTGAAGGGCGCGCCGCAGAACACCATCATTGGCGGCGCCAGCCTGTGGGCCATGGCCGGCAAGCCGGCGGCCCAGAACAAGGGCGTCGCGGCATTCTTCGCCTACCTGTCCAGTCCCGAGGTGCAGGCGGCGAGCCATCAGCGCACCGGCTATCTGCCGATCACCACGGCGGCGTATGAGCTGACCGAAAAATCCGGCTACTACCAGAAGAATCCCGGAACCGATGTCGCCGTGAACCAGATGGTCCGCAAGACCACCGACAAGTCGCGCGGGATTCGCCTGGGCAACTACCTGCAGATCCGCGCGATCATCAACGAGGAACTGGAACAGGTCTGGAGCGGCAAGAAGACCGCCAAGCAGGCGCTGGACACGGCTGTCGAACGCGGCAACGTCCTGTTGGCCCGGTTCCAGCAGGCCAACAAAGGCTGATCCGCCATCGCAGCAGCGTAGAGAGAGCCGTTCATGGCCGTCGAAAAACGGGTTGTTTTCCGCTCGCGCTGGCTGCCCTGGCTGTTGCTGGCGCCGCAGGGCGTGGTGATTGCCGTGTTTTTCTTCTGGCCGGCGGGCCAGGCGCTGCTGCAGTCGCTGCAGCAGAGCGATGCATTTGGCGGCTCGGTGAGCTGGGTGGGGCTGGACAACTTCAGGGCGCTGTGGAGCGATCCTGTCTATCTGGCCTCGTTCAAGACCACGGTGATCTTCTCCGTGCTGGTGGTCGTCCTGGGGATGAGTCTGTCACTGCTGCTGGCGGTTTTTGCGGACCGGGTGGTGCGGGGTTCTTCGCTCTACAAGACGCTGCTGATCTGGCCCTACGCGGTGCCGCCGGCCATCGCCGGCGTGCTCTGGCTTTTCATGTTCTCTCCCAGCGTCGGCATCGTCTCGTACTGGTTGCATGCGCTGGGCATCCCCTGGAACAGCCTGCTGGACAGCACCGACGCCATGGCGCTGATTGTCATAGCGGCGGTCTGGCAGCAGATCTCGTACAACTTCCTTTTTTTTCTCGCGGGGCTCGCGAGCATTCCCAAGTCGCTGATTGAGGCCGCCGCCATCGACGGCGCGCGGCCGTGGCGCAGGTTCTGGACCATTCAGCTGCCGCTGCTCTCGCCCACCGTATTCTTCCTGATCTCCATCAATGCGGTGTATGCCTTCCTGGAGACCTTTCCCATCGTGGACGCCGCCACCCAGGGCGGCCCGGGCACATCCACGTCCATCATGGTCTACAAGTTGGTGTACGACTTCAAGGCGCTCGACCTGAACAACTCGGCGGCTCAGTCGGTGGTGCTCATGCTGATACTGGTCGCGGTCACGATCGTGCAATTCAAGTACGTCGAAAACAAGGTGCATTACTGATGCTGCCGCAGGAGCCGTCCCTTGGTTGAACGCAGTCCCAAGCTGGACTTTCTCGCGCATGTGATCCTGATCCTCGGCGTGGTCGTGATCGCGTTTCCGCTGTATGTCGCCATCGTCGCATCCACCCATACCGCGGCCGAAATCTTTCAGTCCCCCATGCCCATGTTGCCGGGCCCGCACCTGGTTCAGAACTACCGCGAAGCGCTGCTGGGCACCGGCAATGCGATGGGCTCGAACGCCCCGGTGGCCCGCATGATGTTCGTCAGCCTGGTGATGGCGCTCACCATTGCGATTGGCAAGATCGTCATCTCGCTGCTGTCGGCGTTCGCCGTCGTGTATTTCCGCTTTCCGTTTCGCATGTTGTGCTTCTGGGCCATCTTCGTGACGCTGATGCTGCCGGTGGAAGTCCGCGTCGGGCCCACCTACCATGTGGTGGCCAGCCTGGGCATGATCAACACCTTTGCGGGTATGACGATCCCCCTGATTGCTTCCGCCACGGCCACCTTTTTGTTCCGCCAGTTTTTTTTGACGGTGCCGGAAGAGCTGGTGGAGGCGGCCCGCATGGACGGCGCGGGACCGATGCGCTTTTTCTGGGACATTCTGGTGCCGCTGTCCAGCACCAGCATCGCCGCGCTGTTCGTGATCCAGTTCATCTACGGCTGGACCCAGTATTTGTGGCCCCTCATCGCCACCACCAGCGACAATATGTATCCGATCGTGATCGGCATCCGCTACATGATGGCGGGCGGCGAATCTCTAACCCCCTGGAACCTGGTCATGGCCACCGCGATGCTCGCGATGATTCCGCCTGCGCTGGTGGTCATACTGATGCAGAAATGGTTCGTCAAGGGCTTGGTGGACACCGAAAAATAAGCAAAGGGCGAGAGGCCGACCATGGCTGCAATTTCTCTCAGGAACATCATCAAGCGCTACGGCACCGGGCCGAAGGCGAACCAAGTGATTCACGGCGTCAGCGCGGAGGTGGCCGACGGTGAATTCGTCGTCATCGTCGGACCGTCGGGTTGCGGCAAGTCGACGCTCTTGCGCATGGTCGCCGGACTGGAAGAGATATCGGACGGCGAGATCGCGATCGGCGGACGCGTCGTGAACGACCTGGAGCCGGCCGAACGCGATATCGCGATGGTGTTCCAGAACTATGCGCTGTATCCGCACATGAGCGTGTTCGACAACATGGCCTACGGCCTGAAGATTGCCAGGGTGCCTTTGCCGGAGATCAAACAGCGCGTCGACAAGGCTGCAAGCATCCTCGAACTGGCGCCCTACCTGCAGCGCAAGCCGCGCGAGATGTCGGGCGGACAGCGCCAGCGCGTCGCGATGGGCCGCGCCATCGTGCGCCAGCCGCAGGTGTTTCTGTTCGACGAGCCGCTGTCGAATCTGGACGCAAAGCTGCGCGTGCAGACGCGCCTCGAAATCCAGAAACTGCACCGCGAGCTGGGCATCACCTCGCTGTTCGTCACGCACGACCAGGTGGAGGCCATGACGCTGGCGCAGCGCATGATCGTGATGAACGCGGGCCGCATGGAACAGTTCGGCACGCCCGAAGAGGTCTATGCCCGCCCCGCCACGACCTTTGTGGCCAGCTTCATGGGCGCGCCGCCGATGAACCTTCTCAAGAACGGGCCGAACGCCGCGCTGGGCGGCCCGAGCGGCGCACTGCTGGGCATTCGTCCCGAACATCTGGAAATCACGTCCGACGGCTGGGCGCTGCAGGTCGAGACCATGGAAATGCTGGGCGCGGAGCGCTTGTTGTATTGCCGCATGGGCGCGGAGGAACTGATCGTGCGCACCCACGAAGGCCAGGCCGCGCCCGCTGTCGGCAGCACCATCCACGTGACGCCGCGCGTGGACCGCCTGCACTGGTTCGACACCACCACGGGGCACCGGCTGTGACAGACTGGCCCTACCCCCGCTGGGTGGCGCACCGCGGCGCCGGCAAGCTGGCGCCGGAGAACACGCTGGCCGCGTTCCGGCTCGGCGCAAGCCACGGCTATCGCATGTTCGAGTGCGACGTCAAGCTGTCCAGCGATGGCGTGCCCTTTCTGATGCACGACAGCCTGCTCGCGCGCACCACCAACAGCCAGCAACAACCGGGCCTGGCGGCGAGCGACATCGGCGGCGAGCACCCCTGGGGCGTGCTCGCGCAGCTGGACGCCGGCAGCTGGCATTCGCGCGCGTTTGCGGGCGAGCCCTTGCCGAGCCTGGAGAACATTGCGCGCTACTGCCTGCGCAACGGGTACTTCCTGAATATCGAGATCAAGCCGACGCCCGGTGTGGAACGCCATACCGGCGAAGTGGTCGCGCGGCATGCGGCGCGGCTCTGGCAGGGGGCGTCTACGACGCCCCTGCTCAGTTCGTTCAGCGTCGAAGCACTGCAAGGCGCGCGGGCGGCCAAGCCCGGTCTGCCGCGCGGCCTGCTGCTGGATACGCTTCAGCCGGATTGGTTGGACAGCGCACTCGAACTCGGTTGTGTCGCCATTGTCTGCAACTACGCCCTGTGGGACCATTCCACCGTCACGCAGGCCCACGATGCCGGATTGCGTGCCTTGAGCTACACCGTGAACGACGAGTGGGCGGCGCAGCGGCTGTTGGACCTGGGCACCGACGGCATCATCACCGATCGCGTGGATCTGTTTGCGCCGCAGGCTTGATGCGGCCGACGTCAGCGGCGCCAGCCCCGCCCCATCAGCCACTGACTGCTGGCGCAACCCAGCACCAGCGCCGTGTAGGTCGCCATCTTGCCGTCAACCCCGAAATACCACAGCCCGAGCAGCAGGGTGGCCGCGCCAACTACGAAATTGATAGCTACCTGTGCCCACCACGAAGGGGCTAAGCGGCCTTTTGGCATGAATATCCGGGCGGCGAACGGTGTGACAATGGCGACGCACAGCGCGGGCGCCAGCAAATTCAGCAATTGATCGAGCAAATCCAGCGGTGCCATGGGATTTTGTTGAGTCGGCCGGACGGAGCGCGTGCCGAGGTCGTCGAATACCCCGTCCGGTCACAAATTTTATAATCTGCGAATGTCAGTCTGGGCCTTGGGCATCAACCACACGACCGCGCCGCTCGATCTGCGCGGTCGCTTTGCGTTTGCGGTTGACCAGATCCAGCCGGCCCTGCATGGCTTGCGTGCCTCGATGGCGCGGCACCCCGAGGTGGCGATCATCTCCACTTGCAACCGCACCGAAATCTACTGTGCCGGGGAAATCATGGCGGCGGGCCACGCGATGGACTGGCTCGCCCATACCGGCGGCGTCTCGCCCGAGTTGCTGCGCTCGCATGCCTACACGTTGGCCGACGGATGGGCGGCGCGGCACGCCTTCCGGGTCGCCAGCGGGCTCGATTCCATGGTACTGGGCGAGCCCCAGATTCTGGGTCAAATCAAGGACGCGGTGCGCGAGGCGGAACAGGCCGGGGCGCTGGGCACCACACTGAACCAGCTGTTCCAGCGCTCGTTCGCGGTGGCCAAGGAGGTGCGCACCGCGACCGAGATCGGCGCGCACTCGATCAGCATGGCCGCCGCCGCGGTGCGGCTGGCCAGCCAGTTGTTCGAGGACCTGGGCCAGATCAAGGTGCTGTTCATCGGCGCCGGCGAAATGATCGAGCT
>DATNBD010000241.1:0-8269 GCA_035572155.1 Rhodoferax sp.
CACCGCGCGGCTGTCCACCAGCAGGCGTCCGATCAAGGTGCTCTTGCCGTCATCGACCGACCCGCAGGTAATGAACTTCAGCGCGGATTCATGATCATTTTGGCCTGTAGCCCTTGTGTAGTCTTCCTGATCAGCTATCAACGTAGTAGTATTCATCAGAAATACCCGTCCTTCTTGCGTTTCTCCATCGAGGCGTCCGAGGTCTTGTCGTCCATGCGCGTGGCGCCGCGCTCGCTCACGTCGACGGCCAGCGTCTCGATCACGACCTCGGCCGCGGAACCGGCCAAGCTCGCCACCGGGCAGGTGCAGGTGATGTCGCCCACGGTGCGAAAGCGCACATCCCGCGTCACAGCCTGCTCGCCCTCGCGCGGCGGCGTAAGCGGCGTCACCGGCACCAAGAGGCCGCGGCGCTCGACCACCTCGCGGCGGTGCGTGTAGTAGATCTGCGGCAGCGCAATCTGCTCGCGCTCGATGTATTGCCAGATGTCCAGTTCGGTCCAGTTGGAGATCGGGAACACGCGAAAGTGCTCGCCGGGCTGGATACGCGTGTTGAACAGCGTCCACAGCTCGGGCCGCTGCGCCTTCGGCTGCCATTGGCCAAAGCCGTCGCGGTGCGAAAAGATGCGCTCCTTGGCCCTGGCCTTTTCCTCGTCGCGGCGCGCGCCGCCAATGAGCGCATCGAACCGGAACTCTTCGATCGCCTCCAGAAGCGTGACCGACTGGTGCACGTTGCGGCTCTCGCCGGGGTGCGCGAGGCGTATCGTGCCGCGCGCGATTGAATCGTCCAGCCTGCGCACGATCAACTCGGCGCCGAGTTCGCGCGCGCGCCGGTCGCGAAAGTCAGTAACCTCGGGGTAGTTGTGGCCGGTGTCGATCATCAGCAGCGGATACGGGATGCGCCCGCGGCCGAATGCCTTCTCGGCGCAGTGCAGCATCACGGCAGAATCCTTGCCGCCCGAGAACAGCAGGGCGGGGCGCTCGAATGCCGCGGCGACCTCGCGCAGGATGAAGATGGTTTCTTCTTCGAGCGCGTCCAGGTGCTGGTTGCCGAGCGTGGGACGCGACTCGGGCTCCAGGGAAAATTCGGTGCGGGCGTTCATGCGGTGGCCTCGTCGGAGATGGTTGGTTGTTTCACATGCAGTCCGCATTCCTTGGCGGACTGGTCTTCCCACCACCAGCGCCCGGCGCGGAAGTCCTCGCCCAGGGTGATGGCACGGGTGCAGGGGGCGCAGCCTATGCTGGGATAAAACTGGTCGTGCAGAGGGTTGTAGTCCACCTGATGTTCGGCCACGTAGTGCCATACGTCGCCCTGGGTCCAATTGGCCAGTGGGTTGAATTTGGTCAGGCCCCTGGTTTCGACCTCGCTGGTGTCCACAATGGGGACTTCAGCCCGGGCGATGGACTGCTCGCGGCGCAGGCCGGTGATCCAGCCCCGCTTGCTGGCCAGCGCGCGCGCCAGTGGCTCCATCTTGCGGATCTCGCAGCAGGCCTTGCGCAGTTCGATGCTGCGGTACATCGCGTCCTGACCTTCGCTGCGTATGAAATGGATCACCGATTCCAGACGCGGACGGAAGACGTTGACCCTGAGGTCCGGCCGGGCCTGCAGGCGTTCCAATAGCGCCAGCGTTTCGGTGTGCAGCGCACCGGTCTCGAGCACGAACACGGGAATGTCGAGCTTGCCGCGGCGGATCAGGTCGGTGATGACCATGTCCTCGACACCCAGGCTGTTGGCCTGCGTCACATCACCCAGCGCGGCTGCCTGGCGTAGCACGGCCTCGGCCTCGGCCAGTTTGTCTGCATAGCTGGCCGAAGGTTTGTCGTACAACTCGATGGCGGACGCCCTGGCGCCGCCGAGCGAGCCGATCGAGGCCACGGCGTTCATGCAGCCTCCGAGGCGGTTTCGTTCGTGGCATCGCGCGCGAAATGTGGGCGCGGTTGCAGCACGTCGCCCTGGTAGAACGCGGCGTAGCGGGCGAACTGGCGCTCGGCCGCGTCCGGGCTGACGCCCTCGGCCAGCACCGCGCTGGTGAAGCCGCTGCGCTGCATGTGCACCAGCAGGTCGATCAGCACGTCGCCGATGGCGCGCAGGTCGCCGCTGAACTTGTAGCGGCGCCGCAGCAGCACCGCCTGGCTGTACGCGCGGCCGTCGGTGAACTTCGGGAATTGCAGTTCGATGCGCGTCACGCCCTCCAAAGCGCCGCCGCGCGCGATATCGGCGATATCGGCATCGTTTGCGATTTTCAGTACTTTTTCGTCGTTAGCCGGCTCGGGAACTGCGTTGGCAGCAATGATTTTCATAGCGTTCGGTGGATTCAAAGATCAGGCCAGAGCTTCGGCCTTGTGGCCGTGGCGTGCGCCGTTCGCGGCGGCCTTGAACGGGTCGTGGCCGACGCGGCGCAGCGTGTCGATGAAATGCTCGGCCGGTGACAAGCGCAGCGCACGGTAGGTGCCCAGCATGGCCTCGATCACGTCGGGCACCTCGGCCGCCGAGAACGACGGGCCGACCACCTTGCCGCCGATCGCCGGGCCGGACAAGTCGGAGCCGTCGGCGCCGCCGAGCGTAACCTGATACCACTCCTTGCCGTCCTTGTCGACGCCCAGGATGCCGATATGCCCGCTGTGGTGGTGGCCGCAGGAGTTGATACAGCCGCTCATGTGCAGGTCGATCGGGCCGAGGTCGAACACCTCGTCCAGGTCCTGGTAGCGCTCGGTGATCGCCGCAGCGATCGGCAGCGAGCGTGCATTGGCCAGCGAGCAGAAGTCGCCGCCGGGGCAGGCGATCATGTCGGTCAGCAGGCCGATGTTCGGTTGCGCCAGGCCGAGCGCGCGCGCGGCCTCGTACAGCGCCGGCAGGTCGCTCTCGAACACCCAGGGCAGCATCAGGTTCTGCTCGTGCGTCAGGCGCGCTTCGCCGGCCGAGAACTGATCGGCCAACTGAGCCAGCGCGTCGAGCGTGGCCGCGTCCGCATCGCCAGGCGCGAAGCCTACGCGCTTGAACGACAGCGTGACGGCGCGCATGCCGGGCAGGCGATGGCCGCGCACGTTCTGTCCGATCCAGCGCCGGTACAGTTGGCCCTGCGAGTTGACCTTGGATGGGAGATTCGCGGCCTTCAGTTCGGGCACAACGAAGAACGATTGCACCCGGTCCAGTTCGGCCTGGCTGATGGTGTGCGGCGCGCCGTCCTGCTCGACGATGGCCTTGTATTCGGCCTCCACGTCGTCGATGAATTTCTGGCCCTCGGCCTTCACCAGGATCTTGATGCGCGCTTTCCACTTGTTGTCGCGCCGTCCGTAGCTGTTGTAGACGCGCACGATCGCTTCGATGTAGTTCAGCAACTGATCCCAGGGCAGGAACTCGCGCACCACGCTTCCGATGACCGGCGTGCGGCCCATGCCGCCGCCAACCTTGACCGTAAAGCCGACTTCGCCCGCGACGTTCTTCAGCGCCTGCAGGCCGATGTCGTACCAGCCAGTGGCAGCGCGGTCTTCCCTGGCGCCGTTGAACGCGATCTTGAACTTGCGCGGCAGGAACGAGAACTCGGGGTGCAGCGAGCTCCACTGGCGTGTGATCTCGGCGAACGCCCGGGTGTCGACGATCTCGTCCTCGGCAATGCCCTCAAAGGCATCGCAGGTGATGTTGCGGATGTCGTTGCCGCTGGTCTGGATGCCGTGCATGCACACGCTGGCGAGCAGCGCCATCACCTCGGCGGCCTTGGTGATCGGAATCCAGTTGAACTGGCAGTTGGTGCGCGTGGTGAAGTGGCCGTAGCCGTAGCGCAGCGGCGGCGCCGCCAGCGTCAGGCCCGGCTGGGCGGCCTGCAGTTCGTCCTGCGTCTTCTGGGCGTGGGCCAGCAGTTCGGGCGTGGGCTTGTCGTACTCGCGCGCGATGCGCGCGAGCATGCGCAGCTGCGTGCTGCTGATCTCGCCATAGGGCACGGCAATGCGCGCCATCGGCGCGTAGCGCTGGATGTACCAGCCGTTCTGCAGGCGCAGCGGCAGCAGCTGCTCGTCGGTCAGTTCGCCGCGCTGCCAGCGTTCCAGCTGGTCGCGGAACTGCTGGGCGCGCAGCTTGACGAACTGTTTGTCGAATTCGGTGTATTGATACATGGTTCAGCCAGTCCCGGAGTCAGTTGCACGTCATTTCAAAGAGCCATCAGCTTGGCGCCCGCGTAGGCCATCAGCACGGACAGAAGCGAGCGAAGCACACGGTCGGGGGTGCGGCGCATCAACAGCGAACCGAGCCAGATGCCGGGAAGAGAGCCGGCCAGCAGCTTCAGCAGCAAAAGCCAGTCGACCGAGCCGAGCGAGGCGTGGCCGAAGCCTGCCACCAGGGTTAGCGGCACGGCGTGGGCGATGTCGGCCGCCACGATGCGCGGCAGCGGCAGCGCCGGGTACAGGAGCATCAGCACCAGCACGCCAATGGCGCCGGCGCCCACCGAGGTGAGCGTGACCAGCGCGCCCAGAACGGCGCCAAACAGCACGGCAAGCAGGGGATTCCTGGGCCGGATAGCTTGCGTCAGCGCAGCAGCGTCGATCTGGCGCGGCGCGGCCTTGCCGGCTACCGCCTTGTACAGGGTCGCGGCGGCGGTCAGCAGCAGGGCGACGCCCAGCGTGGTGGTCATGACCTGCTGCACGGCGCGGCTGGACGGGCCTGCAAGATGCAGAACGTACAGCGTGACGAGGGTGGCCGGCAGGCTACCCAAGGCGGTCCAGCCGACCACGGGCCAGTCGATCATGCGCGCGCGAGCCAGGCCGATCGAGCCGCCCAGCTTGGTGAAGGCTGCGAACAGCAGGTCGGTGCCGATGGCCAGATGCGGCTTCATGCGGAAAAAGAAAATCAGCAAGGGGGTCATCAGCGAGCCGCCGCCGACCCCGGTCAGGCCAACGACGAATCCGACAAACAGGCCGGCGAAGACGAACGCAAAGTCATGCATGGGCGCGACTTTAGAAGCGCCTCTTATAAAAACAAACTATTTATTTGTTCTGCGCTTATGCGCATAAGCTTATGCACGAGCATTCATGCGGATCGGCGCCGGGGCCTGTGCATGAGCCCCATCTCGGGCTCATGCCCCGGATGGGCCGTGCCGGGACGCTGTCATGCGGTCGAACCGGCCGGGAAGGAGCCGGCGCGCGAGGCCGTGCTCGACGGGTAGCGGCTCGCCGTGCAGCCATGCCGCCAGCAATTCCCCGCACAACACGGCCATGGTGAGGCCGCGCGAGCCCATCGCGGTGCAGACCCACAGGCCCGGTCGGTGCGTGGGTCCGAGCAGCGGCAGCCGATCCGGCGAGGCGCAGCGCACACCGACCCAGGCTTGCACGCGGTTACTTGAAAATTCGGCCTGCAGTTGCCGCGCGGCCTGGGGCAACAGGGTTTTCAGGCGCTCCAGATTGGCTTCGTGATCCTGTGCGCGGCAGGAGATGTCGGTATCGTCGCGCTCGTAGCTTGCGCCGGCAAACCAGGCGGTGCCGGACTCGAAGGGCACATGCGGCGTCAAGTGGCCGTTGCCGTTCACAGGAAAGGGCGGCAGGTTGGGCGAGCCGGGCGCGTGGCTGCCATGGGAAATCTGTCCGCGGATGGCTTGAAGCGCGGGGCTCGTGCCGGTGGTGGCAGCCAGCAGGGCGCGGCTGGCAAAACCCGCGGCGACGACCACCATGTCCGCCTCGGCCAGCACCCGCCGGTTTGCATCAAGCGCTTGCCAGCCAGACTCCAGCGGCGCCAGCGTGGCGACATGTGCGTTGCCGTGCCACGCGATGCCCGGCTGCGACAGCAGGGCGCCGACCAGACGTGCCGGTTTGATCCACGCCGCCCGGGCATGCCAAAGGGCTGGGGCGTGGTCGGCAAGCCCGGCCTGCGCCAGTTGCCTCGCATTGGCAGCGTGCGTCCAGTCGTGCCCTGCCGCGGCCCACAGGGCAGGCAGGGTGATGCGGCTGCCCATGCGGTGTTCCAGCAGGCCGGTCTGGCGCCAGTCCACGCCGTCACGCAGCAGCACGCGAGCCTGCGCCAGCGTGAGTCGAACGCCGCTGCGCGAGAGTCGGGACAGTACGCCGTCATCCGATGAAGTGTGCGACGCCAACAGGCCGGCTGGCAGGCCCGAGGCGCCGGCAGCGGGCGCCTGCGCTGAATCCAGCACGTCGATGAGCCAGCCGCGCCGCGCCAGACTCGCGGCAACGGCTGCGCCCGCCAGGCCGGCGCCGATCACCACGCAGCGCCCGGGGGGCGCCGACGCGTAGGGCGAGACATGCGGGGCACCATCTGAAAGACGTCTTTTCGGTATCCAGGCCGGATCAAAGCGCCCCTGCCAACGGCACCACGTCGGTCTGCCCGACATGGGCGACGGGGCATGACGCTGGTCCGGCACGAACCCCACCTGCATCAGGTGATTCTGCGCCTGCGCATTGGTTACGGGTTCTGCAACCAGCATCGTGCCGCGCCGACAGCAGCGCGCAAGCGCCTTGCAGGCCCACAGGTCCCAGCGTTTGGCGCGCAGCGGTGCTGCATCGGTTGGCGCCGCACTGTCCGCCAGGTAGACCGCGTCGGCTTGGAATTGCAGCTCGCGCAGCAGAGCCCTGATTTCGCCGACGCAGATGGTCAGCAGGACGCGCCCAGCTTCAAACACCAGTCGGTGCAAGCCGGGCAGCAGACCAAAGCACTGCGCCTGCAAATGCTCTGCGAGCGGCGCAAGGTCCGGGTCGCTATCGGCGCCGATGCGGCGGCGCTGCCAGTCGGACGCGCTGAGCACCGCCGATTCCATCGCCACGTAATGCAGCACACGTGGCCGTTGAAGATCGCCCTTCCAGGTTTGCCAGGTCGCGAGGAAACGCTCGCCGGCGTCGAGCCGGGCGTCCAGAATGCACCACTGGGGCTTTGCTGCCCACGCGGCGGGCAGCCCGAGGCTGTGCAAGAAATGGATGCGGTCCGCCATCATCGACCGCTTGTGCCGCCTGGAACGCTACGCGCTCGGCGGCACGTAGCCTTGCGCGGCCTCGGCACCGCTGCCGAAGAAATGAGCCTCCATCTGGCGTGCCAGATATTGGCGTGCTCGTTGGTCCGCCAGGTTCAAGCGATTCTCGTTGACAAGCATGGTCTGGTGCTTGAGCCATGCGGCCCAGGCCTCCTTGCTGACGTTTTCCCACAGGCGTTTGCCGAGTTCGCCGGGATAGGGCGGAAAGTCGAGGCCCTCAGCCTCGCGACCGAGTTTGATGCAGTGAACCATGCGTACCATGAGGGTTACCTGTGTTGAATAATCTTGCTGCGACTTTATCAATGTTTCGGCCCATGGGGCATTGGCCGTCGTGCCGACAGGGTCGGCGCAGCCCCATACAAGTTGATGGCAGCCGCCGCATAATGAGCCCCCGATTTCCCCACTCTTCAATTTTTAACTGGAGGTCTCATGAGCCAATACAACATTGCCTTGGTGGTTGGCAGTCTGCGCAAGGACTCGTTCAACAAAAAGCTGGCGCATGCACTGACCCGAATGGCGCCCAAGGAGTTCACGTTCACGCATGTCCGGATCGACGATTTGCCCCTGTACAACCAGGACGATGACGCCAACCAGGCGGCCAGCGTGAAGCGCCTGAAGTCGGAAGTCCAGGCCGCCCAGGGCTTGTTGTTTTTTACCCCGGAATACAACCGCTCGATGCCGGGCGTGCTCAAGAACGCGATCGACCACGCCTCACGTCCCTATGGACAAAGTGCTTGGGCTGGCAAGCCGGCCGGCGTGATTGGCATCTCGGTCGGCGCGATTGGCACGGCCATGGCACAGCAGCACCTGCGCAATGTGCTGGCCTACCTGAACGTGCCCGCGCTGGGGCAGCCCGAAGCCTTTGTGCAGGCCAGGGAAGGGTTGTTCGATGCCGCCGGCAATATCGGCATTGAGAGCACCAAGAAGTTCCTGCAAGGCTGGATGAATCAGTTTGTGGCCTGGGTGAAAATTCACAACGCCAGCGTTACTGACCCTAGAGCGGAAGATGTTGGCCCTTGAAGTCCAGCGTCGGCAGGCCAGCGAAAAGGCCCGGCTATTCGAGGGCCTTCTCTTGATGTGACTCGTCCTGCACCAGGCAGGCGTCAGGCGGCAACGGCGGCTTTCGGCTGGTTCGCCGCATCGGCGATCAAGGTCTTGATGTCCAGGCCGGCGGCGGCCAGTGCCGCGGACTTCTGGGCTTCGCCCATGGCGACACCTTCGGCGCGCACGAAGCGCACGTCGGTGATGCCGAAGAAGCCGAACACCGTCTGCAGATAGCTTTCCTGGTGCTCCAGCGCGCGGCCACC
>DATNBD010000242.1:0-2484 GCA_035572155.1 Rhodoferax sp.
TTCGACCATTCCGCGCCCATCGGCCCCATCACTCCCGTGGCGCAGGCCGGAGATGTCACGCGAGCCGAAATCCATCTCCAGGTCAACGGCGTGGATCGCCAGCGCAGCAACCTGTCCAAACTGATCTGGAACATCGGCGAGACCATCGAACACCTGTCGGCCGCATGGGCGCTCGAGCCCGGCGACCTGATCTTTACTGGCACACCCCAAGGCGTGGCGGCCGTGGTGGCGGGCGATGTTCTGGTCGGCGAAGTGGCGGGGCTGGGCAAGCTGAGCGTCAAGGTCGTCTGAGCGCTTTCCCCGTACACTCTCTGGATGATCTTTCGCGGCCCCATCAAACACTGCAAAAATTGCGGCACGGCCGTGGTGTACCGGCTCCCCGACGACGGCGACACGCGCGAGCGCGCGGTCTGCCCGGCCTGCGGCACCGTGCACTACGAAAACCCGCTCAACGTGGTCGGCACCGTGCCGCACTGGGGCGACCGGGTGCTGCTGTGCAAGCGGAACATCGAACCGCGCTGGGGCAAGTGGACCCTGCCCGCGGGCTTCATGGAGCTGGGCGAGACCACGGCGCAGGGTGCCGCGCGCGAAACCGACGAAGAAGCCGGCGCGCAAATCGAAATGCAGGACCTCTTCAGCGTATTGAACGTGGCGCGTGTCGGCCAGGTGCACCTGTTCTATCGCGCGCGCCTGCTCAGCGACCAGTTCAAGCCGGGCCATGAAACGATCGAGGCGCACTTGTTCGCCGAAGCCGAAATCCCCTGGGACGAAATCGCCTTTCGCACCGTCAAGGAAACCCTGAAGTTCTACTTCGAGGACCGCCGCCTCGGACGCTACACGGTGCACACGGCGGACATCGCCCACGCCGACCAGCTGATACCGAACTGAGCCGGCGCCCTGCCCGGCCCCGTCCACCGCCCTGCAATAAAAGCGCTCGGCGGGTATGCTGGTGCGTTTTGCAGGAGCTCATTCCATGCGTCATCGTCCGCTCGGCCGCACCGGCCTTTTCGTCTCCGAGCTTTGCCTCGGCACCATGACCTTCGGCGGCAGCGAAGGCATCTGGAGCAAGATCGGCGCCCTGCAGCAGCCCGATGCCGAGCGGCTGGTGGGCCACGCGCTGGACGCAGGTATCAACTTCATCGACACCGCCGACATATACGCAGGCGGCGTGTCGGAACAAATGACGGGCCAGGCTTTGAGAAACCTGAAGGTGCCGCGCGAGAACGTGGTCATTGCCACCAAGGTGTTCGGCCAGACCGGCGATGGTCCGAACGCGCGCGGCGCCTCGCGCAGCCACATCCTCGACGGCGTCAAGGCCAGCCTGCGCCGGCTCCAGTTGGACCACATCGACCTGTACCAGCTGCACGGCTTCGATCCCGCCACCCCCATCGAAGAGACCCTGCGCGCGCTGGACCAGCTGGTGCGGCACGGCCAGGTGCGCTACGTCGGCGTTTCCAACTGGGCCGCCTGGCAGATTGCCAAGGCCCTGGGCATCGCCGAGCGCCTGGGCCTGGCGCGCTTCGAATCGCTGCAGGCGTACTACACCGTGGCCAGCCGCGACCTGGAACGCGAGCTCATTCCGATGCTGCGCAGCGAAGGGCTCGGCCTGATGGTGTGGAGCCCGTTGGCGGGCGGCTTTTTGAGCGGCAAGTACGGGCGCGGACAAGAACAAAACCCCGTGGACGGCAGCCGGCGCATTGCCTTCGATTTTCCGCCGCTGGACAAGGACCGCGCCTGGGACTGCATCGACGTGATGCGCCCGATCGCGCAGTCGCACGGCGTGTCGGTCGCCCAGGTGGCGCTGGCCTGGCTGCTGCACCAGCCGCAGGTGACGAGCATCATCGTCGGCGCCAAGCGGCCCGAGCAACTGGCCGACAACATCGCCGCCACGCAAGTGGCCTTGACTGCGGGCGAGCTCGATCAGATCAACAACGTCAGCCGCCTGCCGAGCGAATACCCGGGCTGGATGTTCGAGCGGCAAGGCGAATACCGGCGCCAGCAGATCGCCGACGCCGTTCGCGTGCACGGCGGCACGGGGTCATAAGACTTAACCCTGCTGGTCCTGCAGCCGGCTACAGAATCTTCGCGAGGAAATCCTTTGTGCGCTGGGCCTGGGGGTTTGAGAATATCTCCCGCGGCTTGCCTTCCTCGACGATGTAGCCGCCGTCCATGAAAATGACGCGGTGCCCGACCTCGCGGGCAAAGCCCATCTCGTGGGTCACGACCACCATCGTCATGCCTTCGACCGCCAGCGACTTCATGACCTGCAGCACTTCACCGACCATTTCGGGGTCGAGCGCGGAGGTGGGCTCGTCGAACAGCATGACGGCCGGCTCCATCGCGAGCGCCCGGGCGATCGCCACGCGCTGCTGCTGCCCGCCGGAGAGCTGATCGGGGTAGCTGCTTTCCTTGTCCGACAGGCCGACCTTGGCCAACAAGCTACGCGCGATCTTGTTGCTGTCCTCCACCGACATCTTCTTGACC
>DATNBD010000243.1:0-6749 GCA_035572155.1 Rhodoferax sp.
GACACGCTGATCGAGCAGGCCGAGCAGGGCGTTGACTATTTCACCGTGCACGCCGGGGTGCGGCTGCCGTTCATCCACCTGACCGCGAAGCGCGTCACCGGCATCGTCTCGCGTGGCGGCTCGATCATGGCCAAGTGGTGCATCGCGCACCACAAGGAGAGCTTCCTGTACACGCACTTCGACGAGATGTGCGAGATCATGAAGGCGTACGACGTCAGCTACTCGCTCGGCGACGGGCTGCGGCCCGGCTCCGGCGCCGACGCGAACGACGAGGCGCAGTTCGCCGAGCTGCGCACCTTGGGGGAGCTCACACAGGTGGCCTGGAAGCATGACGTGCAGGTCATGATCGAAGGGCCGGGCCATGTGCCGATGCACATGATCCAGCAGAACATGACCGAGCAGCTCAAACACTGCCACGAGGCGCCTTTCTACACGCTGGGCCCGTTGACCACCGACATCGCGCCGGGCTACGACCACATCACCAGCGGCATCGGCGCGGCCATGATCGGCTGGTTCGGCACGGCGATGCTGTGCTACGTGACGCCGAAGGAGCACCTGGGCCTGCCGGACCGCGAGGACGTGAAGACCGGCATCATCACCTACAAGATCGCCGCGCACGCGGCCGACGTGGCCAAGGGCCATCCGGGGGCGCGCGCACGCGACGACGCGCTGTCGAAGGCGCGCTTCGAGTTCCGCTGGATGGACCAGTTCAACCTGTCGCTGGATCCGGACACCGCGCGCAATTTCCACGACGAAACACTGCCCAAGGAATCGTCCAAGGTCGCGCATTTCTGCTCCATGTGCGGGCCCAAGTTCTGTTCGATGAAGATCACGCAGGAAGTGCGCGACTACGCGGCGTCGCTGGGCGTCAGCGACGAACAGGCGCTGCGAGAGGGCATGGACAGCATGTCGCAGGAGTTCAAGCGCAAGGGCGCCGAGATATACATTCCGATCGGCAAGGCGTGAGCCGGGGCCGGGCGCGCGCCGGCCGGCCTTGCATCGCATGCGGATTCTGTCAAAATTGACGTTTACGTAAACGTCAACTTGCGGTTGACGGGGCAGACTCTTCTTTTGCAAGGAAAAATCATGTCGGATTCCATCGTCATCGTCGGCGCGGCCCGTACCCCCATGGGCAGCTTCCAGGGCGACTTTTCCAGTCTCGCGGCGCACGACCTGGGCGGCGCGGCCATCAAGGCGGCGGTCGAGCGTTCCGGTGTCGCGCCGGATCTGGTGGGCGAAGTGCTGTTTGGCAACTGCCTGATGGCGGGCCAGGGCCAGGCGCCGGCCCGCCAGGCGGCGTTCAAGGGCGGGCTGCCCCAGAGCGCGGGCGCGGTCACGCTGTCCAAGATGTGTGGCTCCGGCATGAAGGCCGCGATGCTGGCGCACGACATGCTGCTGGCCGGCACGCACGACGTGATGGTGGCCGGCGGCATGGAGAGCATGACGAACGCGCCCTACCTGCTGCAAAAGGGCCGCGGCGGCTACCGCATGGGCCACGACCGGATCTTCGATCACATGATGCTGGACGGGTTGGAGGATGCCTACGAAGTTGGCCGCAGCATGGGAACGTTCGGTGAAGACTGCGCGGCCAAGTACCACTTCACCCGCGAAGCACAGGACAAATTCGCGATAGCCAGCGTCCAGCGTGCCAAAGCCGCTACGGAATCAGGAGCGTTTCGGGCCGAGATCACACCTGTCACGGTCAAGAGCCGCGCGGGCGAAGCGGTGATCGCCATAGACGAAGGCCCGGGCAAGGTGAAGCTCGACAAGATCGCGCAGCTCAAACCCGCGTTCAAGAAGGACGGCACCATCACGGCCGCATCGAGTTCGTCCATCAACGATGGCGCCGCCGCGCTGGTGCTGATGGGGGCTGCGACTGCCGCCAAACTCGGTGCCAAACCGCTGGCGCGCATCGTCGGCCACGCCACGCACGCGCAGGCGCCCAACTGGTTTTCCACCGCGCCTGTGGGTGCCGTGCAAAAGCTGCTCGCCAGGACCGGCTGGGGCGTCAAGGACGTGGACCTCTGGGAAATCAACGAAGCCTTTGCCGTGGTGCCGATGGCACTGATGACCGAGCTGTCGATCCCGCACGAGATCGTGAATGTGAATGGCGGCGCCTGCGCGCTGGGCCATCCGATCGGCGCCAGCGGCGCGCGCATCATGGTCACGCTGCTGTACGCGCTGCGCGCGCGCGGCCTGAAACGCGGCATCGCGACGCTGTGCATCGGCGGCGGCGAGGCGACCGCGCT
The DNA here is from genome assembly GCA_035572155.1 of Rhodoferax sp. Classification (GTDB taxonomy): domain Bacteria; phylum Pseudomonadota; class Gammaproteobacteria; order Burkholderiales; family Burkholderiaceae_C; genus Rhodoferax_A. The sequence continues at coordinate 2,250 of DATNBD010000243.1, forward strand.
GGCGCTGGAACTGTTGTAAACACTTCGTGCCATGCTGCTGACCTCCGATCAGGAAATGATTCGCGACGCGGTGCGCGCGTTCGCGCAGGAACAGCTGTGGCCAAACGCCGCGACGTGGGACAAGACGCACGAATTCCCGAGGCAGGCGCACCAGGGCCTCGCCGAGCTGGGCGCCTACGGCATCTGCGTGCCCGAGGAGTTCGGCGGTGCGCAGCTGGACTACGTGACGCTGGCGCTGGTGCTGGAAGAAATCGCGGCCGGCGACGGCGGCACCAGCACCGCGATCTCGGTCACGAACTGCCCGGTCAACGCGATCCTGCTGCGCTACGGCAGCGCCGCGCATAAGCAGAAGTGGCTGACCCCACTGGCGCAGGGGCGGATGCTGGGTGCGTTCTGCCTGACCGAGCCGCACGTGGGCTCGGACGCGTCGGGACTGCGCACCACGGCCGTGCGTGATGGCGATGCGTATGTGCTGAACGGCGTCAAGCAGTTCATCACCAGCGGCAAGAACGGCCAGGTCGCGGTCGTGATCGCGGTGACCGACAAGGGGGCGGGCAAAAAGGGCATGAGCGCCTTCCTGGTACCGACCGACGCGCCCGGCTATGTGGTGGCGCGGCTCGAGGACAAGCTGGGCCAGCACAGCAGCGACACGGCACAGATCAACTTCGACCACTGCCGCATTCCGGCCGAAAACCTGATTGGTGCGGAAGGCGAGGGCTACAAGATCGCGCTGGGCGGCCTCGAGGGCGGGCGCATCGGCATTGCCGCGCAGAGCGTGGGCATGGCGCGCAGCGCGTTCGACTGTGCCGTGGCCTATGCGAAGGAACGCGAGAGCTTTGGCACTTCCATCATCAATCACCAGGCGGTCGGCTTCCGGCTTGCCGAGTGCGCTATGAAAATAGAAGCGGCGCGGCAGTTGATCTGGCACGCCGCGAGCCTGCGCGACGCGGGCCGCCCGTGCCTCAAGGAAGCCGCGATGGCCAAGCTGTTCGCCAGCGAAATGGCCGAACAGGTCTGCAGCGCCGCAATCCAGACGCTGGGCGGCTATGGCTATGTGAGCGACTTCCCGGTTGAGCGCATCTACCGCGACGTGCGCGTGTGCCAGATCTACGAGGGCACCTCGGACGTGCAGAAAATCATCATCCAGCGCGCGCTGTAATTTTGAGGGGGGTCCACGTGGCGGGCCCATGGCGCAGGCCCGACCCCCGCGATATCGGCTTGGTCTGACCGACGTCTTGCCCCTTCCTCCTCTGAGGGAAGGGGGATGGGGCCGCCTGCCAGCTTGCGTTGCCGCTATTCTTCTGTTTCGAGGTATACCCTTCGAATCACTATCAGGAGAATCCCCATGCCCATCACCAAAGGCTACAAGCAACTCGTCGACGAGGCCATGACCGAGGTCAAGACCTATTCGGTGGCACAGGTGCGCGCGCGCCTCGGCGCCCCCGACGTGCAGATCGTCGATATCCGCGACGTGCGCGAGCTCAAGGACGGCACCGTCACCGGCGCGCTGCATGCGCCGCGCGGCATGCTCGAGTTCTGGGTCGACCCCGCCTCGCCGTATCACAAGAAGGTCTTCGCCGACGAGTCCAAAGAGTTCATCCTGTTTTGCGGCGCCGGCTGGCGCAGCGCGCTCGCGACCAAGGCACTGCAGGACATGGGCATGACGAATGTGGCGCACATCGACGGCGGCTGGGCCGAGTGGACGAAGCAGGGCGCGCCGACCGAAACGCTGGAGCAGTACAGGGCCAGGAAGGCGTGAGCCGCGCGCCCGAAATTCAAGGAAATCATGCCGTTTGCCAATGTCTCATCTACACAATTAGCTATGAATTTTGAAGCAGTTCTGTTCGACTGCGACGGCGTGCTCGTCGATTCCGAAGCCATCACCAACGGCGTGCTGCGTGACATGCTGGATGAGAGCGGCTGGAGTCTGAGCACCGAGGAATGCATGCGCCTGTTCATCGGCAAGGCGGTGAAGGACGAGCGCGCGCTGATCGAGGCCCGCACCGGCCAGCCGCTCACCGAAGACTGGATGGCGCGTTTTCGCGAGCGCCGCAACGATGGTTTGATGCGCCACCTCCAGCCCATCGAAGGCGCCGCGGCGGCCGTGGCGCTGCTGCACGAGCGCTTTAAGGGCCGCATCGCATGCGCTTCCGGCGCCGACCGCTTCAAGGTCGAACTTCAGCTGGAGAAATGCGGCCTGATGCGGTACTTCAAGGGCCGCATCTTCAGTGGGCACGAGCTGCCCCGCTCCAAGCCCGCGCCCGATGTCTACCTGGCCGCCGCCGCGGCGCTGGGCGTGGCGCCCGGTCGCTGCGCGGTGGTGGAGGACACGGTGACCGGTGTCGCGGCGGGCGTGGCGGCCGGCGCGACGGTGTTCGGCTACAGCCCGCCGCAGGCCGGCCACGATGCGCCGGCGGCGCTCCGGGACGCGGGCGCGTGGCGTGTCTTCGTGGCGATGCAGGAATTGGCGCAATTGCTGTTCCAGGACATTGGCTGACGTTGGTTGCGACCGCGGCGGCCATGCCGGGTCGCCCGTAACCTTTCTTCTACAGTGCGATTCGTCGCTAATTCCAACGTCCTACATATCGAGAATCACTGCTGCAACCGCACGACGTGGCGGCGTGGATTTGACGCCTTTATTGCTTGAACGCTCTTGTATTTCGTCACCATAAGTCACACACTTTTTCTTTTGGCAGAACAAAAAACATTTTGCTGTCGATCGCGAGGGGTGTGTGGGCGGGCAAAAATTTGCGATTTCGGTGCAGGCGCGCACCGAGGAAAAACGGGCCGTCGCAACGTGTCGGGGCGGCGCGCGGAAACGCCGCGCGAGCCGATGGCGGACGGGTTGCTTGCGCACCCTGAAGCTTCGCGGGTGCGTGGCCCTGAGGCGATGTGTCGTTTCGGTTGCCCTCGTGGCCGTTGCCGCATCGACGCTGCCAGTGCTGGCCCGTGCCGGACAGAACCGGGCCACTTTTCAGGTGGCGTTGACGATTCTGGCGCGCCAACCCGCGCCGAGGGTGGTCGAGCATGACACTTCCACCCTGTCCCCGGGGTTTCCGCCGTACGCCATCGTGACGGATGGGGTCGTGACGCAGGCAAAGTCTGGCAACAAAATCGTGCTGCGCGAGACCGAGTTTTAGGACGTGGCCATGCTTCAGGCAATGCGCCGCCCTTCGATCGGGTAGCCCGGATCGGTGTAGCCCGGTGTCGAGACTCGGTCTGCTGGATCCGCTTGTCGCCGCGGCCTGCACGCGAGTCCGCCGGTGGCGGTGCATCGACCGCATATTTGCCGCTGAGCACGCCACGCGCCAGCGGGCTGTACGAGACGACGCCCAGACCGTAGTGGGCCGCCGCCGGAAGTTGCTCGACTTCGGCGGTGCGATCGACGAGGTTGTACAGCGGCTCGCTCGCGACCGGCCGGTCGATGCCCAGCTGATCGGCCAAGCGCGCGATTTCGGCAATACGCCAACCGCGAAAGTTGGACACGCCGAAGTAACGGATCTTGCCCTGCCGGATCAGGTCGCCAATCGCACGCACGCCCTCGTTCAGCGGCGCCTCGGCGAGCGCCCGATGGAAGTACAGGATGTCGATGTAGTCCGTGCCCAGGCGCTTCAAGCTCGCGTCGACAGACTGAATGATCCACTTGCGCGACTGGCCCTGCTCGTTCGGTCCCTGAGCGGTCGGATAGCCGAACTTCGTTGCGACGACCCAGTGGTCGCGCCGATCCGCAATGGCGCGTCCGACGATTTCTTCGGAACGTCCTGCGTGATAGACGTCGGCCGTGTCGATGAAGTTGACGCCCTGGTCGTAGGCCTTGTCGATGATGCGCCTGGACGTTGCCTCGTCGGTCTCGCCGCCGAACATCATCGCGCCCAGACACAGGGGTGAAACCTTGAGGGCGCTGCGGCCCAGATACCGATAGTCCATGGTCATGGCGATACTCCGTTCAGGCTGCGATCCCGCCTCGATTTCTCAGACATCGAGCCGTCGCTCGCTCATCCACTTGACCATCGCAGGATCGCGGTGCGAGAAGAAACTGCTCGCGGACGTCTCCAGTTTTGCGATACGCGCCATGTCGGTTTCGTCGATGGTGAAATCGAAGACGTTCAGGTTCTCTTCCATCCGCTCCTTTCGGACCGACTTGGCGAGCGACACAACGCCGCGCTGTACAAGCCAGCGCAGGACGACCTGACCGACCGATTTGCCATGCTTTTCGGCCATGGCCACCAGGTCTTCGTTCTGGAACAGGTTGTTGCGCCCTTCGGCGAACGGGGCCCAAGCCTCGGCCTGCACGCCGTTGTCGCGCATGAACGTCACGCTCTCTTCCTGCTGATGGAAGGGGTTGATTTCGATCTGGTTCACTGCCGGCTTCACTTCGTTGAAGGCCATGATGTCCATCAGGCGGTCGGGCTGGAAATTACTAAGGCCAATAGCCCGCAGCTTGCCTGCCTTGTAGGCCTGTTCCATCGCTCTCCACGAGCCATGAACATCGCTGTACGG
>DATNBD010000244.1:0-7023 GCA_035572155.1 Rhodoferax sp.
CGCCGCACGTGGCCGGCGCCGTCCATCTCGCACGCCGAAAACACGCTCTTCGCCAAGTCCACACCCAGGGTTATAGTGCTCATGGAGACTTCCTCTTCTGCTGACGGTTGTGTCGCAACACCATCATGGCCTTCGAGGCCGAAAGGGGAGGAAGTCTCTTTTTACTCATTCAAGGCGGACGGCTTCGCCGCCGCTTGACTCCAGCGTTAGCCGTCATGGATAAAAAGCATGTTCAAAGTACTTGGATGTTTAATCGTTACACTGGTTACGGTCGTCGCGTGTAGTCGCAACAATGATTGGACGCAGCTGCCAACGCCAGATGGATATGCGACTTACGAGATTCAGCAAAACTCAATTTCGTACGTAAACAATTCGAAAGGTGAAAAGACTGTAGTTGTTGTTGTCAAAAGGCATGTCAAGATGCCTCAAGAAACTGAAATGTTCAAATTACATGTTACATATGCTGATTGCAAAGCGGGCCACGGGATGTTGGACGTTTTCGACATGTACGGCAACGACAAAGCGGTATCGGCTTTTGCTAAAGGTGTAAAGAGCGATTCAGGCGCTCTGGCAAGGGCTGCTTGCGCGGAGGCCGGTGTACAGGAGTAGGTATTTATTCGTTTATCACCAGAGCGCGCTAGCTGCCCATTACGGCGCATGATTAACCGCCACACGGTTTCGTGTCACTGAATTTATACGGTAGCCAGCAGGGGTGCGTTATGCGGCGAATCTTTGTAGGTTTGCTTACGGTTTTCCTGGCGGCTCCTACGCTTACACGGTGCGCCGCGCCAACTAAGTATTATTCGGTGTTTTTTCTGGTGACGGTCGACGCCGCTGGTAAAATAAGCTCTCTCAAAGTCGTTCAGGTCAGAGACGTCAAGGGTCCCAGCTCCGGCCCGGTGCAAGTAACAGTTCCGACAAGTTATGTGACGGCCGCACGCGCTTTCCTTTCTAAGCGCCCGTACAAAGGTCCGAGCCAATTCGTTGACTATACGTTCTACGACCCATCTCAGCCTTCCCGTGCCGATGTCAATCCTCGGGCTAGTGGTCAATGATGGCCAACAACTCGTTCGAGGCGGACGGCTACACCGCCGCTCAACTCAGGCGTTAGGCTTATGACATGCACTCGACATTGCTCGATCTGATATTTGGCGTCATTGGCGCATCGTTCGTGGTGTACGGCGCCATGCTCCTAGCCGCCTTTGGTTTGTTCCATCGCTCAAAAAGCAAGTGCTGCTTCATCCATGGCTGTGGGGAAGGCTTCCGCACGGTAACTTTCCCGCATCTACGCAGGCATTGTTCTACTCGCTCTATGGAGCGTATTTCACGTGTGGCAATCTCGGCTGCCGCGTGCTGAGCTACGGCTTGTTTGTACTATTTGCCATATGCGCCGTCGTCATGTTTAGACAACGCTTCAACCATCGCAGTGGTCATGGGCGAGCCAAGGCGCGCTGAATCCCGCCCTTGACGGCATCCGCTTTCAGCGCCCGCGACCACCATCGATGTCGATACGCCCCCACATCAATTTCCACGCGAGCAACGCGCAGATTGCCACGCCGATCGCCAGCATGATCTTTCCGAGCTGCTGCTGGTCGGTCAGCAGATAGTTGCTGCAAAGCCGCACCGGCGAGACCATGTACAGCCAGCCCAGTCGGAATGTCGTCGCGACGACCTCGACCAGGAACACGCCCCGCACGACGAAACCGGCCCGCGGCCAGCTGATCGCCAACGGCATGCCGATCAGCCATGGCACGCCAACGAATTTCGCCAGCGCGACCCATGGCACATCCAGCGAAGCATCCAGCGCGCGCGGCAGCATCCAGACCATCGCCGCCAGCGAGGCCAGCAGGAGTCCGCTGATGCCGCTGCGGTTCCACGCGGCCATGGCACCCACCGGACGGCGCACGAGGAACGCCGCCAGCCACCATCCGGCAAGCGCGAGCAGCGGGATCTGGACCAGCATCTGCAGCGTCATCGTGGATTCGAGTGCATGCCGCAGCGGCGGCAATGCCAGCCCGAGCCAAAGCGCCAGGCCCAACCGCGGCGTCCAGCGCGCCGGCACGATCATGGTCCCAGCTCTCTGAGGACGTACCGCTCCGCCTCGTCCGGCTCGGACCAGTCCGTAATCGCGACCAGGCGCCCACGGGGATCGACCACGGCGATCGCGGCATTGTGCACATAGCCGCCGAGCCCATCGGAAATCGCGGTCACGCCGAATACCCGCATCAGCGCCTTGAGATCCGCTGCGCTCATTGGCCGCGCCGCGATCCAGCCCGCGCCGCGGTCGCCCGAGCGCTGCTGGTACGCGGCCAGCTGCGCCGGAGTGTCATGCGCCGGATCGAAGCTGACGCTGAGCAGCAGCGCCCGGCCGTCCGCGATCGGCCGGGCCAGGCGATCCTGCAGTCGCGCGAATTCGCTGCCCTGCACAGTGCAGTACGTGATGCACTGGGTATAGACGAAGTCCACCAGCAGCCAACGCCCGCGCAGGCCGGCAAAGTCGACGATTCGTCCGTCGGCGGTTTCCAGCGGCATCGACGGCAGCGCGCGCGGATGCTCGCGCACCTCGATGCGGCGCGCGGTTTCGCTGGTGAACGCCCGGAACCCGTCAGTGGCGGCGGCGAGGGTCGCGGCACCGGCCGCGAGGATCAGCAGGCTAGCGAGCAGCGTCCGGAATGCCGACACCGGAACCTCCGGGCCGCGGCGCCTTCAACAAGCCGACGGTGATGCGGATTGCGAAGTACAGCATTGCCAGCACCACCAGGATCGCGCCGATCGAGCCGAGCTTGTCGGTGAAGGTCCACGCATCCAGATGCTGGGCCATGCGCCGCGGCACGCTCAAACGGCCTGCATCGAGGAAGGCGAACACGAAAGTCAAGCCGCCGATCAGGTAGACCGGGAAGCCCAGCCTGTCTGCGCCGGAGTTCGGCGGCGCGTGCGCGCGGCTGCCGATCTCGTGGAACATCAGCGCCAGCGCCATCGCCAGCACGCCGAGCAACAGGTAGAAATGGAAATGCCCCGGCACCCATTGGGTGTTGTGCATCACCAGGTTGACGCGGATCGTGCCGTCCATGATGGCCGGCACGATGCCCGCCGCCCAGCCGAACAGGGACAGCACCATGAGCCGGGACGGCATCGTCCAGCGCATGTTCGAACGGTAGATGTTGGTGAGCGCGCCGTACGCGGTCACCAGGAACACCGGGAAGCCGGCGCCCCACGACACCACCTGGCCGACGATCGCCAGCCAGCGCGGCTGCGCGAAGTCCATCAGCAGATGGTGGGGAAACACGATTACCACGAACACGGTGCTCACCGCCCACGACCACAGGAACGGGCGCGATATGGGATATGGCTTGCGGCTGTAGCGCGGCAGCAGTTCGTACACGGCGATCACGCCCATGTAGATCGTGGCGTTGATGTACATGTGCCCGAACCAGTAGATCAGGTTCTTGGTCACCAGCGGGTTGAGCGCCACCTGCGGATAGAAAATGTTGACCAGGCTCATCACCAGCACCACGGCGCCGGCCAGGATGCCCAGCGAGTTGGCGATGATCACCATGGTGCTGGCGACGACCGCCTTCGGATGGTTGGGGTCGATGGTTCCGCCCAACAACCATTGCAGGCCCAGCGCGCGCCCCAGGTTGCCGTGTGCCTTGATGATGCCCGCGGCGGCGTCGAGGTAGAACAGCAGCGAGCCGACGCCGATCAGGAGATAGCCCAGCATGAACAGCGCCGCCGTGTCCGATGTCCACAGCCCCATCCCGTGCACCGGAAGCGGATACAGGAACGTCCACAGCGCGCCGTAGCCGCCGACGAAGATCGAAAGGATGACGCAGACCGCGCCGAGCATGAACAGCACGTAGTTCGTCACGAACGCCCACAGGTGCAGCTGCACGTACTTGCGCAGGAAGAACCACATGACCGCCGTCGTCGCCAGCGCCATGGTTCCGACCATGCCCGCACCGTGCATGGACAGCAATTCGTAGAACAGGTTGGGCGGCACGTCCACCCATTTCGCCTGAGCCATGCGCATGGTCAGGCCCACCAGCATCATCAGCACAAACAGGGCCAGTGCGCTGATGATGTACAGGTTGAACGCGACCCGCTGGCCGCCCGCAAGCCGCTCGTCGTCCGGATACAGGGTGAGTGAAGCCATGGTCAGTCTCCTTGGGGCGCGACTGCCTGGATCGTGGTCTTCATGGGTCCGTGCGCAAGCCCGCAGTATTCGAGACATTGCACGGTGTACGTGCCCGGCTGCCGGAAGGTGTACAGCAGCTTGTTCGTGAAGTTCGGCATCGCCTGGGTCTGGGCCACGATGCGGCCATCGGGTGCGTAGATGGCGAACCCGTGGTTGACGTCGGCGCTGGTGACGCGGAATTCCACGACGCTGCCGGTCTTCACGGTAGAGGGCGTGATCTGCCAGGACCACTGGCGCCCGACCACATCCACGACCTGTTGTGCGTCGAGCGCGCCGTGTTGCGAAGGAATCGGGAAGCGATGCAGGGTGGCCCAGCTGCCCGCGATGAAGCCGACGAACAGCACCGCGAACAGCCACGCCTGCAGTACGTGGGCCGTGCGTGTGGATTTGCGCGTCGCACCCTCGTCGGCGGGCTTGCCCGCCTGGATGATGACGTAGATGAAACCCAATGCGACGAGCCCCATCCCCACCAGAGCAACCGCCCAAACGACATTCTGGAGGATCACCGCATTCTCCCGTCGCCGCCGCTCACACCTGCATAGCCGCCTAGACGTCCCATGTCAATATGCCGTGTAAAAAGCCCATTCCTTCGACCAGAGATGGTCTGATCCATCGCCGCCAGGTCACTCCTGCGCGCAATTGAACCTGCGGCATCGCAGTAAAGTGCGGGTTTTCTCGGACCAGGCACGGCGCGCTCCGTGCCGCGATGGCCCAAATACGGACGCGGCAACTCTGTGCCACTCGGTGCATCCGCGGGTGTCGCGCCGCGCCGCCACGCGGTGCCGCTCGAAACCGGTGTCGCGCCGCATCGGCGGCGTCACCCGCCTGCATCTGACCGGGCAGGATCCTTCCCCGACCGGGGGCTTGCCCGCAGGGCAAAATCGAAGTGCTGCGCGCACCGCTAAACTCGGGCGCCAGGCGGCACAACAACCAACGGTGCATTCCTGTGAACCCCGAACAGCCTCCAATACCGCTGCACGGTTCATGTCACTGCGGCTCGGTCCGCCTGACTCTGCCGGCGGCGCCCGAAACGGCGACGAGTTGCAACTGCTCGTTATGCCGGCGCACGGGAGGGATATGGGCCTACTACGAACTTGGCGCAGTCCTCATCCAAGGCCACCCCGAAAACACGGAAAGCTACATTTGGGGTGATCGGACCCTGAAGAACGTTCGGTGCAAGACCTGCGGGATCGTCACTCACTGGGAGCCGCTTGAACCCGCGCCCGGCGCTCGTCATGGAGTGAACCTGCGGAACTTTGAACCCGGGCTCCTGGAGTCGATCGTCGTCAGTCGGTTCGACGGGGCAGATACATGGGAATTCCTGGATTGAGCACTTGCCGCTTCCCGCATTCGGCGCTCGCAATTTCGCAGGTGCCGTCCAACAACTTGTTCAAGACGGGCGGCCTCGCCGCCTCTCAATCAGGCGTTATGCCTCAAACAGGTAAGGCATGAACGACGACAAAATCACGTTCGCCAACCAGGAAGACTGGGAAGCATGGCTTGCCTCGAATGGAGAGGTCGTCACCGGCGTTTGGCTGCGCCTGGCGAAGAAATCCGCGGGGCAGCCAACCCTCACTTATGCGCAGGCGCTCGAAGGCGCTCTTTGCCATGGCTGGATCGATGGCCAGAAGCAAGCGGAGAGTGAACACTATTGGCTTCAGCGGTTCACCCCTAGGACTGCCAAAAGCATCTGGTCAAAGATCAACAGGGCAAAGGCCGAGGCATTGATATCGGCCGGAAGGATGCACCCGACCGGGCTTCGCGAAATCCATCACGCCAAGCGGGACGGGCGCTGGGAAGCCGCCTATTCATCTGCAAGCACATCAACGGTGCCTGACGATTTGCAGCAAGCTCTGGACAGAAACCCGAAGGCAAAGCGGTTCTTTGCAACCCTCAATAGCCAAAACAGGTACGCAATTCTGTTCAGAATCCAGAATGTGAAAACGGCTGAAACACGTGCAAGGAAAATTGCCCAGTTCATCGACATGCTCAACCATGGCGAAAAGATCCATCCATAGCTTGAGTCGGCCTGACAGGACGCGGCAGCCGACCGGATGCCTCGGGCACCGCTTGACTCAAGCGTCAAACCGCCGGACAACCATGACCACCTACCGCGTGAAATTCGACTTCGTCGTCCACTTCACCAATGGCGGGAGCCTGTCGGCGCAGGATTTCCGTCTGGACATTCCGGAAAACAGCATCACGGATGACGCACTTGCCGCCCATCTCATCCAGGACATGCGCCTGCTCATGGCCGGCCAGGTGGACATCTCCAACAAGCAGATCATCGAGGAGCCGCACAAGCGCGGAGCCATCGCTACCGCGGGGCTCCCCCAATCGACCGTCGACCTCGCGGAATGCGGCCTTTCGGCCGCGGAACTCGTGGCGCAGGCCAGGGAACACCCGGTCCGCGTGATCGCTGCCGACGGAGAGTGCTACAAAGTCTCCAGACTGGTGGTCTGACGATCCATCCGGGCCGGCACCGTTTCGCGGCATGGCTCGACTCAGGTCCGGTTTCGAAACATGGGGCGAACAGCATGAACGACATCGATTCGGCTCACCCGGCGACTCACCCGTTCGATGCGATGGCCAAGGCGCCGGAGCATCACTTCGCCCTGCTGGACAACGGCAGGGTCCGCGTTCTCGATACGAAGGTCGAGCCCGGCCAACGGACACCCGTGCATGCCCACGAATGGCCCGCCGCACTGTACGTGCTGAGCTGGAGCGACTTCGTTCGCTACGATCCCGAGGGCAACGTCCTGCTGGACTCGCGGAACCTTGCCGCCAGGCCCGCGGTGGGCTCGGCGCTCTGGGGCGGCCCGATCGGC
>DATNBD010000245.1:0-5924 GCA_035572155.1 Rhodoferax sp.
CGCCCGAGGACAAGGGCGAATTCTTCGACCCGGCAGCGGACAAGATCTACCGGCATCCCACGTTCTACGAAATCCCGGACGAAGTGGGGCACATGTGATGGCGGCAGCGGCGCACACCACGGCCGCGCACACGCGCTGCGGTCACCTCGACTACCTGCTGCAGCTGGCCGACAACGCGCTGGTCCTGGGCCAGCGCAACGCCGAGTGGTGCGGCCACGGCCCGGTACTGGAAGAAGACATTGCGCTGGCCAACATGAGCCTGGATCTGATCGGCCAGGCTCGCCTGCTGTACCAGCACGCCGCGGCCCTGATGAGCGACGGCGCCACCGAGGCCGTGACGGAGGACGCGCTGGCGTACTTTCGCGATGCCGGCCAGTTCCGCAACTACACCCTGCTCGAATTGCCGCACCACGGCCCGCTGGCGCCCGGCGCCGCCGCCCCGCGCGACTATGCGACCACCATCGCTCGCAACTTCCTCTACAGCGCGCTGATGGTGCTGCTGTGGGATGCGCTGCAAGCGTCGCGGGATGCGCAGCTCGCTGCCATTGCCGCCAAGTCACTGAAGGAAGTGCATTACCACCTGCGCCATTCGCAGGGCTGGCTGGTGCGCCTGGGCGACGGCACGGCTGAATCCCATGCGCGCGCGCAAGGCGCATTGGACCACCTGATGCCGTACACCCAGGAATTCTGGGCTGCGGGCGCCGCGGAGGCCGCGGCTGCGCGGGATGCCATCGGTGTCCCGACTGCCTCGCTGCAGGCAACCTGGGACGCCTTGGTGAATGACGCCCTGCGCGACGCCACGCTGGTCCGCCCGCCCGCCGGCGGCCATGTTTCGCAGGGCAAGAACGGCGTGCACTCCGAGCATCTGAGTTACCTGCTGGGAGAGATGCAGAGCCTGGCGCGGCAACACCCCGAGGCCACGTGGTGATGGCCGATGCGCTTTGTCCCGTCGCGACAGACCGCATGATGCGGGGCGCCGTGGCGACCGACATTGCGGCCATCTGGACGCTGCTGGAGACGGTGACCGACCCGGAAATCCCGGTCATCACGATCCGCGATCTCGGCATTTTGCGCGACGTGCGTCTGCAGGACGGCGAGATCGAGGTCGTCATCACGCCGACCTACAGCGGCTGTCCCGCGATGAACCAGATCGAGGACGATGTGCGCGCCGTGCTGCAGGCGCACGGCGTGACCGCGCGCGTCGTCACGCAACTCGCACCGGCGTGGACCACCGACTGGATGACGGAGCAGGGCCGCAGCCGGCTGCGCGAGTACGGTATTGCGCCGCCACACGCCCTGGCCGCCAGCAACATCGTGCAGTTTGCTCCAAAAAAAATAGCTAAATATCAAGAACCAGTAACGGCTTGCCCACTCTGCGGCTCGCAAAACACGACCGAGACCTCGCACTTCGGCTCGACCGCCTGCAAGGCCCTGTACCGGTGCCTGGACTGCATGGAACCGTTCGACCTTTTCAAGCCTCACTAACCCCATACAACCGCACGGCGCACCTTGCGCCGCAGTGCTCCGCCCCATGGCCATCCCCCGCTTCCATGAGCTCGCCGTTTCGCGCATCAGCCCCGAGGCGGCCGGCGCCGTCGCCATCGCCTTCGCGATTCCATCCGGGCTGCGCGAGACCTTCGCGTTCCAGCCCGGCCAGTTCCTCACGCTGCGCGCCAGCATAGAAGGCAGCCCGGTGCGGCGCAGCTATTCCATCTGCAGTCCGCGCAGCCGGCTGTCGCTCGCGCACGAGGTCGAGGTGGGCATCCGCCCAATGGAGGGCGGCGTCTTCTCCAACTGGGCCGCGACGCAACTCAAGGCGGGCGACACGATCGAAGTGATGCCGCCCGACGGGCGCTTTGGCGTGCGCCGTCCGCGCGCGCTGCACCGCGTGGGTTTTGCTGCCGGGTCAGGCATCACGCCGATCCTGTCGATCATGGCTTCCACGCTGGAGGAGCAGCCCGAATCCCGCTTCACGCTGATCTACGGGAACCGCCGCATGGCCAGCGTGATGTTCAACGAAACGCTGCAGGACCTGAAGGACCGCTACACAGGGCGACTCACGCTGATCCACGTCCTGTCGCGCCAGGCGCAGGAGGTGGACCTGCTGCAAGGCCGCATCGACGCAGGCAAGGTCCGCGCCCTGATCGGCGCATTGCTCCCGGTGGGCAGCATGGACGAGGTGTTCATTTGCGGCCCCGAGGCCATGATCGAAACCACCGAGGCCGCGCTGCTCGAGGCCGGCGTACCGCAGCGGCAGATTCACACCGAGCGCTTCACCTCGCCGACACTGGAGGCTCTGAGCCCCACGGAACGCCGCGCCGCGGTGACCGCGGGCCAGCAAAAAGCCGAGGGCGGCAACATCGCCCTGACGGTCGTGCTCGACGGCAAACCGACCGAGCTGCGCATCGGACCGCAGGACCATGTGCTCGACGCCGCCCTGGCCGCGGGGCTGGACCTGCCGTACTCCTGCAAGGCAGGCGTCTGCTGCACCTGCCGCGCCAAGGTGCTGGAGGGCGAGGTGCGCATGGACAAGAACTTCACGCTGGAACCCTCCGAGATGGACCAGGGTTTTGTGCTGACCTGCCAGGCGCGGCCGCTGACCGACAAGGTCGTGGTGAGCTACGACGAGCGCTGACGCAGCCGCCGCGGCCAGCGCGGCCAGCGCGGCCGACATAATCGCAGCATGTCCCTGCATTCTCGGAACTCCCGGCAGCGTCTTGCCGTTGTGCTGATTTTTGTCACCCCCGCTCTGTGGTCCTTCAATTACCTGATCGCGCGCCGCGCGCCCGGTGTGATCGAGCCCGATGTGCTGGCGCTGCAGCGCTGGCTGATGGCGGGCCTGCTGTTCTGCTTTGTCGCGCGCGCCGAGTTGTGGGCGCAGCGCCGGCTCATCCTGGCGGACTGGCGCCACACGCTGGTGCTCGGCGCACTCGGCATGTGGATTTGCGGCGCCTGGGTATACAAGGGCGGCCACAGCACCAGCGCCACCAACATCGCGCTGATCTACGCGCTCTCGCCGGTGATGATCGTCGTGATCTCGCGGCTCTGGCTGAACGAACCGTTCAGCGCCATTCAGGCCTGCGGTGTGGCGCTGGCCTTGGTGGGCGTGCTGCATGTGGTGCTGAAGGGCCAGTGGGCCGATCTGGCCCGGGTGCAATGGTCGGTGGGCGATGCCTGGATTCTCGGCGCCACCCTGTCATGGACGTTCTATTCGCTGCTGCTCAAGCGCTGGCCGAGCCCGCTGGGGGATGGGGCGCGGCTGGGCGTAATCAGCCTGGCCGGCGTGCTGGTGATGTTGCCGTTCGCCGGCTGGGAGGCCCTGTTCAGCCCGATCCCCGCATTCTCCAGAACCGGATTCGAGCTGGCGCTGACGGCCGCAATCCTGCCGGGCTACGCGGCCTACCTGGCCTACTCGGTCATGCTGCGCGAACTCGGCGCTGCCAGGGTCAGCGTCGTGCTATATCTCGGGCCGCTGTACGCCGCGATCATGGCCTGGCTGATACTGGGCGAGCCGATCCACGCGTACCACGCGGTCGGCCTCGCACTGGTGCTGCCCGGCATCTACTTGGTGAACCGGCGGCCGGACACGATCCAGCCGGGCTGAAGAGGCGGCACCGGGCGCGCACTGCGCGCGGCCCGACCTGCGCGCCGTCAGGCGCCGGCATCCCGCAGCGCGACATTGTTCAGCCTATCCAGCCGCTCGGGCCAGTCGCCGGCCAGCGCGCCCTGGCGCAGGATGCGCGCCCAGGCGAACCAGGCGTCCCATTGCACGCGCTTGTCCCAGGCGTTGCCCCATTCGCTGAAACGCTGCAACGCGCCTTCCGCCGCTGCTCTCGCCTCGTCACGACGGCAGGCAATCAGGTAGAGCTGCGCGAGCACCATTTGCGACTCGCCGACCCAGGGGTTCAACCGTATCGCTTGTTCCAAGGTCGCGATCGCGGCATCCGCCTGCACCAGCGGCTGTTCCTGCGAAATCACCGACCAGTAGAGTGCAACCGCGGCTGCTTCGTCGCCTTCGGCGAGCGTGCGGCGACAATGATCGAACACCGGCGGCATGGGCAGCCGGTCACGCAAGCCCGGGTGCTGCAGCGCGGTGCCGAGCTGGCTGATCTGCGCGTACATCCGGCTCGCGGGCCGCATCGGCCCCGGCCAGAGCGCAGCCATCCAGTGCGCGGCCTGTGGCACCTGACGCAGTTGTGGAAAGCCGCTATAGATGTCCTCCTGCCACGAGAACCACTGCTCGGCGCTGTCGGCCATGCTGACGACGATGAACGCCGCCGCAGTTGCCGGATCGATGCGCTGCACCGCGAGCTGCACGCTGCCGTCTGATTCGATCTCGCCGGCGATTACCTTCTCCACGAACTCGGTGCGCGACGCGGTGCAGAACAGGTACACCAGTTGCTCTACCTCGTCACCCACCTGCTCGCGCAGCCGTGCGCGCTCGCGCGCCGGATCGAACTTGACCAGATCGACAAAGGCGTTGCCATACACGCTGTGCAGCAGGCCGAGCAGGCGCACCTCGCGCGGCTGCCGCCACAGCGCAAGCGTGCGCGCGACGCCGACCAGGTGGTGACGGAACGTGCCGGCCTTGTGCCAGTCCTGCCCCACACCGCGCGCCAGCACCACGGGCAGCACGGGCGCCAGGTCGGCGTCGCGCGCCAGCCATTCGCCGTCCAGCAGCGGCAAGGCGCGGGCGAAGAGGTCGGCGCCCAGCGGGGAGAATGCAAGAGGGTGTGTCATGGTCGGTGGCGCGCAAAGCACAGGGTGGTCGGCGAAACCGCAGTATCCGACAAATCGAATCGTCTCGTCGTCGTCCCCGAGGCCATTCGGTGGGCACAACTCGCAGACCGGTTCAGAGACCCAGCCGTTTGCAGATCTCGAGCGTGGCCGCAGCCTGGTTCATCGTGTAAAAGTGAACCCCCGGCACGCCCGCGTTCTTGAGCCGCTCGCACAGCGCGGTGATCACGTCGAGGCCAAACGCGCGAATCGCGGCGCCGTCGTCGCCAAACGACTGCAGTCGCAGCGAGATCCAGCGCGGGATCTCGCAGCCGCAAGCTTCGGCAAAGCGCAGCAGGCCGCTGCTGTTCGTGATCGGCATGATGCCCGGCACGATGGGCGCGTCTATGCCGATCCGGCGCGCCTCGTCGACGAAGCGGAAATACGCATCGGCATTGAAGAACATCTGCGTGATCGCGTCGTCGGCGCCGGCACGCATCTTCGCGGCGAACGCCTGCAGATCGGCGCCCGGCGTGCGCGCCTGTGGATGGGTCTCGGGGTAGCAGGCGGCGTGGATGCGCAACTGCGTGCCGGTCTCGGTGCGGATGAAGGCGATCAGGTCGCTCGCGTGATGGAATTCACCGCCGGCGCCGTAGCCGCTGGGCAGGTCGCCGCGCAGCGCAACCAGGCGCTTCACGCCCATCGCGCGCAACTCGGCGAGTTGCGCGCGCACGCCGGCGCGCGTCGCGCCGATGCACGAGAGGTGGCAGGCCGCGTCCACGCCCTCGCCCAGGATCTCGCGCACCGCGGCGAAGGTTCCTTCCTGCGTGGAGCCGCCCGCGCCGTAGGTCACCGAGCAGAACTCGGGCTTTTGCGCGTACAGGGCCTGGCGCACCGCGCGCAGCTTGTGCACGCCCTCGGGCGTCTTGGGCGGGAAAAATTCAAAACTGACCGGCAAATTGGATGCGTGGCTCATGACGGTGTCTCGGCATTGTTGGAATGGGATGAACGGATGGCGTGGACAAAAAATTCGCGGTTGCCATCGCCGCCGGCAATGGCACTCTCGAACCAGGCCAGCACCCGCAGGCCCAGGCTGGCGAGGCACTCACGCAGGCGCTGCTCGACCACGGCATACAGCGTGGCATCCCGCACGATGCCGCCCTTGCCGACCTGCCCCGGCTGCAGCTCGAACTGCGGCTTCACCAGCA
>DATNBD010000246.1:0-17198 GCA_035572155.1 Rhodoferax sp.
TCGCCGGCGGCGATCTGGCTGATCAGCTCGTCGGGCAGCTCGCGGATCGGGCGGCGGGTGCCGGGAGCTGCAGCAGTGGCGATGGGCGCATTCACCGGATCATTTTAGGGGTGCTGGGATAATCGCTGCCCATGGACCTCATTGCCTTTGTGATCGACTTCATCCTGCACGTGGACAAACACCTGGAGGCGTTTGTCGCGAGCTACGGCCTGTGGGTCTATGCGCTGCTGTTTCTGGTCATCTTCGTCGAGACCGGCCTCGTCGTGATGCCGTTCTTGCCGGGGGACTCGCTGTTGTTCGTGGCCGGCGCGATGTGCGGCGTGGGCCTCATGAACTACCCTCTCACGGTCGCGCTGCTGCTGGCCGCCGCGGTGCTGGGCAACCAGTCCAACTACACGATCGGCCATTATTTCGGGCCCCGGGTGTTCCAGTGGGAAGACTCGAAGTTCTTCAACAAACGGGCGTTCGAGCAGGCGCACAGCTTTTACGAGCGCTATGGCGGCATCACCATCGTGGCGGCGCGCTTCATGCCGTTCGTGCGCACCTTCGCGCCCTTCGTGGCGGGCGTGGCGCGGATGACGCGGCGCAAGTTCACGCTGTTCGATGTGACCGGCGGCGCGCTGTGGGTCGGCGGCCTCGTCACCATCGGCTATTTCTTTGGCAACATCCCGTTCGTCAAGGCGAACCTCGAAAAGGTCATCTGGGCGCTGATCCTGATTCCAGGGTTGATTGCAATGTTCGGCGCCTGGCGCGCCGGCCGCAGGCAGCCTGCCGGCCAACCTGGCAAGGCAACCAAGGTATGAGCCGTCAGGCCGTGACCTTGAGGAACAGGTCGCGGTCCGGCGCAAAGTTGGCGTGCAGCGGCAGCAGTGCGCCGCCCAGCGCGCGCGCATCGGTGCCGATGCTGCCCGCGTGCAGTGCCGGCTGCCACAGGCCCTCCCAGCTGTAGCCAGAGAGCGCCGCGCCGGTGTGCTCGATCAGCCGCTGGCGCAGCGCCGGCGCAAACGAACCGTCGATGATCACGGCCTCGATGTCCAGGAACGCCATGCCGCTGGTGATGCACTGCGCCAGCGCGTTCGCGGCGCCCGCGAGCCATGCCCCGGTCTCGGCCGTGCACCCTGCCTGCAGGGCGCGCTCGTCGTAGGCGGCGCTGGGGTCGAGGCCGCGCGCGCGCAGGCGCTGTTCCAGCTCCCACAGCGAGGCGCGGCCGATGAGCTGATCGGGCTTGCCCGCACCGCGCGCCAACTCCAGCGGCAGCGAGGCGACGGCGCCGGCATTGCCGTGCACGCCCGCGTGTGGATGCGAGTTGATAACCAGTCCGCCGCCCACGAAGGTGTCCACGAACAGGTAGAGGTAACTCTTGAGATCGCGTCCGCGCCCGGCCACCAGCTCGGCCACGCAGGCGGCCACGGTGTCGCGCGCAAAACTCACCGGCAGATGGGTCATGGTCTGCACCCGCGCCGCCAGGTCGATCTGGTTCCAGGTGTCGGAGCGGGCCGCTGACAAGCCCAGCATCCGGTGCCAGCCGCCGAGCTGGAACGGCGCGGCCACGCCCACGCCGACCAGACGGGTGCTGAGCGGTCCCAGCGTGCGGGCAAGCGACTGCAGGTGCTGGTCGATCGCCGGCAGCAAGGTCTCCGCGTCCGGGAAGTCGTAGTCCAGTGTGCGGCGCTCGCGCACCTGGCCGGTGAAGTCCACCAGCAGCCAGTCGGTGCTGCGGCGCCCGACCTTGATGCCGATGGCGAACGCGCCGTCCGGGTCCAGCGCCAGCGGCACCGAGGGCTGGCCGATGCGCCCGCGCACGCGCGCCTGCTTGACCAGCAGGCCGTCGTCTTCGAGCCGCGCCGTGATCAGGCCAATGGTTTGCGCGGTCAGCCCGGTCAGGCGCGCCAGCTCGGCCTTGGGCAGGCTGCCATGGAGCCGGATCGCCTGCAGCACCACGCGCTCGTTGAACTGGCGCATGCCCACGTGGTTGGAGCCACGCGGGCGCAGCGGCGCGGGAGACCTGGCTTGGGCGCGGCGGGCCTCGGGATCATGGGCCATGGTTTTCACGCAACCTCAATGCGCCAGGCATTCCGCCGGAATGTCCTGCGGGCTCATCGCGCCTGTCATCACCGCCACGGTGTCGCTCATACTGATCTTTTTGGGGTTCAGCAGAGCGGCGCGTTTGCCCAGTCGGGCCACGTGGATGCGGTCGGCCACCTCGAACACATGCGGCATGTTGTGGCTGATCAGGATCACCGGCAGCCCCTTGTCGCGCACGCGCCGGATCAACTCGAGCACCATGTTGCCTTCCTTGACGCCGAGCGCGGCGGTGGGCTCGTCCAGGATCACGACGTGCCTTGCGAACGCGGCACTGCGCGCCACCGCGACGCACTGGCGCTGCCCGCCGGAGAGCGTTTCCACCGCCTGCGTCATGGAGCGGATGCCGACCTTGAGCTCGTTCATGCGCGCGATGCTCTGCTCCAGCATCTGCTTCTTGTCGACCACGCGCAGCAGCTGCGAGAGCCAGCCGGTCTTGATGATCTCGCGGCCCATGAACAGGTTCTCGGCAATTGTCATCGCGGGCGCCACCGCGAGGTCCTGATAGACCGTCTCGATGCCCTCGCGGCGCGCGTCGATGGGCGACTTGAAATGGATGACCTTGCCATCCAGCCGGATCTCGCCCTCGTCGGGGATGGTGGCCCCCGACAGCGCCTTGATGAGCGAGGACTTGCCCGCGCCGTTGTCGCCGATCACGGCCATGATCTCGCCGGCGCGCAGCTCGAAATCACTGCCATCGAGCGCGGTGACCTGGCCATAGCGCTTGACCAGTCCGCGCGCCTCCATGACGAGCGCCGGAGTTTGATTGGGCGTGTCCATCAGTGTGCCCCCTTGTGTGAGAGCTGGTCGGTAGTGACCGCCAGGATGACCAGGATGCCGGTGATCAGCACCTGGTAGACCGAGGCCACGCCCATCAAGGTCAGGCCGTTGCGGAACACGCCCACGATGAGCGCGCCGAGCAGGCTGCCCAGGATCATGCCGCGTCCGCCGAACAGGCTGGTGCCGCCCAGCACCACGGCGGTGATCGCGCTCAGGTTCTCGGTCTGTCCGGCATTCGGGTCGCCCACGCCGGTGCGCGCCACCGACAGCAGCGAGGCAATGCCGTAGAAAAGCCCGGCGGTCACGTACACGCCCAGCAGCACGCGATCGGTCGCGATACCGGTCAGGCGCGTTGCCTCGGGGTTGTTGCCGACGGCGTAGACGTGGCGTCCGGGCTGCGTCTCGCGCAGGCCCCACCACATGAAGAGGTACAGCGCGAGCATCAGCAGGGAGCCGTAGTTGATCTCCGCGTTGCCGAGCCGGAACGTGTTTCCGAAGAAGGTCATGGCCGGCGGCAGGCCGGTGATGGTCTGCGCGCCGGAGTACAACTGCGTGAACGCGAAGGCGATGTTCAGCGTGCCCAGGGTGACGATGAACGACGGCAGCCGGATGCGCGTGACGAGCAGCCCGTTGACGAGCCCGAACGCCATGCACACCAACAGCCCGCACACGATCGCGAGATACGCGTTCATGCCGCTGTCCACGGCCAGCTTGGTCATCACGATGCCACCCAGTGCCATCACCGCACCGCACGCCAGATCAATGCCGGCGGTCAGGATGATCAGCGTCTGGCCGATCGCAATCAGCCCCACCACCATCACCTGCTGCAGGATCAGCGAGAAGTTCTGCACCGACAGGAAACGGTCGCTTTGCGTGGCAAAGAAGATCACCGCGAGCAGCAGCGCGATCAGCGGACCGAGCGTGGCGACGGGTGGCAGCCAGGAAGGTTTGGTGATGGACATGTTGTCTCCGGCGGAGGCTGACAGGTGGCGGCGGCGCAAGGTCCGCCGCCGTTTTCGGGCTCGGGGCGGCCGCGCTTACTTGTTGCCCCAGCACATGTCCATGCCGTATTGGGTGTCCTTGCTGGAGACGCCTGGCAGTGGCTTGTCGGTGATCAGGTTGACGCCGGTGTCGGTGTAGCCTGCAACCTTCTTGCCGGTCTTCGCATAGTTGACGCCCGCTTCCACCCCCATGGCCGCCATCTTCAGCGGGTATTGCTGGGAGGTGGCCGCGATCACCCCGGCCTTCACGTTCTCCACGCCGTGGCAGCCGCCGTCGATCGAGACGATCAGCACGCCTTTTTCCTTGCCGGCCGCCTTCAGCGCCTGATAGGCGCCCGCCGCCGCCGGCTCATTGATGGTGTAGACCAGGTTGATATCGGGGTCCTTCTGCAGGCAGTTCTCCATGCCGGTCTGGCCCTTGGCCTGGTCGCCGTAGCTGTCGGCCGAGCACACGATGGCCGGGTTGGTGGACAGTTCGTTGCTCTCGGGACCCGCAGCCTTCATCCCGAAGCCCTTCATGAAGCCGTTGTGGCGCTGTGCGCCGACCGGGTTGCCGGGAAACAGGTCCATCATGGCAATCTTCGCGGGCTTGCCCGCCATCGCTGCCTTGGCGTACTCGCCAATCAGCTCGCCGGCGTGGTAGTTGTTGGTGGCGAACAGCGCATTGACCGCGTTCATGGGCTCCGTCGGGCTGTCCAGCGCAATGAACATCACGCCCTGCGCCTCGGCCTTCTTGATGGACGGCACGATGGCTTTCGCATCGCTTGGCGTGATCAGAATGGTCTTGGCGCCCGCGGCGACCATGTTCTCGATGGCCGTCACCTGTCCGGCGTTGTCGCCATCTATCCTGCCGGCGGCGGTGAGCAGCTTGGCGCCGAGTTTGGCGGCTTCGGCCGTCGCGCCTTCTTTCATTTTCACGAAGTAGGGGTTCGTGTCGGTTTTGGTGATCAGGCCGATGATGGGCTGGCCGGCGGCGAATGCGGTCGAGGCAGCCAGGGCCAGCGCTGGCAACATGAATTTGGCGGTTTTGGTTTGCATAAGAGGTCTCCTGAGGACGCGGGGTCCGGTTGAACATTGGTTTGATATGCACGCTTTACGAGTCAGCGTGGGTCGACTATAGTTCGGGCACAATTATTAAATCAAGTTGTTTTAGTAATGGGAAACCCTATGGGCAGGATTCAAGTTGCAACAGCGGGCGAGGCGCTGATCGATTTGATAGCGCAAAGCGATGGCCACTTCGAAGCGTGCCTGGGCGGCGCCGTCTACAACCTCACGCGCGCGCTGACCAGGCAAGGCATTGGCACGCTGTACCTGAACCCATTGTCCAATGACCGGTTCGGGCGCCAGCTGGCGCAGGCACTGCTGGACGAGGGCGTGCAGCTGGCGCGACCGGATCCCGTGCCGCAGGCCACCTCGCTCGCCGTCGTGGCCTTGAGCGCGGATGGGCACCCGGACTACGCCTTTTACCGAGAGCAGGTGGCGGACCGCGCCGTCGATGCGCCGGGAATGGTCCGCGCGTGCGCAGTGCAAGGCGACCTGCGTGTGGTCTGCACCGGGGCGCTGGCACTGGCCGCGGCCGATGCCGGCAGCTACCTGCCCTGGCTGCACGCGCAGCGCGTGGCGGGCCGATTGGTGGTGGTGGACGCAAACCTGCGCCCGTCGGTCATGCCGGACCTCGCCGCGTACCGGCGCAACGTGCATGACGCGCTGCAACTGGCCGACATCATCAAGGTCAGCGACGAGGATCTGGCGAACCTGGAGCAGCCGGGCGAGAGCGCGCCGGCCCAGGCGGGCCGGCTGCTGGCCGGCTCCCAGGCGGCGCTGCTGGTGCTCACGCTGGGCAGCGCGGGCGCCTGCCTGCTGGCGCGCGATGGGCGTGCCTGGCGCGCGCGCGAAGCGCAGGCGCTGGCCGTGGTCGATACGGTGGGCGCGGGCGACAGCTTTCTGGCCGGCCTGCTGGCCGCAATGCTGCGCTCGGGCCAGGCCGGCCGGGAGGCTTTGCGGGCTTTGGACGATACCGCTTGCCGGCACCTGCTGGCGCATGCGCTGGCCAGCGCCAGTCTGTGCGTGATGCAACGCGGCTGCGTGCCGCCCAGTTGGGAGAAAGTCTGCGAACGGGTGCGGCAATCTCCCGCGCTGATCGATTCGCCCTGAGGCGCACTTGCACAGCGGGTCAGATCACGCGGTTGCGTGGCTGCGGCGGGTTCTTCGAGAAATAGCGCAGGATGCCCTGCATGATGGCATCGGCCATTTTTTGCTGGAACTCGGGGGTGTTGAGCTTGGCCTCTTCCTGCGGGTTGCTGATGAAGGCGGTCTCGACCAGCACGCTGGGAATGTCGGGCGCCTTCAGCACGGCAAAGCTGGCCTGCTCGACCCGCCCCTGGTGCAGCTTGCCCACGTCGCCGATCTCGTCGAGCAGGGCGCTGCCCAGCTTGAGGCTGTCCTTGATCTGCGCCGTGGTGCTCATGTCGAGCAGCGTGAGCTGCACCTGCGCATCCTTCGCGTGCACGTTGACGCCACCAATCAGGTCGGCTTTGTTTTCCCGGTTCGCCATCCACTTCGCGGCGGCGCTGGAAGCGCCGCCCTGGCTCAGCGCGAACACACTGGCGCCGCGCGCCATCGGCGTGATGAACGCGTCGGCGTGGATACTGACAAACAGGTCGGCCTTGACGCGCCGCGCCTTTTGCACGCGCACCTGCAGCGGTACGAAAAAATCCGCATCGCGCGTCATGAACGCGCGCATCGGGTCGCCATTCAAGGTGGTGGCATTGATGCGGTCGCGCACCAGATGCGCGATGTTCAGCACCACGTTCTTCTCGTGCGTTCCGGCGGGCCCGGTCGCGCCCGGGTCTTCACCGCCGTGGCCGGGGTCGATGGCGATGATGATGAGCCGATCTACCTTGCCCGTCAGCGCCGCCAGGGCAGGTGAATCTTTTGGGCTTGAACCCTTTGCTGAGTCTTGAGAGTTGGCTTCGAATTTCGTAGCATCCGGGGGGCGCGAGCCGGTCTCGGATCGTTGCAGCTCGCGCGCCATCAGCTCGCCCAACGGGTCCGGGGCCGCGCTCGCGAGCCGACCCGTATCCGCGCCAGCGGAACCGTTTCCCATCTGGCTGGCGATCAGCGCTTCCAGCGGGTCCACCGCGCGTGTGGGGTACAGATCCAGCACCAGCCGGTAACGGTACGCGGCTACGGGCGAGAGCGTGAACACCTGCGGCCGGGTCGGCTGCTTGAGGTCCAGCACCAGCCGCACCACATCCGGCGCGTTCTGCCCAACGCGCACACCGCTGATGAACGGGTCATTCGACTTGACCTTGCCCACCAGCTCGCGCAATTGCGGGTCGAGGTCGATGCCTTCGATGTCGACCGCGAGCCGCGGCGGATTCGGCACGAAGATCTGCCGGGTCTTCAAGGGGCCGTCGGATTCGATGGTGACGCGCGTGTACTCGGGCGCAGGCCAGACCCGCACCGCCACGATCGTGGCGCCGCGCGCAATTTCGCGCACACCCAGCATCAACACCAGCGTGCCGGACTGGAGCAGAAGACGGCGGTTGACCGGCCTGGCCTGCGGCGCCGCCGCGCGGTCTTGCGTGGGGTCCGGCGCTGCCGTGAGGGGCTGGTATTCGCGGGTCATGCCAGCAGCTCCCGCCCGAGGGGCGTGTGCGCCAGAAGGCGCACCTTGCGAGACTCATCCAACATGGCTTCGATTTTAATAGCAAGGTCGGCTCGTGGCAGGTAATGTGTTGCTTTTTCGGGCCATTCCGCCAGCTTGAGTCCATCGCTTGCAAAGATGTCGCGAAAACCCGCGTCTTCCCATTCGCGCGGGTCGTCGAAACGGTAGAAATCGAAGTGCCAGATGTGCAAGCCCTCTACTTCGTGTGGCTCCACCACCGCATAGGTCGGGCTCTTGATGCGCCCGTGTACGCCCAGCGCGTGCAGCAGGTGCCGTACGAAGGTGGTCTTGCCGGCGCCGAGCTCGCCGTGCAACTCGATGAAGGCGTGGCGCAGCGCCGGGTGTGCGGCCAACTGGCGCGCAAACGCGCGCGTGTCGGCCTCGGTGTTCCAGACGACGGTCTGTGTCACGACAGGGTCGGGCGTGCTTTCTACAATCATGGGGTGACGTTCAATCGCATCAACGGCATTCAGATCAACGGCCTTCAATTGGTGTCCCAGGTTCGGGTCTGGGCCCGCGAGCTGGGATTCTCCCAAATCGGCGTGGCAGGGGTGGATCTGTCCTCTGCCGAAGCGGGTTTGATGGCCTGGCTGGCCCAAGGGTTCCATGGCGACATGACTTATATGGCCGCACATGGCCTCAAGCGTGCGCGTCCGGCCGAACTGGTGCCCGGCACCGTCAGCGTGATCACGGCGCGCATGGATTATCTGCCCTCGGGCACGCCGGACGGCTGGCAGGAGCTTGAATTCGAACGCTTGCAGCGGCCCCGCGAGGGCATCGTCTCGGTGTACGCGCGCGGCCGCGACTATCACAAGGTGCTGCGCGCGCGTCTGCAAAAGCTCAGCGACCGCCTGGCCGAACAGCTGGGGCCGTTCGGCCACCGTGTGTTCACCGACTCGGCGCCGGTGCTCGAGGTCGAACTCGCCTCGCGCAGCGGCCAGGGCTGGCGCGGCAAACACACGCTGGTGCTCAGCCGTGACGCGGGCTCGATGTTTTTCCTGGGCGAGATTTATGTGGACGTGGCCCTGCCGCCGAGCGAGCCCGTGCCAGACCACTGCGGCAGCTGCAGCGCCTGCATCGACGTGTGCCCGACCCGGGCCATCGTCGCACCGTACCGGCTCGACGCGCGGCGCTGCATCTCGTACCTCACGATCGAGCATGCCGGAGCGATCCCTTTGGAGTTGCGCGCGCTGATTGGCAACCGCATCTACGGCTGCGACGACTGCCAGCTGGCTTGCCCCTGGAACAAGTTTGCGCAGCGCAGCGCCTTGCCGGACTTCGACGAGCGTGCGGGCCTGAGCGCAGCGCAGCTGGTCACACTGTTTGCATGGAGCGAAGAGGAGTTTCTGCGCTTCACCGAGGGCAGCCCGATCCGGCGCATCGGTCACGAGCGCTGGCTGCGCAATGTGGCGGTGGCGATGGGCAACGCGCTACGCCGCGGGCACGATCCGGTGCTGGTGGAGGCCTTGCGCCGGCGCTTTGATGCCGCAAGCGAACTGGTGCGTGAGCACATCGCGTGGGCGCTCGAACAATAGAGAAGAATTGGCCGCTAGCCCTTTTGCAGTATAGACATAAAGCTATCTAATAAATAGCGACCCGCGCGCGATACTGGATACTGTCTACCGCAGCAGCCCCAGCGCAAACGGCAGGCTCAGCATGCCCAGCACGGTCGAGAGCGTGACCAGCCCGGCCACGTACGCGGCGTTGTAGCCCATGCGCGCGGCCAGCACGTAACAGCTCGATGCGGTGGGCAGGGCGGAGAACATCAGCAGCACGGTGCTCTGCCGCGGCTCCAGCCGCAGCGCATGGGCCAACCCCAGGGCCACCAGCGGCAGGATCAGGTGGCGGATCGAGAGTGTCGCCACGGCCAGTGTCTTGCCGCGCGACAGATGCCCCAGTTGCATGCCGGCGCCAGCCGCCATCAGCCCGAGCGGCAGCGAGGCGCCGCCGATGCGCGTCACCGTGGGCTCCAGCCAGGACGGGATGTGCACGCCCAGCAGGTTGCCCACCAGGCCGCAGGCGGTGCCCAGAATCAGCGGGTTGCGCATCAGCTCGCGCGCGAGCCCGAGGTTGGCGTGCCGGGCCATCGGAAACACGGCGCCGATATTGGTCAGGGGCACGGTGACGCCGATCAGGATGGAGACCATGAGCAGCCCCTCGGGACCCGCCAGCTTGCCCGCCAGCGCCAGGCCGATGAACGAGTTGAAACGGAATGCGGTCTGCGCGCTGGCGGCGTGGTCGCGTGGCTGGATGTGGAGCCCGACCCACGGCAGGTACGGTAGCGCGTAGGCCAGTGCGATGCCGGCCACCACCAGGAGCAGCCCCGCTACGATGAGGTTCGACGCGGTGCCGAAATCGAGCGGGCTCTTGATGATCGACTGGAACAGCAACACCGGAAACATGAAGTAGTACACCAGGCTTTCCACCGGTTCCCAGACGGTGCGGTTCAGCGCGGTGTGGCGGCATACGAGGTAGCCGCACAGGATCAGCGAAAAATCGGGAAACAGCAGTTGCGGGTAATTCACGGCGTCGAGAATAACCGCACGCGGGGATCATTTTTGTTATCGTCAACGAATGAGCCCCGCCAGCCAGTCCAGCATCGACAACTTCGTGGACACGTTGTGGCTGGAAGAAGGGCTCTCGAAAAACACGCTTACGGCCTATCGGCGCGACCTCAGCCTGTTGGCCGACTGGCTGGGCGGGCAGGGGCTGCGCTTGAACGACACGGCGGAAAACCACCTGAGCAGCTACTTCTCGCTCAAACATGCCACCACCAAGGCCACGACGGCGAACCGGCGGCTCACGGTTTTCAAGCGCTACTTTCGCTGGGCCCTGCGCGAGCGCGTCATCACGGCCGACCCGACCCTGAAGCTGCAGGCCGCCAAGCAGGCGCTGCGCGTGCCCAAAACGCTGACCGAGGCGCAGGTCGAAGCCTTGCTGGCGGCCCCCGATACTGACACCGCGCTGGGCCTGCGCGAGCGCACCATGCTGGAGTTGATGTACGCGAGCGGCCTGCGCGTGAGCGAACTGGTCGCGCTCAAGACTTTCAACGTGAGCCTGAGCGATGGCGTGCTGCGCGTACTGGGCAAGGGCAGCAAGGAGCGCCTGGTGCCGTTCGGCGAGGTGGCGCGCCTGTGGATCAATCGCTACCTGACCGAGGCGCGCCCCGAACTGCTGGCGGGCAAGCAGACCGAAGCCCTGTTCGTGACGAACCGCGGCGCCAAGGCCGGCACCGGCATGACGCGCGTGATGTTCTGGATGATCGTGAAGAAACATGCGCGCGCCGCCGGCATCACGGCACCGCTGTCGCCGCACACCCTGCGCCATGCCTTCGCCACGCATCTGCTGAACCACGGCGCCGACCTGCGCGCGGTACAGATGCTGCTGGGGCATGCGGACATTTCCACCACCACCATTTATACCCATGTGGCGCGCGAGCGGCTCAAGCAGCTGCATGCAAAGCACCATCCGCGCGGATGATGCCGTAACTGGGCACAATGCAGGGCGGCTCGCGCAAGACGTTGAAAGTTTGAAACATGCATAGCAAGACTGCCCCGACCGATGCCTCTGCAGCCAACGGGGCCGCGGTCGCAGTCGAAGCGAGCCGGCCCGTGCGCCGCGTGCTGGTGTTCACGATCGTCGCTCTGGCCTTGCTGATGATGTCGATCGACTTGACGATCGTTGCGACGGCCTTGCGCTCGCTGCAGCAAGGGCTGCAAACATCCATCAACTGGGCCGGATGGACCATCACGGCTTACTCGTTCGGCTTCGTGCTGATGCTGCCGATCAGCGGCAAACTCAGCGAGCGCTACGGGCGCCGCAGGGTGTTCCTCGGCTCGGTCGCCGCGTTCACCGTGGCATCGCTGTGCTGCGGCCTCGCCGACAATATCTTTGTGCTGATCGCGCTGCGCGCGCTGCAGGCGGCCGGCGGAGCAGGCTTCACCCCGTCGGCGACCGGAATCGTCGTGGACCATTTCGGCGACGCGCGGGATCGCGCGGTCAGCCTGTTCGGCAGCATCTTTCCGGTCGGTGCCATGATCGGGCCGATATTCGGCGGGCTGTTCGTGTCGTACTGGTCCTGGCGCAGCGTGTTCTTCGTGAACGTGCCGATCGGGTTGGTGGTCATCGTGCTGGCGTGGCGCTACATACCGCACGACCGCCGGCGCACAACACGGCACCAGGCCGGCATGGATGTCGCCGGCATGGCGTTGCTTGGCGCCGGCCTGCTGGCCGGCATGCTGGCGATCAGCTATCTGGGCGAGAAGAACGCACACATCGGATCACTCGCGTTCGCGGTGCCGCTGGTCCTCGCCTTCGTCTGCGTGAGCGTATTTGTGCGCCACATCAACCGCGCGGTGCATCCGTTCATAGCCCCTCGCCTGATCTACGGGCCGGGCTTCGGCACGGTCAACCTCGTGAACGCGACTTTCGGCGGAATCACCCAGGGTGCGGTGGCGCTGATTCCGCTGTACGCGGCGAATCGCTACGGGATCGACGCGCTGGGCTCCGGCACGCTGCTGATCGCGCAGGGGGCCGCCGCCATCCTGCTGTCCGTCGCGGGCGCGCTGGTGCTACGGCGCACCGGGCATCGGCTGCCGCTGTATGTGGGGAGCGCCGTGATTGCGATCGGACTGGTGTTGCTCGCGCTGCACCCGGTGGCCGGCCTGTCGCCGTACGCCTGGCTGACCGGTGCCGCGTTCCTCGTGGGCGCCGGCAGCGGCGCAATCAATCCGGCGAGCCGCAACGCCGGGCTGCAGCTGGCGCCCGAGCATTCATCGACCCTGGCCGCGCTGCGCTCCGCATCGCTGCAGATCGGCTCCATCACCACCGTCTCGATAGTCACCGCGTTGCTCACCCGCTCCAGCGACCCGGGTGGCATCCAAGCCTGGACCTTCGTCATGGCGGCGCTGCTGTTGATTGTTTTTCTCCCGCTGATCAATCATGTACCCGAGCATCGCGGCGCGTGGTGAGGGGTAGCCTGAATCGGGCCAGGGCCAACGACTTCGAATCTCCTGAGATCTACGCAGCCCCCGCTCCCCGTCCCCATGGCAGGCTAGCGCAGCAGCTCGGCCAGCTCTTCGTCGCTGAAGCCGGCAAGCCTGCGCGCGGCATGGTTGAATGGCGGGTGCAACTGCGGCGCCCGATAGCGCCTTGCCAATTCCCGGTAGTGCGCCACGGGCTCCAGGCCGCCTTGCGCGCACAGCCAGCGATACCAGTGGTTGCCGATCGCCACGTGGCCCACCTCGTCGCGCAGGATCACGTCCAGGATTTCCACCGCCCGCAAGGCGTCAGGCGTGCCGGCCTGGCGAAGCCTGGCCTGGATCAACGGGGTGGCATCCAGCCCGCGCGCCTCCAGCGTGCGCGGCACCAGTGCCATGCGGGCCGTCACGTCGCCCGCGGTTCTCTCGCACATGACCCACAGGTTGTCGTGTGCCGGGAAGTCGCCGTAGTCGTACGGCCGGTCCTGGTGTCGCAGGCTTTGCAGATGCGTGCGCAACAGCGAGAAGTGACGCGCCTCTTCGCCTGCCACGCGCAGCCAGTCGAGGTAGAACACGCATGGCATGGCGTCGAAGCGCCAGACGGCGTCGAGCGCCAGATTGATGGCATTGAATTCGATGTGGCAGATCGCGTGCACCAGCGCGGCGCGGCCCGCCATGCTGGCGGATGATCGTCGCGGTACCTGGGCAGGGTGAATCAGGGCGGGGCGCAACGGCCGGCCGGGGAACTCTGGTCCAAACGAGTCGGCGTTGGTTTTTGCACCGACATGTTCTGCTATATAAAAACTAGCTGACTTTTTATACAGGGTAAGGGCCGAAGCTACTTTTTCATCTGGATCTTGCAAGCACAGCGCGGCCAGCGCGGCTTGCCGCAGTTCGAGCGCGGGCGCCATCCCTACAATTCCAGATTCGTCGGCATGATTGGAGTTTATATGGCGATTTATGAACTGGACGGCATCGCGCCAAGGCTGGCCGACTCGGCCTGGGTGGCCGACAGCGCGCAGGTAATTGGCAACGTGGAATTGGCAGAGGACGCCAGTGTGTGGTTTGGCGTGGTGGTGCGCGGCGACACCGAGATCATCCGCATCGGGCGCGGCAGCAACATCCAGGATGCGAGCGTGCTGCATGCGGACTTCGGCGTTCCGCTCACGGTGGGCGCGAACGTCACGGTGGGGCACAAGGTCATGCTGCATGGCTGCACCATCGGCGATGGATCGCTGATCGGCATTGGCGCGGTGGTGCTGAACAACGCCAGGATCGGCAAGAACTGCCTGGTCGGCGCGGGCGCGCTGGTGACGGAGGGCAAGGAGTTTCCCGACGGTTCGATGATCATCGGCAGCCCGGCGCGGGCGATGCGCCGCTTGAGCGACGAACAGATCGCGCTGTTGCAGACGATCGGGCAGCATTACGTGGACAACGCCCGGCGCTTTCGGGCGGGCCTGAAGAAAATCGGCTGAGCCGGATAGCCGCGTGTCCGAACTGCACAAATTCCTTTTCGAGGGCCTGCCGGTGCGCGGCACGATCGTGCGCCTGACCGATGCCTGGGCCGAGATCCTGCGCCGGCGCGCGGCGAACAGCGCCACCGGGGCCTATCCCGCACCGGTGCGCGAGTTGCTGGGCGAGATGACGGCCGCCGGCGCGCTGATGCAGGCCAACATCAAGTTCGACGGCGCATTGATCCTGCAGATTTTTGGCGACGGGCCGCTCAAGCTCGCGGTGGTCGAGGTGCAGCCCGACCTGGGCCTGCGCGCCACTGCCACGGTAGTGGGCGAGGTGGCGGCCGATGCCACGCTGAGCCGGCTGGTGAACCTGACGAATCATGGGCGCTGCGCCATCACGCTGGACCCTTTGCGCAAGCTCCCGGGCCAGCGGCCCTACCAGGGCGTGGTGCCGCTGTTCAGCGACCGGCACGAGAAGCTGGAAAAGCTCGGCGAGGTGCTGCAGCACTACATGCTGCAAAGCGAGCAGCTCGACACGACGCTGGTGCTGGCGGCGAACGATGCAGTGGCGGCGGGTCTGCTGATCCAGCGCATGCCGGTGGAGGGAGGGAATTATTCAGACGAGATTGGCCGCAACGAAGACTACAACCGGATCGCGACGCTCGCGGCCAGCCTGACCCGCGAGGAACTGCTGAGCCTGGATGTGGACACGATTTTGCGTCGCCTGTTCTGGCAGGAGAAGCTGCTGCGGTTCGAGCCTCGAGTGGGCGCGGGCGGGCCGCATTTCGCCTGCACCTGCAGTCGCGAGCGGGTGGGCAACATGATCCGGGGGCTCGGTCAGGACGAAGCGCGCAGCATCGTCGACGAGCGGGGCGAGATCGAGGTGGGCTGCGAGTTTTGCGGCCGGCAATACCGGTTCGATCCGGTCGATGCGGCGCAACTCTTTGCCGCGCCGGGCGTGCAGGCGCCCGGCAGCTCGGCACGGCACTGAGAACTACTTGTTCACGTGCACGAAGATCTCGTTGGGCTTGACCATGCCCAGTTCCATGCGCGCCTTCTCTTCCACCATGTCCAGCCCCTGCTTGAGGTCGGACACTTCCGAGGTCAGCCGTTCATTGGTCTGCCGCGCCTGCGCGTTGGCGGCCTTTTGCGCCGCGAGCTCGCGCTGCATCTGGTTCACGTCGGGAATGCTGCCGCGGCCAAACCACAATTGCGCCTGAAATGCCGCGAGCAGCGCCAGCAGGATGATCGCCACCGTACGCGCCCCCACGGACATTCCCAATCAGCGCAGGCAATAGAACGCCGCGCGGCCGGGATAGCTGGCGATGTCGCCAAGGTCTTCCTCGATGCGCAGCAGCTGGTTGTACTTGGCCATGCGGTCGGAGCGGCTGAGCGAGCCAGTCTTGATCTGGCCCGCATTCGTGCCCACGGCGATGTCGGCGATGGTCGAGTCCTCGGTTTCGCCCGAGCGGTGGCTGATCACGGCCGTGTAGCCCGCGCGCTTGGCCATCTCGATCGCGGCGAAGGTTTCGGTCAGGGTGCCGATCTGGTTGATCTTGATCAGGATCGAATTGGCGATGCCTTTGTCGATGCCTTCCCTGAGGATCTTGGTGTTGGTGACGAACAGGTCGTCGCCCACCAACTGCACCTTCTGGCCCAGGCGTTCGGTCAGCAGCTTCCAGCCATCCCAGTCGCCCTCTGCCATGCCGTCCTCAATGCTGATGATGGGGTATTTGTCAACCCAGGTGGCGAGCATGTCGGTCCATTGCTGCGCGTCCAGTTTCAGGCCGCCTTCGCCTTCGAGCACATACTGGCCGTCTTTGTAGAACTCGCTGGCAGCGCAGTCCAGGGCGATCGCGATCTGCGTGCCGGCGGTGTAGCCGGCGGCCTCGATCGCCTGCAGGATGAGCCCGATCGCGGCCTCATGGTTCTCGACGCTCGGGGCAAAGCCGCCTTCGTCGCCCACGGCGGTGGGCATGCCCTTGTCGTTGATGATCTTCTTGAGCGCGTGGAACACCTCGGCGCCCCAGCGCAGCGCCTCGCGAAAGCTGGGCGCGCCCACCGGGACAATCATGAACTCCTGCAGGTCCAGGCTGTTGTTGGCATGCGCGCCGCCGTTGATCACGTTCATCATCGGCACCGGCAACTGCATGCCGCCCATGCCGCCGAAGTAGCGGTACAGCGGCAGGCCGGACTCCTCGGCCGCGGCGCGCGCCACCGCCATCGAGACCGCCAGCATGGCATTCGCGCCCAGGCGCGACTTGTTCTCGGTGCCGTCCAGGTCGATCAGGGTCTTGTCCAGAAACGCCTGCTCGGAGGCGTCGAGTCCGAGCACGGATTCGGAGATTTCGGTATTGATGTGTTCCACCGCCTTGAGCACGCCCTTGCCCCCGTAGCGCTTCATGTCGCCGTCGCGCAGCTCGATGGCCTCGCGCGAGCCGGTGGAGGCGCCCGAGGGTACGGCCGCGCGGCCCATGGTGCCGGACTCCAGCAGCACGTCGCATTCCACGGTGGGGTTGCCGCGGCTGTCCAGGATCTCGCGGCCGACGATGTCAACAATTGCACTCATTCACTATGCTCTTTTCTGCTTGTTAAAGGGCTTCGACAGGCTCAGCCCGAACGGTTAAAAATCAAACGCCTTCTACGACGATCATTCGCATGACGGCAGCACTTTGCCGGGCCGCCCGGGCCTTGCCGTATTCGGGGGAATCGTAGAAGGCGTGGGCGGCTGCGAGGCTGGGAAACTTGAGGACCACCACGCGCTCGGGCGTCCAGTCGCCCTCCAGCACCTGCGCCTCGCCCCCGCGTACGCAGACCTCGGCACCGTGCGCCTGCATGGCTGCGCTGGACCATTTTTTATACTCCTCGTACTGCGCCGGGTTGGTCACGGTCACGTTCGCGATGATGTAGGCACTGGTCATATTCAGATTCCAAAGTCGTTTTCGAGAAAGCCGTTCTTCTTGGTCACGGCGTCTAGCGCCACCAGTGTTTCCAGCAGCGCCTTCATGTGCTTGAGTGGCACGGCATTGGGTCCGTCGGACAACGCCTTGGCCGGGTCCGGATGGGTTTCCATGAACAGGCCGGCTACACCCACGGCCACGGCCGCGCGCGCCAGCACAGGCACCATCTCGCGCTCGCCACCAGAGCTGGTACCCTGGCCACCGGGTAACTGCACCGAATGGGTGGCGTCGAACACCACCGGCGCGCCGGTCTCGCGCATGATGGACAG
>DATNBD010000247.1:0-9537 GCA_035572155.1 Rhodoferax sp.
CTACAACGCGAGCCGCCTGTTCGCCGCCGAATGCGCGAAGCTGGCACCGCTGGCCGACGGCGAGCGCGGCGTGATGCTGTTCACGGCCTCGGTCGCGGCCTTCGACGGGCAGGTCGGCCAGCAGGCCTACAGCGCCTCCAAGGGCGGCCTGGTCGGCATGACGCTGCCGATGGCGCGCGACTTGGCACAGCACGGCATCCGCGTCTGCACCATCGCACCCGGCCTGTTCGCCACACCGCTCATGCGGCAGTTACCCGAGCCGGTGCAGGCTTCGCTCGCCGCGAGCATCCCGTTCCCGCCGCGCCTGGGCAAGCCATCGGAGTTTGCCGAGCTGGCCTGCCACATCGTCACGAACGTCCATCTGAACGGCGAGGTGATCCGTCTGGACGGCGCCCTGCGCATGGCGCCCCGGTAAGGGCTCGGGATAGCTCCCGCGCGCACTGGCTGGGCGGCTCAGACGTGGCGCTGGTGTAGATTAGTGGCACTTCACTCACCGCTTGCATGATGGCTATCCAGGAGAGCACCCCCTTCGTCGCCGAGATCGACACCAGCTACCTCGAATCGCTGGTCGGCTACAACGTGCGGCGCGCGTCACTGACGATCATCGGCTCGTTCCTCGAACACATGGCGGTGTACGAGCTGCGGCCGGTGGACTTCTCGGTACTGTCGCTGATCATGCACAACCCCGGCATCACTTCGCGCCAGCTGTGCAGCGCGCTCGCCATCCTGCCGCCGAATCTGGTGGGCATCATCAACGCGCTGCACGAACGCGGGCTGATCGCGCGCCGACCGCACCCGCATGACGGCCGCGCCACCGGCCTGCACCTCACGCCAACGGGTCAGACCATGATGCGCGATGCCGAGCAGACTGCCAGCGAACTGGAAGCCCAGGCAGCCAGCCGCCTGAGTGCCAACGAGCGGAAAACCCTGATGCGCCTGCTGCAAAAAATCTATATAAAAGCCAAATAGCTGGCATTTATAGCTTTGAGCCCATGTATTTAGGGCACTGTGGGCTATGAAACTTGTAGCAACCCGAAAACTGCGCTATATTTGCCCCGCCATGCTGGGTCCGCGGAGACGGACCGGCACCGTGTCCAGAGTTCAGAGTCCAATAAACGAGGAGATCGAAGAATGAGTTCCAAGGAAAATGCCGCCGTCAGCCAGTTGCTGAGCCTGCTTGAATCACGCTACGCGATACGCGTGCTGTGGGCGCTGCGCGACGGCCATCCGCAAACGTTCCGCCTGTTGCAGGACAGCGTCGGCGGCATCACCCCCAACACGCTCAACACCCGCATCAAGGAGCTGCGCGAGGCCGGCCTGATGAACCACGGCGGCGACGGCTATGGCGTCACGGCATCGGGCGTCGATCTGCTCAAGCGGCTGAACGACCTGCAGGCCTTCGCCGGAAAATGGGCGGCCAGCCAGGCCAAAAAGAAATAACTCCCCTCCCCGGGGTACTGGAAAAGGACAGGTACGGCCTGTCCTTTTTCATGTGCGCGGCGCAACAACGCCACTGGGCAACGCATGGGGTGCTGGCATAATTGCGGGTGTTCGGGGCCTTTGCCCCTTTGCAAACATGCATAGTTTGCTATATTTTACGTAGCGTTCCAACCAAGGATTCAAGATGATTACCAGTGCTTCCGGCCTGCAATACCACGACACCGCGACCGGCGACGGTACCCAGGCCGCCCAGGGGCACAGCGTCACCGTCCACTACACGGGCTGGCTCTACAACGACGGCGTGCAGGGCGCCAAGTTCGACTCCAGCCGGGACCGCAGCGATCCGTTCGTGTTCTCGCTGGGCGCCGGCATGGTCATTCGCGGCTGGGACGAAGGCGTGGCGGGCATGAAAGTCGGCGGCATCCGCACCCTGATCATTCCGGCCGCACTGGGTTACGGCGCGCGCGGTGCCGGCGGCGTGATTCCCCCGAACGCCACGCTCAAGTTCGACGTCGAGCTGCTCGGCGTGAAATAGCGCAAGCGCCCCGGCCACCGCGGCAGGCCCTTGCGCGGCACGCCCTGTGGCCCGCGAACCGGGGCTTGAAACAAACGGCCCAGCCTCCATATGGCAGGCTGGCCATTACAATTCCGCCCCCCAGAACATGACCCAGAATTCCACTCCCGAGCATCCCCCCTTCCAGGACGCTCCCGCGACCGACGCCCCGACCACTGGCGGGATCCCGGCGGACGCCTCCCCGGAGGAACGCGAGGCCGCGCTGGCGGCAAACGAAGCCGACGCCTCGGCGGACATGGCCGCCGTGCAGGCCGAGATGGCGGGCCTCAAGACCAAGGTGGCTGAACTGTCCGATCATTTTTTGCGCGCCAAGGCCGAAACCGAAAATGCGCGCCGCCGCGCCGAAGAGGAAATCGCGAAGGCGCGCAAATTCGCGCTCGAGAGCTTCGCCGAGAGCCTGCTGCCCGTGGCGGACAGCCTGGAAGCCGCGTTAGCCCACCATGACGCCACGACGGAGCAGATTCGCGAAGGCACGGAGGTCACGCTGCGCCAGCTCAAGGCAGCGCTGGAGCGCAACAAGGTGATCGAGGTGAACCCGGCCGTGGGCAGCAAATTCGACCCGCACCAGCATCAGGCGATCAGCATGGTGGCGGCGGATCAGGAAGCCAATACCGTGGTGACGGTGTTGCAAAAAGGCTACCTGATTGCCGAGCGCGTGCTGCGTCCGGCGCTGGTCACGGTGGCCGCACCGAAATGACCCCACCGGGGCTTGAAACATCGGCAGTTATCCACAAGTAGACCTCATTCAATTTTCAAAGTTCGCAGGAGCAGACATCATGGGAAGAATCATCGGGATCGACCTGGGCACCACCAACAGTTGCGTGTCCATCATCGAAGGCAGCAACCCCAAGGTCATCGAGAACTCGGAGGGCGCGCGCACCACGCCGTCCATCGTGGCCTATCAGGAAGACGGCGAGGTGCTGGTGGGGGCCTCGGCCAAGCGCCAGGCGGTGACCAACCCGAAGAACACCCTGTACGCCGTCAAGCGCCTGATCGGGCGCAAGTTCACCGAAAAAGAGGTCCAGAAAGACATCAACCTCATGCCCTACAAGATCGTCGCGGCCGACAATGGCGACGCCTGGGTCGAGGTGCGCGGCAAGCAGATTTCCGCCCAGCAGGTCAGCGCCGACATCCTGCGCAAGATGAAGAAGACCGCCGAGGACTACCTCGGCGAGCCGGTCACAGAAGCCGTGATCACCGTGCCCGCCTACTTCAACGACAGCCAGCGCCAAGCCACCAAGGACGCGGGCCGCATCGCGGGCCTGGACGTCAAGCGCATCATCAACGAGCCGACCGCGGCCGCGCTGGCCTTCGGCATGGACAAGATGGAAAAGGGCGACCGCAAGATCGCGGTGTACGACCTCGGCGGCGGCACGTTCGACATCTCCATCATCGAGATCGCCGATGTCGACGGCGAAAAACAGTTCGAAGTGCTGTCCACGAACGGCGACACCTTCCTCGGCGGCGAGGACTTCGACCAGCGCATCATCGACTACATCGTTGCCGAGTTCAAGAAGGAGCAGAGCGTCGACCTGTCCAAGGACGTGCTGGCATTGCAGCGGCTGAAGGACGCCGCCGAAAAAGCCAAGATCGAGCTGTCCAACAGCGCGCAGACCGACATCAACCTGCCCTACATCACGGCCGATGCGTCGGGTCCGAAGCACCTGAACATCAAGATGACGCGCGCCAAGCTGGAGTCGCTGGTGGACGAACTGATCGAGCGCACCATCGCCCCCTGCCGCACGGCCATCAAGGACGCCGGCGTGAGCGTGTCCGACATCAACGACGTGATCCTGGTGGGCGGCATGACGCGCATGCCCAAGGTGCAGGAAACCGTGAAGGACTTCTTTGGCCGGGAACCGCGCAAGGACGTGAACCCCGACGAAGCCGTGGCCGTGGGCGCCGCCATCCAGGGCCAGGTCCTCAGCGGCGACCGCAAGGACGTGCTGCTGCTGGACGTGACCCCGCTGTCGCTGGGCATCGAGACCATGGGCGGCGTGATGACCAAGATGATCAAGAAGAACACGACCATCCCGACCAAGTTCGCGCAAACCTTCTCGACCGCCGAGGACAACCAGCCGGCCGTCACGATCAAGGTGTTCCAGGGCGAACGTGACATCGCCGCGGGCAACAAGCTGCTGGGCGAATTCAACCTGGAGGGCATTCCGCCGGCCATGCGCGGCACGCCGCAGATCGAGGTGTCGTTCGACATCGACGCGAACGGCATCCTGCACGTGGGTGCCAAGGACAAGGGCACCGGCAAGGAAAACAAGATCACCATCAAGGCGAATTCGGGCCTGTCGGAGGCCGAGATACAGCAGATGGTGAAGGACGCCGAGATCAACGCGGCCGACGACCAGAAGAAGCTGGAGCTGGTGCAGGCCAAAAACCAGGGCGAGGCCATGGTGCACAGCGTGCGCAAGAGCCTGCTTGAATACGGCGACAAGCTGGACGCGGGCGAGAAGGAAAAGATCGAGGCCGCGATCAAGGACCTGGACGCGGCGCTGAAGGGTGACGACAAGACCGCGATCGAGGAAAAGACCAACACCCTGACCAGCGCCGGCCAGAAGCTGGGCGAGAAGATGTACGCCGACATGCAGGCCCAGCAGGCCGCAGCCGGTCCGGGTGCGGGTGCAACTGGCGGCGCGGGCGCCCAGTCCGCGGAGCCGCCGCCGGCCGACGACAACGTGGTCGATGCCGAGGTGAAGGAAGTCAAGAAGGGTTGAGAGAGGCGCGCACAGCTGCGCACAGTGTCAAGCCGCCGCGCCCGGGCATGCATATGCCCGGGCGCGGCGTTCGCGCATGTTGTGACCGGTAGTTGAATCGACGAGAACGATGAACAAGAACCGCCTGGAGGCCTTCAGTGACGGCGTGATCGCCATCATCATCACCATCATGGTGCTGGAGTTGCGGGTGCCCCATCCGTTCACGCTGGAGAACCTGCTGGTGCTGGCCCCGGTGTTCCTGAGCTATGCGCTTTCGTTTGTCGTCGTCGCCATCGTCTGGGTCAATCATCACCACCTGATGTCCACCCTGCGCGCGCCCACCGGTCGCATTCTCTGGCTCAACAACCACATGCTGTTCTGGCTCTCGCTGATACCGTTTTCCACCGGCGGCATGGGCGAGAACCATCTGGCGCCGCTCGCGATCACGGTCTATAGCCTGAACCTCGCGGCCAGCGCCGTGGCCTACGAAATGCTGCGCCGCGGCGTCGCCGCGCAGCAGCCGGACAACACCGCGCTGGCGGACATGCACAAGCGCGCCGGGCGCAGAAACCAGATGAGCATCGCTCTGTACCTGGCATCGGCGCCGCTGGCGTATGTGTCGGTGTGGATTTCCATCGCCATTTTCATCGCGATGATCGCCGTTTATTTCAAGCCCGGCCCCACCATAGAGCGATTGAGCCAATGAACATGATCCGGCCCCTGTCGGGCCGCCGTATTGAGAAAGTGATCGCTGAATGAGCAAGCGCGACTATTACGAAACCCTGGGCGTCCCCAAGAACGCGGGCGAGGACGAGATCAAGAAGGCCTATCGCAAGCTCGCGATGAAGTACCACCCGGACCGCAACCAGGGCGATGCGGCGAAGACCGCCGAAGGCAAGTTCAAGGAAGCCAAGGAAGCCTACGAGATGCTGAGCGACGGGCAAAAGCGCGCCGCCTACGACCAGTACGGCCATGCCGGCGTCGATCCGAACATGCGCGGCGGGCCGGGCGCCGAGGGTTTTGGCGGGTTTGCGGAGGCGTTCGGCGACATCTTCGGCGACATCTTCAACGGCCAGCGCGGCGGCCAGGGACGCGCCCAGGGCGGCCGGCAGATGTTCCGTGGCGGCGACCTGAGCTATGCGATGGAGGTCACGCTAGAAGAAGCGGCCCAGGGCAAGGAGGCGCAGATCCGCATTCCCACCTGGGACGACTGCGCCACCTGCCATGGCACGGGCGCCAAGCCCGGCACCAAAGTCGTCAACTGCACCACCTGCCACGGCGCCGGCGTGGTCCAGATGCGCCAGGGGTTTTTCAGCGTGCAGCAGACCTGCCCGACTTGCCGCGGCACGGGCAAGCTCATCCCCGAGCCGTGCGGCACATGCCACGGCCAGGGCAAGGTCAAAACCACCAAGACACTCGAAGTCAAGATTCCGGCCGGCATCGACGACGGCATGCGCATTCGCAGCGCCGGCAACGGCGAACCCGGCGCGAATGGCGGCCCGCCGGGCGACCTGTACATCGAAATCCGCCTGAAGAAGCACAACATCTTCGAACGCGATGGCGACGATCTGCACTGCGAGGTGCCGATCGGCTTCACCACGGCGGCGCTGGGCGGCGAGATCGATGTGCCCACG
Source organism: Rhodoferax sp. (assembly GCA_035572155.1). Classification (GTDB taxonomy): domain Bacteria; phylum Pseudomonadota; class Gammaproteobacteria; order Burkholderiales; family Burkholderiaceae_C; genus Rhodoferax_A. The sequence continues at coordinate 6,354 of DATNBD010000247.1, forward strand.
CTGGCCGGCAAGGCCGCGATCGACATTCCGGAGGGAACCCAGGCCGGCAAGCAGTTTCGCCTGCGCGGCAAGGGCATCAAGGGCGTGCGCTCCAGCTACCCGGGCGACCTGTACTGCCACATTTCGGTGGAAACACCGGTAAAGCTGACGGAACATCAGCGCAAGCTGCTCAAGGAACTCGACGAGTCGCTCAAAAAAGGCGGCGCCAAGCACTCGCCCAGCGAGGGCAGTTGGACCGACAAGCTCAAGAGCTTTTTCGGCGCCTGAGGCGCTCCCAAGGGGTGTGCCTGGGCCCCGGAAACAGCGACAATGCACAGCCATGTCGTCACTGAAACTGTTTCGCAGCACCGAGTTCGCCCTCTCGTCCTTCTTCTCGCCGCAGCGCGAGCGCGCCGCCCTGCATCCGGTCTGGGCCATCGTGCTGATCTCGATCTGGATCGCCACGGTCTGCAATCTCGCGCTATGGAGGCGGCTGGCGCAACTGCCCGAACTGGACAACGCAGCCGGTGTCTGGTTCGGCATCGGATTGGCGCTGATGATAGGCGCCGCCACCAGCGCATTGCTCTGCCTGTTCGCGTGGCGCTGGATCTTCAAGCCGGCCGTCACCCTGTTCCTGCTGGCCGCCGCGCTCGGCGCCTACTTCATGTTGAACGATGGCATCGTTATCGACACCCCGGCGATGCTGCGCGCGCTGCAGGCCAACCCGAGCGGCGTGGGAGATGTGGTGGGTTGGCGCATGCTGGCCAGCGTGCTGGTGCTCGCGGTCCTGCCCGCGGTATGGCTCTGGCGCAAGCCTTTGCGACGAGTGCGGCCGGGCCGCCAGCTTGTCGTCAATGCTTTTATTTTTGTAGCGTCCTGCGCTTTGCTGGCGGGGGCCACAGTCGTTTTCCATGAAGATCTGGCGTCGGCCATGCGCAACCATGCCCAGTTGCGCTACCTGATCAATCCGCTCAACTCGTTCTATGCGCTGGCCGACATCGCCGCAGCGCCAGCGACGCACGAGGTCAGTTCCAAAAATTAGCGACCACGAGCGACTGACAGATTCCCCTGGCGCCATCAGGTCCGTCGAACGACGGCCCACAAACAAAGTACCACTCGCTGTAATATCCAAAACCGTCTTCAACAACAACCTCTTAAAACTGGAATGAATATGCATATTCGAAAGCTTTTGGCCGTCGCCGTTCTTTTGGGCACCGCGCTGCACGCGGGCGCGACCGGTCTGCTCGACGCCGTCCAGCACCGTGGCACGCTGCGCGTGGCGATGGAAGGCACCTATCCACCTTTCAACTACCAGGAAAATGGCAAGCTGGCCGGCTTCGAGGTCGAGTTGGCCGACGCGCTGGCACACCGGCTTGGCGTCAAGGCCGAGTTCACCACGGGTGAATGGAGCGGCCTGCTGGCCGGTCTGCAGGCGGGCAAGTACGACGTGGTGATCAACCAGGTCGGTATCACCGATAAGCGCAAGGAAGCCTTCGATTTCTCCACGCCCTACACCATCTCCAGCCCGCAGCTGATCGTGCGCAAGGACGACAAGCGCGTGTTCAAGTCGCTCGTCGATCTTCGGGGCAAGAAACTCGGCGTGGGCGAGGGCACCAACTTCGCCGACATGGCCAAGGCGGTGGGCGGCATCGATATCAAGACCTACCCCGGTTCCAGCGAGTACCTGCAGGATCTGGCCCTGGGGCGCATCGACGCCGCGATGAACGACAGCCTCCTGATTCCCTACATCATCAAGAAAACCAACCTCCCGCTCAAGGCCGGCGCACCCGTGGGCCAGATCGAGGAGTCCGGCGTCGCGTTCGTCAAGAACAACCCCAAGTTCAAGGCGGCGATCGACAAGGCGCTGGCCGACATGGAAGCCGACGGCAGCTTTGCGAAGATCTCCGAGAAGTGGTTCGACCGCGACGTCAGCAAGCCACCGGTCGCGCAATAATTTTCCTGCGCTGCAACCCGGCTGCCGCCGGGTTTTTTTATTCAATGGGGTGACGTATGGACTTGCATGGCCTGGCGCAGTTGCTGCGCGGTGCGCTGCCGGTGATGCTCACGGGCGCCGGCTACACCTTGGTGCTGGCCGTGGCGTCCGTGGTTTTCGGCGCGGTGCTGGGCACCGTGGTGGCGGTCACGCGGCTGGCCCGGGTGCCCTTGTTGTCGCAATTCGCCACCCTGTATGTGAGCTGCATGCGCGGCACGCCGCTGCTGGTGCAGCTGTTCGTGATTTATTTTGGCCTGCCCAGCATCGGCATCCAGTTCGGGGCGATCACCTCGGGCATCCTGGGGCTGAGTCTGAACGTCGGTGCGTATCTGTCCGAGACCATTCGCGGGGCCATCAACGGCGTGGAACACGGCCAATGGAATGCCGCGCGCAGCCTGGGCCTGTCGCAGACGCAAACCTTGCGCTACGTCATCGGCCCGCAGGCGCTGCGCCTGGCCGTGCCCAGCCTGTCGAACAGCCTGATCAGCCTGATCAAGGACACCTCGCTGGTGTCGGTGATTTCGGTGAGCGAGCTGATGCTGTCCACCAAGACCGTGATTGCCACCACGTTCCAGCCGTTCCCGCTGTACCTGCTCGCCGCCGGCATCTACTGGGTGATGAGCGCGTTCTTCGAGACACTGCAGAAAAAACTGGAAACCCGTCTGAACCGCAGTTATCTGCGTTGAAGGGCGCCGGCGCCCGACGCTAGAACAGGCTGCCCTGCCCCTGCGCGGCGCCGTGGCGGAATTGGCTGGTGTCGAGTGCCATGCGTTCGCGGTTGAATCCCAGGCGCCGGCACGCCTTCTCGAAGCGCTGGCGAATCAGGTTCGCCCATTCGCCGCTGCCCGTCATGCGCGTGGCGAAATCACTGTCGTAGTCCTTGCCGCCGCGCATCTCCTGGATACGCGCCATGATGCGGCCGGCGCGCTGCGGGTAATGCAGCTCCAGCCACTGGCGAAACAGCGGGGCGAGCTCCCACGGCAGGCGCAGCACCGTGTAGAAGGCGTTGCGCGCACCCGCGTCCCACGCGGCGGCCAGTACCTGCTCCATGTCCTCGTTCACGAACGGAATTTGCGGTCCCACGCTGACGCCGACCGGCACGCCCGCTTCCGCCAGCGTGCGGAGGGTGCGCAAGCGACGGTACGGCGCGGCTGCGCGCGGCTCCAGGATGCGCGCCAGATGGGCGTCGAGCGTGGTGATCGTTACGTACAC
>DATNBD010000248.1:0-8145 GCA_035572155.1 Rhodoferax sp.
CGGTAGCGCTGCAGGCATTGCTCGACCAGCGAGGCGGCCAGGATCAGCAGGCCGCGCTCGGTGTCCACCAACGCATAGTCGAGTTCGGGATTGAGGTTGATCGCCTGATTCGCGGGAATGGTCCAGGCGGTGGTGGTCCAGATGACGGCGAACGCGTCCTTGGCCAACGCACCCAAGCCAAACGCCGCCGCGAGCCTTGCCGGGTCATGCGCCTTGAATGCGACGTCGATGGTCTGGCTCTTCTTGTCGGCATACTCGATCTCGAATTCGGCCAGCGAGGAACCGCAGTCGAAGCACCAGTACACGGGCTTCAAGCCCCGGTACACGAAGCCACGCTCGATCACGCGCTTGAACGCGCGCAGCTCACCGGCCTCGTTGCGCGGATTCATCGTCTTGTACGGATCGTTCCAGTTGCCAAGCACGCCGACGCGCTGGAAGTCGGCCATCTGCTGCGCGATTTGTTCGGTCGCATAGGCACGGCTTTTCGCCTGCATCTCGTCGCGCGAGAGGTTACGGCCGAATTTCTTCTCGATCGCGTTCTCGATCGGCAGGCCATGGCAGTCCCAGCCGGGCACGTAGTGCGCGTCCATGCCCATCAGTTGGCGCGTCTTGACGATCATGTCTTTCAGGATCTTGTTCGCGCCGTGGCCGATGTGCAGTTGCCCGTTCGCGTAGGGCGGGCCGTCGTGCAAAATGAATTTCGGTGCGCCGTGGCGCGCGTCGCGCAGGCGCTGGTACAGGCCCTGTTCGTTCCACTCCTTCACCCAACCCGGTTCGCGCTTGGGCAGGTCGCCGCGCATCGGGAAAGGCGTGTCGGGCAGGTTCAGGGTGCTGCGGTAATCGGTTTTGGCGTCGGACATGATCAAGGCGTAGCAAAGGCTTCGACAGGCTCAGCCCGAACGGCTAGTTTGGGGGAATGATGAGTGAAAGGCCGTTCGCCCTGAGCCTGTCGAAGGGCAGCGACCTGCGGCAGAGATCGTCTAAATTCGGTCGCGTGTGGTCTGGCGATGCGTTTGCCCGTGCATGGACGTGAAAAACGCGCGCGCGTCCAGGCAGTCGCGCGCCATACCTTCCTTCAGGGCGGCCAGGCCGTCGTACTTGCGTTCGTCATGCAGTTTGTGCAGCAGCTCCACCCGGATGATTTTACCGTACCCACCCTCGGCTCCGAGGGCGGCCGGCCAGTCCAGGCAATGCGTCTCCAGCAGCACGCGCCCGCCGTTCACGTCGCGCGGGTCCAGCGAGGGGCGAATCCCCAGGTTCGCAACGCCCGGCAAGGGCTGATCGGACAGGCCGTGCACCTGCACCGCGAAAATGCCGCTGGCGGCCGGCTTCCAGTGCGCAAAGCGCAGGTTCAGGGTGGGGCAGCCCAGTTCGCGCCCGAGCTTGCGGCCGTGCACCACATGGCCGCTGATGCTGTAGGGACGCCCGAGCAGGCGCTCGGCATCCTGCATGCGGCCCTGGCCCAGCGCCTCGCGCACCGCGGAGCTGGACACGCGCAGGCCGTGCACCTCGTAGCTGTTCATGCGGGCCACGTCAAAGCCCGCCGCGGCGCCCGCGCCGTCCAGCATCGCGTAGTCGCCCGCGCGTTTGGCGCCGAAGCGGAAATCGTCGCCGACCAGCACATAGCGCGCGCCCAGGCCGCGCACCAGTACGTCGGTGATGAACGCCTGCGGCGACTGGCCCGCGAATGGTGCGTCGAAGGGCATCACCACGGTCTGCTCGACCCCGCAGCGCGCCAGCTCGGTCAGCTTGTCTCGCAGCGTGCCCACGCGCGCCGGCGCCAGCTCGGGCTTGTGCGCCAGCGCGGCAAAATAGTCGCGCGGATGCGGCTCGAAAGTCATGACGCAACTGGGCACGCCGCGGTGCCGCGCCTCGTTCGCCAGCAGCGCCAGCATGGCTTGATGGCCGCGGTGCAGGCCATCGAAATTGCCGATCGTCAGGGCGCAGGCGTCGGCGAGGCCGGGGTGATTGAAACCACGAAAAATCAGCATGGAGCGGTATCGTTTTGATAGCGTCTCGACCCCATCGAACAAGGGGCTGACGCCAACCTGTCATGAAAAGAGTATATTGTGACTCAGCCGGCTCGCAGGCGCCATGCCGCGATCGACTTGAAGAACGATGATTCCGTCCAGTGGTGTTCAACTGTTGTTGGAGGCGTGTTTTGAAGGTCTTGAAGCTGTCAGCCCAGGGGTTGCCCCAGTCGTGGATTTCACTCGAGCAGGCGGTGATTCACTACGCCGCGCAGGAAGTGCGCTGGGAGGTGGGGGGCGAGGTGGCCGTGTTCCATGGCGGCTACAACGCGATCTCGGGCGAGCAGTCCATCATCACCGTGAACAGCATCATCGGTACCCGGGGCGTGCCCAACATCAACCCGTTCCAGCTCAAGCCCGGCCTGACGAACAGCAAGCTGTTCGCGCGCGACCGCAATGTCTGCGCCTACTGTGGCGGCGCGTTTCATGAAGAAGATCTGACGCGCGAGCACATCATCCCGTTCGCGCAGAACGGCATCGACAAGTGGATGAACGTGGTGACCGCTTGCCGCGCCTGCAACCACCGCAAGAGCAACCGCACGCCCGAGCAGGCCCGGATGCCGCTGCTCTACGCGCCCTACGTGCCCAGCCTGTGGGAAGACTTCATCCTGCGCAACCGCCGCATCCTGGCGGACCAGATGGAGTTCCTGATGGCGCATCTGCCCAAGACCTCGCGCCTGCACAGTTGACGCGCGCGGGCCTGCGCGCCGCGCCCAACTTTCAGTTCGTCAGTTCCAGCACGACCGCGTTGTCCTGCGCCGCGGGCCAGGTGCGCCCGGTGATGCGCTCGCCGTCCAGTTGGCCGGTGATCGCCCGCACCCCCGCCGAAGCGGCGGTCTTGATGGTCGAACTCGAAATGCCGGCGACGCCCGTGGGCGGAACGCCGGGGGGCGGCGTATGGCCGTCGAAGCTGATCTGCTCGCGCACCGGGTCGAAGTAGCCGCGTGGACGCTCCAACGTGATGACCGAGCCGGCGCCCTGATCGGCGGCAGTGAGCCGTACCGGGTGCATGTCCACGATGTTGCTGGAGTGCGGGAACGGGCTGCGGTAGATGTGTGTGGTGGCGTAGCCCGGCGCGCTGATGACGAACTCGTATGGCTCGCCTTGTGTCGCCGTGAACGGGCCCCAGCGGCCGTCCGCCGTGATGGTCTGGCTGTAGCGGGCCGCGCCGATGCGCTCGCCCGTGGCCGGGTCGGTCGCGTAAATGGTCAGCTGCGCGCCGGGCAGCGGCAGGTTGTTGCTGAAGTTGCCGGACGCCGGGTCGTTCGACTGCACGCCCAGCCCGGTGATCTCGCCGCCGAGCACCGGTGCCGCCTGCGTCGTGACGTCCAGCGTGTGGGCGGCATGGCCGGTGATGAAGCGGTACATCACCCCGAATGCGGCGGGCGAGAAGGCGGTGCCCCGATGCGTCACCCCCGGGATCACCACGTTCGTGGCGCCCTTGAGCGCCGGGCCGTCGAACGTGACGCCCGTGGGCGTGCCCTTGTGCCCGATCCACAGGCCGTCCGGCTGCGCGTACTTGTCGTTGTTGTCGGAGCGGATGGTCAGCCATTTCACGCCGGGTGTGACCTCGTCGCCGCTCAAACCCTTGGGCGCATTGAGTCCGGTCAGGAACGGCCCGGTACCGGAGAATTCATTGCCTTCGTTGAGGCCCTTGATGGCCCAGACACCGTGGTTCGGCGTGCCGCCGAGAATGGCCTGGCTCACGGTCCTGTCGCCGCCGCCGTTCTGGATGTAGTTGCGGATCGCGTTGCCGCCGCGCGAGTTGCCCACCAGGATCACCTGGCTGGCGCCGGTGGTCTTGAGCACCTGGTCCACGGCGGCGCGCAGGTACGCCATGTTCTCGGCGGTGGACGAGCGCCCGGCCTGCGGCTTGCTGTCGTTGTCGCGCGCCAGGGGATAGGGGATATTGATGGCGGTCAGGCGATCGGCCGGCCAACCGTTCGACTCGAAGCGCCAGATTGTGGTCTGCCACACCGCGGCGTTGTCGCCATTGCCATGCACGAAGACGATGGGCTGGGCCAGCTCCCCCGTCGGCCAGCCGGCGCAGCCGGCCAATAGCAGCGTGCTCGTCATCAAACCCAGGAACAGGCGACGGGTGGCGATCATGGTGGTCTCCTCATTTTTAATGAAAATGCCCGCAAGCCAAGGTCCTGCGGGCATTGTGTGCTATCAGTGGGAAAGCATCAGGCGAACACGCCAGCCTTGTCCTGCATGCGCTGCGAGACCTCGCCCAGGTGGTGCAGGGTGTCGCCAAACGTCATCTCCATCTGCGTCAGGCGCTTGAAGTAGTGGCTCACGATGTATTCGTCAGTCACGCCGATGCCGCCGTGCAGTTGCACCGACTGCTGGCCGACGAAGCGCATGGCCACGCCCAACTGGTACTTGGCGCGCGCCAGCGCCCGGCGGCGCTCGTCTGCCGGGGCGTTCAGCTTGAGACTCGCGTAGTAGCTCATGGAGCGCGCCAGTTCGAGCTGCATCTTCATGTCGGCAACGCGGTGCCGCAGCGCCTGGAAGCTGCCGATGAACACGCCGAACTGCTTGCGCGTGTTCAGGTATTCGACCGTGATCGCCATCACCCGGTCCATCACGCCCACGCCTTCGGCGCAGGTGGCGGCAATGCCGATGTCCACCGCATGTTCGAGCGCCGCGAGGCCGTCCGCCGTGACCAGCGCCGCGGGTGCATTCTGCAGCGTGACCTCGGCCGCGCGGCCGCCGTCCTGCGTGCCGTAGCCGCGGGCTGCCACGCCAGCGGCGCCGCGCTCGACCAGGAACAGCGCGATCTTGCCGGAGGCGTTTGCCGGCACGATGAACGCATCGGCCTGGTCGCCGGCGGGAACGATGCTCTTGGCGCCGCTGACGGTCCACGAGCCGCTAGCCTGGATGGCGGTGGCGGCGCAGAGATCGAGCCGATACCGCGCCGCCCGCTCCTGCTGCGCCAGCACGACCAGCGCTTCGCCGCCGGCGATCCTGGGCAGCCAGGCTTTTTTGAGCGCGTCCGGCGCATGGCCCGCGAGCACGGCGCCTGCGATCAGCGTCTGCGCCAGCGGCTCCAGCACGATGCCGCGCCCGAGCTCCTCCATCACCACCATGCCTTCGACCGGGCCCATGCCCAGGCCGTCATGGGCTTCGGGGATGTACAGGCCGGCCAGGCCCAGTTGCGCGAGTTCGGCGTAGGCCTCGCGCGAGAAGCCGCCGGCCTGCACGATGGCGCGGCGCCGCTCGAAGCCATAGCCCTTGTCCACCCACTTGCGCACCGCGTCGCGCAGATGTTCCTGGTCGTCCGTGAAATCAAAGTCCATTTTTATTCCTTAGCCCAGTACCGTCTGCGCGACGATGTTGCGTTGTACCTCGTTGCTGCCGCCGTAGATCGTGGTCTTGCGCAGGTTGAAGTAGGTCGAGGCCAGCGGCGCGCAGTAGGCAGCGCCGACATAATCGCCCTGCCAGCCCGCTTCCATCGCTTCGTGAATCAGCGGCAGGCTGTAGGGGCCCGCCGCGAGCATCATGAGTTCGCTGTAGCGCTGCTGGATTTCGCTGCCCTTGATCTTGAGCAGGCCGGCCACGTCGAGCGGATTCTTGCCTGCCTTCATCGCCGAGAGCACGCGCAGCACCATCATCTCGAGCGCGACCACATCGACCTCGAGCTTGGCGATCTCGTCGCGGAAACGCCCGGCCGCAGGGCCGTTCACGGCAGGGTCGTACACGCCCTCGGCTTTGGCGATGCGTTTCAGGCGCTCGAGTTCGCGCTTCGCGCGGTTCACGTCGGCGATGTTGGTGCGCTCGTGGCTGAGCAGGTGCTTGGCATAGGTCCAGCCCTTGTTTTCCTCACCGATCAGGTTTTCTGCCGGCACCTCGACGTTGTCGAACCAGACCTCGTTGACTTCGCATTCGCCATCCAGCAACTTGATTGGCCGCACCGTGACGCCGGGCGACTTCATGTCGAGCACGATGAATGAAATGCCGGTCTGCGGCTTGCCCTCGGTGCTGGTGCGCACCAGGTTGAACATCCAGTCGCCGTACTGGCCCAGCGTGGTCCAGGTCTTCTGGCCGTTCACGATGTACTTGTCACCCTTGCGCTCGGCGCGGGTCTTGAGGCTCGCCAGGTCTGAGCCGGATCCCGGCTCGCTATAACCCTGGCTCCACCAGACGTCGCCGCTGGCGATGCCGGGCAGGAAGCGCTTTTGCTGCTCGGCATTGCCGAACGCCATGATCACCGGCGCGACCATCACCGGGCCGAATGGAACGATGCGCGGGGCGCCGGCCAGCGCGCATTCTTCCTCGAACAAATGCTTTTCCACCGCGGTCCAGCCCGGGCCGCCGAACTCCTTGGGCCACCCGTAGCCGAGCCAGCCCTTCTTGCCCAGAATCTTCGCCCAGTTCTGCATGTCGTCGCGGGTCAGGTGCAGGGCGTTGTGCACTTTTTGCGAGATGTCGGCGGGCAGGTTCGCGTGCACCCAACCGCGGATGTCGTCGCGAAACTTCTGCTCTTCGGGGGTAAAGGCCAAATCCATTCGATGAATCTCCAGAGAATGCCGGGCGGAAGCGCTGTTTTTAGCACGACCGTTCGATTGCTTATGTCCAAGTGGCGACAAGCGCCCTCCAGCACGCAGTTTGCGCGCTTTGCCGCCGTGGCGCCAGCAGGCTTTCCGGTGTGCCGCCGGCGCAGCGGCCTCGTCTTTGCGGGGCCGCCCGATAATGGCGCCCGGCATGAAAAACATTGTGATCCTGATCTCGGGCGAAGGCTCCAACATGGCCGCCATCGTGGGCGCAGCGCAGCGTGAGGGCTGGGGCGAGCGGCTGGATGCGCGCGTGGCCGCCGTCATCAGCAACAAGGCCGCGGCTCGGGGCCTGGTCTTTGCGCGCGGGCAGGGCATAGCGACCGACGTGGTCGAGCACACCGCGCACCCGACGCGCGAAGTGTTCGATGCGGCACTGGCCGCGGCGATCGACCGCCATGCGCCGGCGCTGGTGGTGCTGGCCGGTTTCATGCGCATTCTCACGCCCGGCTTCGTTGCGCGTTACGAGGGGCGGCTGCTCAACATCCACCCCTCGCTGTTGCCGGCGTTTCCGGGCCTGCACACGCACCAGCGCGCGATCGACGCTGGCTGCCGGGTGGCCGGCGCGACCGTGCATCAGGTGACGGCGGAACTGGATCATGGACCGATCCTTGCGCAGGCCGTGGTGCCGCTGCTGCCGCACGACACGCCCGATGCGCTGGCGGCGCGCGTGCGAACACAGGAGCACCTGATCTACCCGCGTGCGATCGCACAGTTTCTATCAAAACAATAGCTGTCAGACCTTGTCCATCAAGGGCTGCAGGTCATTTTCATTCGGAAACTCTGTTGCAGAACAAGGTTTGCGCCAGAATCGGCCGCAGGAGGGGCGTGGGACAATCGAAAGCTATGCATCCCAAAGCCCTGCTGGACGCCTGCTCCGAACTCGTCCGGCTGACCCTCCAGTTCGACCATCCGGCCGACGCCGTCGTGTCGCGTTTTTTCCGCGACCACCGGGAATTGGGCCCGCGCGAGCGCGCTACCCTGGCGGAGACGGTGTATGCCGTGCTGCGCAGGAAGCTGCTGTTCGACCACTTTGCGCCCTCGGGCAGCGGCCCGCGCGAGCGCCGGCTGGCGATTCTGGGGTTTTACGGCCCACGCGATTTTCTCAAGAGTGCGTTGACGGATCAGGAAAAAAACTGGCTCGACCAGTGCGACGGGATTGATGTCGCTGATTTGCTGGAGCGGCACCGCCACAACCTGCCCGAATGGCTGGCGCAGCCGCTGCGCGAGCAACTGGGGGGCGAGTTCTGGCCGCTGGTCGACAGTCTGAATAAAAGCGCGGGGCTCGATCTGCGCGTCAACGCCTTGACCGGCAAGCGCTCCGAGGTGCAAAAGGAACTGACCAAGGCCGGCATCCAATCGGTGGCGACGCCGTATTCGCCCTGGGGCCTGCGGCTGGAAGGCAAACCCGCCCTGACCAAGGTCGACGCCTTTGCACGCGGTGCGATCGAGGTGCAGGATGAAGGCTCGCAGCTGCTGGCTCTGCTGCTGGACGCCAAACGCGGCGAGATGGTGGTGGATTTTTGCGCCGGCGCGGGCGGCAAGACGCTGGCCATTGG